>JADHNI010000059.1 GCA_016779585.1 Pseudomonadales bacterium
TCCGGGACCTTGACTTCAGAAACCTCGGTCAGCGCGTTCAGTTCAGTTTTTGTTTGTTCTGCACTCACCAGGTCCGGTGCCATATAGGAGAGCGCATAATCTGTGATAATGGCCTCTTCCTGCAGTTCCTGCAGGGTAGTCATGGCTTCCGATTTCGGGTCTTTCAATGACAGCGTGCTGTAATCAAAGGTTGCCTGGCTGGCGATAGCCGTCAGGACCACGGCCAGGGCAAGCGTGACCCAGGCAGTGGTGCGTGAATGGTCGGCGACGAGGTTGGTCATGGCACCAACGAATGGCAGGTTTGTTGGCTCACGCGGGTCTGATACCACGGCAAAAAAAGCCGGGATCAGTGTCAGGCTAATGGCAACGGCGATGATCATGCCGCCACCTGAAATAATGCCCATCTCGGCGAGGCCCGTGTAATCCGTCGGTACAAACGCGAGAAAGCCAATGGCCGAGGTCACGCCGCACAGCGCGATCGCCAGACCCAGTTCGTGACCGGTTTCGATCAGTGCCGCAGTTTTGGTGTGTTCGGTTCGTGCTTCCTGGTACATCAGGCAGAGGTGTACGGCGAAATCCACACCGAGCCCGATGAACATCACCAGGAAGATGATCGAAATGGTGTTGTACTGGCCCACCACCAGCATGGCGAAGGCGCCGGTCCAGATCAGACCCACGATCATGGAAAGATAGGTTGCCGCGATGATGCGCAGGCTGCGCACACCCCAGACCAGCACACCCACCAGGATCAGCAGGGCGAGTGATCCGGCATATTGCGCCGAGTTCATGGCACTGACGATTTCACCATGTTCCAGTGGCACCTGGCCGGTCAGGCGGATGGCGACATCTTCTTTATAGGGGTGGCGGAGTTCACTGATGATGCGTTCAAGCGTGTTTATGATCTGCGCATCCGGGAGGTCTTCACCGAAGTTCTGGACACCCTGCACGAAGATCACCTGGTAATAGGTATTACCGGCTTCCACCTGGAAGAGCTCATCGCGCCAGGAAATCGGCTTGCTGTTGCCGGAAATGGCGCGCTCGGCGGCCATGGCCAGGGCATCGCTCATCTGGGTGAATCCGGCGGGCAGCGGTTCGTCAGATGCCAGTGCATCGATGACCAGCTCAAGCGCTGAACGCAGGGAATTGTCCTCGGCGATTGCAGTAAGAAAAGGCTGGGCATCGGCCAGTTTCGAGACCGTGTCGTTTAGTGTTTCCGGATCGAGGTAGAGCAGGGCGTTTGCATCCACAAAGTCATTCGATGCCGGGCTGTAGACCGACTCAAACACGTCACTTTCGTCGCGGATGTTTGTCGAGAGCGTCCTCGCCACCTGGGAGACCTTGTCTGGCTGATCGCCGCTCACCACCACGAAGGTGTTGCGGTCATACTGCGGGAAGGTGTCGAGGAACTCGGTGTTCACCCGTTTCCAGTCGGTATCCTGCCGAATCAGCCGCGACGTGTCTGAATTCATCTCAAACTGGGTGATGGCCACCCAGGCGGCGCCGCAGGTGGCAAGCAGGGTCACGGTCAGCACGGCTCGTGCGTGCCTGACAACCCAGGCTGTCCAGTTGGTCAGCATCGTCTCCAGCATGAGTTAGCCGGGGTCTGGCTGGTTGTCGGCGATGTTCTGCGAGATTTCGGCAGTCACGGCATCAAGCCCACCAGATTTGTAGAGAGCATCATAATTGGAGCGCTTCAGGGAAAGGTCACTGACCCCATTGGCGACAATGTCGTAGATGCGCCAGCCGTCATCCACCTGTTGCAGTTGGTAGTCCAGGGTCACGGTTTCGTTTTTGGTGGTCAGGGTCGACTTTACGCGCTTGCGTTCACGCTTCATGTCTTCGCTGCCAATAATGGCAAACACCTGCCCATCGTAATTGTTGAAGCGTGAGCTGTAGGTGGAGGTGATGAGCTCCGTGATGATTGCCTGAAAATCTGCCTTCTTTTCTTCCGAGAGAGTGCTCCAGTTCCGGCCGAGGGAGATGCGTGAGATGGTGTGTACCTGGAAGTTTGCCTCGACGGCCGGACCAACAACGGACAGCCGGCTCTCGTAATCGGGTGCCTTCATGGCACTGATGAGCGCCTCGTGGAACGCATTTACAACCTCTGCAGGGTCAGCCTCAGCCAGCGCCCCAGGGGCTATGACCAGCCACAAAACGACCCAGGCAAGGTTTCTATTTTTCAACAAATTCAACAACTTCCAGGTTAAATCCAGAAATGGCATTAAATCGGGTTGGCGAACTCAGCAGGCGCATCTTGGTCACACCAACATCACGCAGAATCTGCGAACCGGTACCGACCACACGGTAAACACCTGCCTCATTGGTATGACGCTGCACCGGGGGCATCTCCGGGAAGTGCCCCACCTGTTCCAGTTCATGGGCCTGGCTGAATTCCTGGCCGATCAGCACAACGACACCTTTTCCTTCTTTTTCAATGTGTGCCATGGCATCGGGCAATGACCAGGTATCAGTGAAGCCAGGACGGGTTGTCTGCAGCACGTCCCGCAGGGTGTTCAGAACGTGTACTCGCACCAGGCAGGGGTCGTCTTCCTGGATGTCGCCTTTGACCAGTGCGTAGTGCACACACTCTGAGATATTGTCTTTGTAGGTCTTGAGCCGGAATTCACCGGTGGTTGTGGTCACGGATCGCTCATCCACCTGTTCAATGGTGGTGTCGTACAGGTTCCGGTACTGGATCAGGTCGGCGATGGTGCCGATCTTGATGTCATGTTTTTCCGCAAAGGCCTCTAGCTCGGGGCGTTTTGCCATGGTGCCGTCTTCGTTCATGACCTCAACAATGACCGAGGCAGGTTCATAGCCTGCCATGCGAGCGAGGTCACAACCGGCTTCTGTATGTCCTGCCCGGGTCAGCACGCCACCCGGCTGTGCGATCAGGGGGAAGATATGACCTGGTTGCACAAGGTCTTCAGCCATGGCGTTCTTGGCCACCGCGGTCCTGATGGTTTTTGCCCTGTCTGCGGCAGATATGCCGGTGCTGATACCTTCAGCCGCCTCGATTGATACAGTGAAGTTGGTTTCATGCATGGACTTGTTCTTGTCCACCATGAGCGGCAGCTTCAGCTGCTGCGCACGTTCCTCGGTCAGCGTCAGGCAGATTAATCCGCAGGCATAACGCGCGAAAAACGTAATATGTTCCGGTGTTACAACGTCGGCGGCGATGATCAGGTCGCCCTCATTTTCTCGATCCTCGTCGTCCATGATGAGCACCATTTTGCCCTGGCGAAAATCATCGAGGATTTCTTCAACGGTATTGATGGCCACAAACAGCCCCCTGGAAATTGACGAACGTAATTATACCGGAAAGCATCGCGCTGCCCCTGTATAATGCTTCATATGACCCCTGAATTCCTGAGAGCGCTGAAGCGCATTGCCAGCGAGGTGATCCTCGAGCCGGAAAGGCTTGCTGTGTATGAAGCGGACGGCCTGACCGCGAAGAAGCAACGACCCGGTGTCGTGGTCATTCCCGAGACGACAGGGCAGGTGCAGCGTATTACGGCACTCTGCCATGAACACCAGGTGCCCCTGGTGGCGCGGGGTGCCGGCACGGGTCTTTCAGGCGGCGCCATGCCGCACCACGAAGGGGTTCTGCTGGTGATGGCGAAGTTTAACCAGGTGCTGGCTGTGAACGAGCGAGCTTTGACAGCGGTTGTACAGCCTGGTGTGACCAATCTTGCTATCACCCATGCGGTGGAGGACATTGGGCTTTATTACGCACCGGACCCGTCATCACAGATTGCCTGCACCATTGGCGGTAATGTTGCCGAGAATTCCGGTGGCGTGCACTGCCTGAAGTACGGGCTCACGGTGCATAACGTGAAAGAGATCAAGGTGGTGCTGCCGGACGGTGAACTTGTCACCATTGGCGGCCCGGGATTTGATACACCGGGTTATGACCTGCTGGCGCTGATGCATGGCTCGGAAGGCATGCTGGGCATCGTGGTGGAAGTGACGGTTCAGCTGTTGCCACAGCCGCCTGAGGTGGCGGTGCTGATGGCGGCTTTTTCAGAAGTGGACCAGGCGGCAAATTGCGTCGCCGACATTATTGCCTCGGGTGTGCTGCCGGCCGGCCTTGAGATGATGGACAAGCTTGCCATTGAAGCGGCAGAAGCATTTATTGGTGCGGGTTATCCCACCGATGCGCAGGCACTCCTGCTGTGTGAACTCGATGGTACTTCAACTGGATTGCAGATACTGATCGAGAAAGTGCTGGGTGTGATGCGTGGCAGCGGTGCCATCGATGTGCAGGTGGCGACCGACGCCGAGCAGCGCGCGAAGCTCTGGCAGGGCAGGAAGGCGGCGTTCCCGGCCGTGGGCCGAATTGCGCCTGACTATTATTGTATGGATGGCACTATCCCAAGACGCGAGCTGTCCAGTGTGCTCTCCAGTATCAGTTCACTGTCGAACAAATACAGTCTCGCCGTGGCTAATGTGTTCCACGCCGGTGACGGGAACCTGCACCCCCTTATTCTTTACGATGCCAATGACAACGATCAGCTGGAGCGTGCCGAGGCTTTCGGTAGCGCGATCCTGCAGCTGTGCATCGATAAAGGCGGCACCATTACGGGTGAACACGGCGTCGGCGTTGAGAAGATCAACGAGATGTGTATCCAGTTCGACAGCCTGGAGCTGGAGATTTTTCATGGCATTAAGGCCGCGTTTGACCCGGTAGGCATCCTTAACCCAGGAAAGGCGGTGCCGACACTGTCTCGCTGCGCGGAGTTCGGCGCAATGCACGTGCACGTCGGTGAAGAGAAGTTCCCTGAACTGGATCGGTTCTAATGCTAGAGGTGAAAGACATTTCAGCCCGGGTGGCCGCAGCAACCTCGCCTCTTCGAATTGTCGGTGGCGACACCAAGCGTCGTTATGGTCATGTGGACGAGTCTCTCGAATTGCTCGAGATGGCAGGGCACGCTGGCATCCTGGATTACCACCCGGCAGAACTGGTAGTTCGTGTTCGAGCCGGAACCCCTGTTACCGAACTGGTCGACACCCTGGCAAAAGAAAACCAGGTGCTGGCCTTTGAACCGCCGGTGCATGGTGAAGCTTCCACCATTGGTGGTGTGATCTCCGCAGGACTGTCAGGTTCGCGCCGACCCTATGCCGGTGCGGCGCGCGATCATGTGCTGGGTGCGGGTGTGGTGCTGTTTGATGGTGAGTATCGCGAGTTTGGTGGTCAGGTGATGAAGAACGTCGCTGGCTACGATGTCTCGCGGCTGATTTGCGGGGCCTATGGCACGCTCGGCGTGGTCGCAGATGTCAGTCTGAAAGTTTTACCAGCGCCGGAGAGGGAAGTGAGCCTTGCGCTGGAGATGCCACTCATTGAGGCGCAGTCGCTGGTGGAGTCTCTGACAAGGCGGGTGTCCCCGCTAAGTGCGAGTGCTTATGCAGCTGGCGTGTTGAGCCTTCGTCTGTCCGGCCTTGAATCCGACGTGGCGGATGAACAACTGGCGATTGGCGGTGAGATAATCGACGACGTTTACTGGCGGCAACTGGATTCGCTGGCATCGTTCCAGGGTGCGAGCCAGATCTGGAGACTGTCTACCCATGCGCTGGCGCCCGTCGAGCATGACTATGACCGGATGGACTGGGGGTTTGCGCAGCGCTGGTTGGTAGATCCTGCTACAGCGCCGACAAGCAGCCAGGGCCATTGGACCTGCATCAGCAACACGTCGCCATCTTTCGGGTCGATGTCTTTGTTAGAACAGAAACTGCATCGCAACCTGAAGCAGGTGTTTGACCCGAACGGTATCTTCAATCCGGGCAGGCTGGGCGAGGGTGTGGCGTGAAGACAGAGATTCACCCCCGCCTGATAGACCTGCCGCTGGTGCAGGAAGCGGATGCCATCCTGCGCAAGTGTGTGCACTGCGGCTTCTGCACGGCGACCTGCCCGACCTACCAGTTGCTGGGTGATGAGCTCGATGGACCGCGCGGACGCATTTACCTGATCAAAAACCTGCTTGAGCAGGACGATATTGATGATAAGAGTGTGCAGCATCTGGATCGATGCCTGACCTGTCGTGCCTGCGAGACGACATGTCCCTCGGGTGTTGAATACGGGCGCCTGCTGGATATTGGTAAACAGTTTGCGGCTGAGCGAAGCAGTGCGCCATTTTTGCGACGTTTGCTATCGGCGGCGCTGAGATTTGTTGTGCCGCGCAAGGTGCTGTTTAAACCGTTACTGACAATTAGCCAGTGGTTTCGACCGCTGCTGCCGGCGTTCCTGAAGTCCCATGTGCCGTCGAAACAACCAGTGAGGCACGCGGTGAAATCAAGCAATGCGGCGCGGGTACTGCTCCTCGGTGGCTGCGTGCAGTCGAGCGCAACACCGAATGTGGTGGCCTCCTTGCAGAAGATCCTCGCGGCGATCGATACAGAGAGTCGTTTGGTAGATGAAGGCTGTTGCGGCGCCCTAGACTATCACCTGGCGGCGCACGAGCAGGGCATGGCGCGCATGCGCCACGTCATTGACCTGCTGTATCCGCAGTTGGAACAGGTGGATGCGATTGTTTCCAGCGCGACAGGCTGCGGCGTCACCATTGCTGAATACCCGGATATCCTGAAATACGATAATGACTATGCCGATAAGGCTCGTGCTGTCGCTGACAAACTTGTGGACCCGGTGGAGCTGCTGGAATCCCTTGATCTGAATCTCACAGGCAAAGATGTCGCCGTACACACACCCTGCAGCATGCAGCATGGCCTCGGTTTGAATGGCCGGGTAGAAGCGCTGCTGTCGAAGTGGGGGCTCCGCCTCACAGCACACAAGGAAGGGCATCTCTGCTGCGGGTCGGCAGGGACCTATTCGATCCTGCAACCGGAACTTTCCACGTCACTACGTGATCGCAAACTGAATAACCTGGAAGCAGGCCAGCCATCGGTGATTGTGACGGCCAATGTCGGTTGCCAGCTGCATCTGCAGTCCGGCACGGAAACTCACGTCATGCACTGGCTTGAGCTCGTCGCCGACCTCCTCTAATTAGGGACAGTTTACTTCGTACCCTGTTCGGGGACAGTTTACTTCGCACTGAAAAGTAAACTGTCCCCAATGGTGTCGTGAAGTAAACTGTCCCCGATAGAGGCTAGATGAGGCCGGCCTGTTCGTAGAGCCACCAGAGCAGGCCTTTCTGCGCATGCATGCGGTTTTCGGCCTGGAAGAAGATGATGGAGCGTGGGTCTTTGACCATCTCAGCTGTAATCTCGTACCCATCGTGAATCGGCATGTCGTGCATGATCTTGCACGCGGAGTCACCCAGCATCTCGCGATTGATCTGGTAAGGCATCATCGCCTTCACCCGCGCTTCTTTTTCATCGGCGAAGTCGGGATTGTTGAAGTGCTGCATGTCGACCCAGGTGTCTGTGTAGACAAAGCTGGCGTCGCCAATCACTTCTTTCGGATCGACCACGTGGTTGACCTTCGAGGAGCTACGGACGATTTCCTGCACATCGGCATCAAGGCTCTCACCATTGTCATCGTATTCCGGCGTGGCCAGTGTCAGGCTGACGCCCAGCTTGTCGCATATGATGGCAAGGGAGTTGGAGACATTGTTTTGCACGCCGACATACACCAGGTGCGCATCGCTGATGTCACCGTCGTGGTGTTCCTTGATGGTGAGCAGATCAGTCAGCGCCTGGCAGGGATGGAATTTTTCATCGCAACCGTTGATCACGGGGACGCTGCTTGCGCTTATGATCTTCAGCAGGTCGCTGTGGTGCATCAGGCGCGCCATGATGCAGCTGACGTTGCTGGACAGGTATTCGGCCTCGTATTCGATGCCTGATAGCACAAAGTTGGAGGTCATCCAGTCGATGTAGATGGCGTGGCCGCCGAGTTCCGTCATGCCCGCCTCGAAGGACACCCGCGTGCGTGTGCTGGTCTTCTGGAACAACATGGCCATGGACTGGTTGGCCAGCAGCGAGGTGTACTTGTCCGGGTTGGCCTTGATCCTGGCGGCGCGTCCCAGGATGTCCCTGATCTCGTCGCCGGTCAGGTCTTTCAGGTTGGGTATATGTCTCATCGTCGTCTCAGACTCTGCTGTCTCAGCGAAATAAAGTGGCGCAAACTACCGGAATCGATCTGCTTTGTAAAATCATGATAGCGTTAAGAAATGTGCGGTCGATTCAACATCATTGATGATCCCATCACCCAGCAGCTGCTGGAGATCACGGGGCAGTCCTGGCATATCGATACCGAACTGAACGTGGCGCCGACCCAGCAGGTACCAGTACTGCGCAGGGAAGTGGGTGGTGACTGGTCTGTGTCCCCCATGCGCTGGTGGCTGGTGCCTTACTGGTCGCCGGAGCCATCCACGAAGTATTCGATGTTCAATGCCAAATCGGAAACCCTGGCAAAGAGCCGGGCTTACTCGGAACCGTTCGAACGTCGTCGCTGCATTGTGCCCGTGACGGGATACTACGAATGGAAGCGGGAAGGTGAGATCAAGGCACCTTATTACATCGAGCCGGAAGAGGACCCGGGGTTTGCCTTTGCCGGCCTGTGGGATCGCTGGTCGCGCGGTGACCAGGTGATAGAAAGCTGCACGATCATCACGGCGGCAGCCCCTGAAGGCATCAAGTGGCTGCATCACCGGATTCCCGTGCACCTGACGAGAGACCAGGTGCAGCAGTGGGTGAACCCGGAGGCATCGGAAGATGCGCTGAACCAGTTGCTCAAACCGGAGCTGCGCACTGCCATCCAGGTGACGCCGGTGTCGACCTACGTGAACAATGCACGCAACAAGGATGACCGATGTGTTGAGCCCCTGGGGGACTCAACCATCATTCACTGAAGGCGTTCAGCCCATCTTGTAAAAACAGGCCTTGTTACCATCCGGGTCGCGAATATACGCGCCATAGAAAGTCGGCATGCGTTCACCGGGTTCACCGTCGTCAGACGCACCCAGTTCCATCGCCTTGGCATACAGGGCATCCACTTCTTCGCGGGTTTCCGCAGGGATAGCCAGCATGTTGCCGTTACCGGGTGACGGGGCTTCTTCGTTGTAGGGGATACAGACCGCGAGCATAGGCTGGTCCATACCTGATCCGATAAATGCAATGCGGCCAATGTCCATGAGGACGCTGGCGCCTTTGGAGGCCAGTACTCCGGACCAGAAAGCTTTTGCTTTCTCCATGTCTGCCGTTCCGATGGTTGCGTATCCGATCATGTTGTTTCCCTTTTAACTGGTTGATTGGTGACCGGATGGTATCAGAGTTTAGTTGCGGCTGACGTGAAAGGTACCGTCATCATCCAGGTTGTCGAGTGCATACTCGACCTCGCCGCGGATGTCGGCTTCTGACCGGCCGAGACTCTTGTAAAACTGCAGCAGGTTCCACATCAGGGCCTGGCCGTAGGCATTGCCATCGATGCCGGCGTCTTCTGCTGCGTTGATCCCGTCAATCAGGTGATTCTTGGTGAGTTCAAATGCGTTCATTCACTGCTCTCTTCTAATTCGGTTTATGCATTATCTAAAGTTTCGAACCCGGGACATTGATATGTGTCACACATAGGTGACAGAGGCCTGGCCAAATTCCGTGCGCGCAATCAGTTCCCTGTGCACTTCATCCGGACCATCAGACAACCTCAGGGCTCGGTGCGAGGCCCACATTCGGGCGAGCGGGGTATCGGAAGAAACGCCGGTGCCACCGTGCATCTGTATGGCCCGGTCAATCACGGCCAGGGCAATGTTCGGCACAATCACCTTCATCTGTGCGATATCCGTCAGCGCGTTTTCCAGGCCATGTTGCTGCAGTGACCAGGCGGCGCGAAGGGCCAGCAGGCGACCCATTTCAATTTCGGTGCGAGAGTTGGCGATGATGTCGACGTTACCGCCGAGTTCAGATAACGGCTTGCCGAAAGCATGCCGGGTTCTTGCCCGATGGGTCATGAGGCTGAGCGCACGTTCCGCCGCGCCGATGGAGCGCATGCACTGGTGGATGCGACCTGTTCCCATGCGATCCTGTGCGATCTCGAATCCCTGGCCGGGCTCGCCGATCAGGTTGTCAGCCGGGACAGCCACGTTTTCAAACTGGATCTGCGCGTAGCCATGCGGTGCGTTGTCATAACCGAACACGGGGAGCATGCGCTTGATGGTCACGCCTTCTGCTGAGGTAGGTACCAGTAACACTGATTGCTGGCGATCGAGCGCCGCTTTTCCATCGGTGACACACATGACAAGGATAAACTCGAAGCGCGGGTCTCCGGCGCCGGATACCCAGGTCTTCTCGCCATTCAGGATCCATTGGTCACCCTGGCGTTTTGCCTGCGACATGAAGTTGGTGGCATCGGATGACGCAACCGACGGTTCCGTCATGGCGAAACCGGATGTTACATCGCCGGACAACAGTGGCAGCAGGTAACTGGCGCGCTGTTCGTCATTGCCGAAGCGGGCGAGGATTTCCATGTTGCCGGAATCGGGCATGGCGCAGTTGAACACCTCGGCGGCAATTTCCGAGTATCCCATCTGTTCGGCGAGATAGGCGTAGTCCACCTGTTCGTAGGTCTGGCCGTTACGCGCGATAAAGAGATTAAACAGTCCCTCGTCCCGGGCACGCTGCTGCAGGTCTTTCATGATGGGCGGCACGGACCAGCGGTCGACTTCCAGGGCTGCCGCGTAAGCTTCCTCTTTGGGAATAACCACTTCCTGTATGAACAGCTTCAGTTTCTTGAGTATTGGTGCAACGTTGTCAGAGACGCCAAGGTTCATGGTCATAAGCTCGCTTCCAGGATGGGTTTGAGGGTCCTGGTGAATTCGCGCGGCGTGCAGGTCTTGAGCGTGATGGTGTTGCAGCCGTGATCCACGCAGAACTTCTCGATTCCGCGCCGCAGTGCCCCCGTCAGCTGGTCGTTCAGGTTGAGGTGTTCCTCGAACGCCAGGTGATTGATGATGAGTGTCCCGGTTTTCCGGTCTGCCTTGGCATCCATGCGACCGATCAGTTCATCGCCGTACAGGAGCGGCAGCGAAAAATACCCGAACTTGCGTTTTGGCGCGGGCAGGTAACATTCCAGCTGGTAGTCAAAGTCGAACAGGTTCTGCGTACGTTTGCGATTGATGATGCTGTTGTCGAAGGGTGAGAGTATCCGCACCTGGTTGCGTGCCACGCGCATTGGCAGGTGTTCCAGCATTTCGGTCGTGGTGTAGTAGGTCTGCTCGCCAATCTCGATAGCCTGCAGGGTGCCTTCGTTCGCAAGGGCATCGATCGCGTCCTTCACCTCAGCCTTCAGGTTGATCCTGGCGAGGCGCTGTATGGTCGAGCGGGCGTAACCGATCTCCAGCTCGGTGGCGAGCCCTAGGGCCTGGACCTGTGCCAGTACCATGTGCCGTGCCCATTCCTCCAGCGTGGGTGTGCTGGTATCGATGTGTTCCGGGATGACGTTCTCCGGCAGGTCGAAGACCTTCTGGAACCCCTCACGGCGGGTGACCATGAGCTCGCCGGACAGGAACAGGTGTTCCAGCGCTCGTTTGGCGGGTTTCCATTCCCACCAGCCGCCACGTTTCCTGTTTTCCGTATCTTCAAAGTCACGTGACTGCAGGGGGCCTTCCTCTCGGATACGATCCATGATCTGCATCGCCAGTTTGCGATCGCACTCTCTGGAGGCCCGCCAGCCCTGCATCACCGGCAGCGAATATCGGTAGTGTTCAAACGGCATGAATGCCGCGGCGTGGCTCCAGTATTCGAAGATCTCGCGCCCTGTCATGAGCTGGTCCAGGTGCAGCGGGTCGAAGTTTTCGATTCGGGTCGCCGGGATGTGTTCGTGGGCGCGATTAACGACAGAGATGGTGTCGATCTGCAGGTAACCCAGGCGATTGATCGCCTTGCGCAGGGCATTTTTGCCGCGCCCGAACTCGTTGTCCCGAAGCAGACCCTGCTGTTTCAGGAACACTTTTCTTGCGTCACGCAGGCTCAGGTCCATGACTTGATATTAGCCGAACTCCCGGCGTGCGGCGCGGATATCAGAGAGGTGAACATGCTAAGCTTCGGGCAAGTGATAAATGGAAGTAGTGCGATGTTCAAGTGCTTGATTCAGGGCGCTTTTCTCATTCTTGTAGCTATTCAGCCAGCCCTCGGTGCCAGCACCGAAGCGGTCTACAGTGACAATGCCATGGTGTCTTCGAGATCAACCCTGGCTTCAGCAGCGGGTATTGAAATCATGCAAAAGGGCGGCAATGCCGTGGATGGCGCCGTGGCAACAGCCTTTGCGCTGGCGGTGACCTATCCCTCGGCAGGCAACATCGGAGGTGGTGGTTTTGCCGTGATCCATTTTCCCGATGGTCGTGTGCTGACCCAGGATCACCGCGAAAAAGCGCCGGGCAAGGCGCACCGCGACATGTACCTGGACGACGAGGGCAACGAGATCAAGGAACTGTCACGCAGCACACACCTTGCAGCCGGGGTTCCGGGCAGCGTGGATGGCCTGCTCGATATGCTGGAGCGCCATGGCACCAAATCCCGCCAGGAAGTTCTGGCGCCGGCGATCCGCCTGGCGAAAGATGGTTTTGAGCTCGATCGCTATCTTGCGCGCCATATCAATACTGTCGGCAAGAAGTTGCAGGACACACCGGCAGGCAAGAAAAAGTTTTCCATGGGTGACAGGGCCCTGGAGGCCGGGGATACCTGGAAGCAACCGGACCTGGCCGCCACGCTGCAGCGAATTTCTGAAAAGGGCAGGGCCGGTTTTTACGAAGGTGAAACCGCTGACCTGATTGTGGCCGAGATGCAGCGTGGCAACGGCATCATCAGCCACGAGGACCTGAAGAACTACCGGTCTGTATGGCGCGACCCTGTGACCACCAACTACCGGGGGTATGATGTCTGGACGATGGGGCCACCGTCTTCTGCCGTGCTGGTGCTGCAGATCCTGAACATGCTGGAGCCCTATGACCTGGCTGCCATGGGCTGGGGCAGCTCGGAGCTGATCCATCTGATGGTGGAAGCTGAACGCCGGGCCTATGCGGACCGCGCGGAACACCTCGGTGACCCGGATTTCTGGGATGTGCCGCTGGAAGGGCTCGCCAGCAAGGAATACGCACGGAAGCGGTTTGCCGATGTTGACCTGAAGAAGGCATCGAACGGTGACGACATTCTTGCGGGGAATCCCTCTGGTAAAGAGAGTATGGAAACGACTCACTTCTCGGTGATGGATTCGGGCGGTATGGCAGTATCCCTCACAACGACGCTCAACTCCTCCTATGGCAGCAAGCTTGTAGTAGCTGGCGCGGGCTTCGTGCTGAACAACGAGATGAATGATTTTTCGGTCAAGCCGAACACGATGAACCAGTTCGACCTGATCGGACGTGAAGCGAACGCGATCGAGCCCGGCAAGCGTATGCTGAGTTCCATGTCGCCAACTATCGTTTCCAAAGATGGTAAACCTGTGCTCGTTACCGGCTCACCAGGAGGCTCGACGATCATCACGACCACCGTGCAGGTGATTCTCAACGTGATCGATCACGGTATGCCGCTGCACGACGCGGTGAGCCTGCCGAGGTTTCACCACCAGTGGACGCCGAATCGCATCATCTATGAAAAATACGCCTTTTCCCCGGATACCCTGAAAGTTCTCGAGTCGCTCGGCCACGTTGGTTTCATGGAGTGGCCTTACGGACGCGGCATCGGTGATGCCAACTCGGTGATGATCAAGGATGGTGTGCTACACGGGGTCAAGGACCCGCGTGCCGAGGGTGTGGCTGTCGGCTTTTGATATGAAATTCCTGGCGGTCGATGGGTTCAACCTGATACGGCGTATCTTCGAGGCAAGACACCCGGAAACCGAATCCGATATGGCTGAAGTTGTCCAGGCTGCCGGACAGTCACTAAACCGGGCGCTGGCCAGACACAAGCCCACTCATGCAGCCGTGGTGCTGGAAGATCATGACCGAACCTGGCGCCACCTGCTGTATCCGGAGTACAAGCAGAACCGGTCCGCGACGCCGGAACTCCTGGTGAATCACCTGGATGCATTTAAGCAAGCGTTCCAGTCGCTGGGGGTTTCCAGTTGCGGTGTACCCAGTTATGAGGCCGACGATGTCATTGCGACGATCGCGCGCGTTGTGGCTGATCATGACGGGGATGTTGTGATCCTGTCGACCGACAAAATTTACCTGCAACTGGTTGGCCCGCACATTAATGTCTTTGATCACTTCAACGAGGTGCAAAGGGATGTCGCTTACGTGGTCGACCAGATTGGCGTTCCCGTGGAACAATACATCGACTACCTGGCGCTCGTCGGCGACAAGAGTAATAACGTCAAAGGTGTGCAGGGCATTGGCCCCAAGAGTGCGCTGCAACTTCTGTCCCGGTACAAAACGCTCGATAATATTCTTCAGGCAGAGGACAATAGCGCTCCTGCCCGAAAGGTTCAGCAGGCGGCCCACGACGCATTGCGCTCGAGGCAGCTGGTGACGCTGAAAACCGATGTAGAACTGGGCCTGAACATCAAATCATTTCGAAAACCCGTCTAGATACTGAAAGGAAGATTCACGTGTCTCTCAACACCAATGCATTCAAGGCCTACGACATCCGTGGGCGCGTCCCCGATGAACTGAACGAAGAGATTGCCTATGCCATCGGCCGGGCCTATGCCCAGTTTCTTTCTCCGAAAGAAGTGGTGGTCGGTCATGATATTCGCCTGTCCAGCCCGGAACTGACCGATGCCCTGGTGCGTGGCCTGAATGCCAGCGGTGTGAATGTTTCGCATATCGGCATGTGCGGTACCGAAGAGATTTACTTTGCGACCGAACACTACGGTTTTGACGGCGGTATTGTTGTGACCGCCAGTCACAACCCGGCTGACTACAACGGCATGAAGATGGTGCAGAAGGGTTCAAGGCCCATCAGTGGCGACACCGGCCTGAATGACATCAAGGCTGCAGTGGGTGAGAACATTTTTTCGGATGCGCCCGGTAGCGGTGATCTGAAACAGCTGTCTCACCGAGATGCATACATAGAAAAGCTGCTGGGTTATGTCGACCTTGAAAAACTTTCGGGCATGAAGCTTGTAGCGAACCCGGGTAATGGTGCGGCCGGTCCGGTTATCGAATGCCTGATGGACAAAATGCCCATTGATTTTGTACCGGTACATTTTGAGGCGGACGGTCACTTCCCGAATGGTGTACCCAACCCCCTTCTGCCGGACAATCGTGCACCGACCATCAACGCAATCAAGGATTCCGGTGCGGACCTGGGTGTTGCGTGGGATGGCGATTTTGATCGCTGCTTCCTGTTTGATGAAAACGGGCGGTTTATCGAGGGTTACTACATCGTCGGCCTGCTGGCGCAGGCGTTTCTCGACAAGGCGCCGGGATCAGCCATCGTGCATGACCCCAGGCTGACCTGGAACACCATCGACATTGTTGCTGGTCGCGGTCGCGCGATTAAGAGCAAGACAGGGCATGCCTTTATCAAGGAACGCATGCGCGCCGAGGATGCGATTTATGGTGGTGAGATGAGTGCCCACCATTATTTCCGTGATTTTGCCTACTGCGACAGCGGCATGGTGCCCTGGCTGCTGGTCACTGACCTCATTGCAAAGCAGGGCAAGAAGCTGAGTGAGCTGGTGGATGAGCGAATGGCGGCGTTCCCGTGTTCCGGTGAAATCAACCGACGCATCGAAGATGCAGCGTCCCTGCTGGTGGAACTCGAAAATGAATATGGTGCGGATGCGCTGACTGTGGAGCGGACCGACGGTCTTTCAGTCGAGTATGCTGACTGGCGTTTTAATGTGCGTTCATCGAACACCGAGCCGGTGGTTCGCCTGAACGTGGAATCACGAGGCAGCCAGTCCCTGATGGAAGAGAAGACGCAAGAACTGCTGAACCGCATGGGCGGTGAGCCTGCGTGAGGATTACGGCAAACGGCGTTGAGCTGGAAGTCGAAGTTCACGGCGACAGCGCCAATCCTGCGATCGTGCTGATGCGTGGGCTGGGCACACAGCTGATTGACTGGCCGCGTTCCTTTATAGAGGCGCTGCTTGCCGCAGGTCTCAGGGTCGTGGTGTTTGATAACCGTGATGTTGGGCTCAGCCAGAAGTTCGAAGGCCTGCCCGACATTAGCCAGGTAGCGAGTGGTGCAGAGACGCCGCCTTATACGCTGGATAATATGGCCGGCGACGTTGTTGGCATTCTCGATGCGCTGTATATCGAGCAGGCACATCTCTTTGCTATTTCCATGGGCGGCATGATCGGCCAGGTTGTTGCGGCAAAGTATGGTGATCGGCTCAAGACATTCTTCTCTGTCATGTCGAGTTCCGGCAAACCCGGGTTACCCGGGCCAACACCTGAGGCATTGGCGACCCTTAATGTCGAGACGTCTTTGGATGCCAGTGCTGATGAAATTATCGAGGCGACGGCAGAGGGCCTGCGCGTCTGTGGTTCACCTGCTTATCCCTTGTCTGAAGAAGAGCGGCTCGCCATTGGGCGAGCGCGATATGAACGTGACTATTCGCCGGGAGGTGCGAGACGGCAGATGGCTGCAGTGGTGGCGACAGGTGATCGCGCCGAACTGTTGAAAACCATCAAGGTACCGACGCTGGTGATTCATGGTGCGGACGACCCGCTGGTGCCGCTCGCGGCCGGAGAAGATACGGCGGCGCAGATTCCTGGCGCGGCACTGAAAGTCATTCCAGGCATGGGGCATGACCTGCCTGATGCCCTGATGCCCGAAATGGCGAACATCGTCCTCACCTTCATTCGGGGACAGTTTACTTCGTCGCGCTATTAGGGACAGTTTACTTCGGCAGCGAATTGGGGACAGTTTACTTTGGTTTCATGGGTGCATACTTAAAATGAGCTGGTTAGGAAAAATCCTCGGCGGCGGCCTTGGCTTTGTCGTCGGTGGACCGTTGGGTGCCATTCTGGGCGCCGTGGTGGGACACCATGCTGTGGACAAAAACAGCTTCTCAGAACAGGAGGAGCGACAAAGCCTGTTCTTTCTCGCGACCTTTTCCATGCTTGGAAAGCTTTCAAAAGCGGACGGTCGCGTTTCTACAGAGGAAATTGAAGTCGTGGAGCAGGTGATGCGAGATAACCTGCGCTTGTCACCAGAAGCGCGCCAGTTTGCGATCGAAGTGTTTTCGGCGGCCAAGGATTCCGGTGACCGGTTCGAGGACTATGCGAACCAGTTCTATTCTGAATTCCGCGATTATCCCGAAGTTCTTAGTTCGCTGGTTGACCTGCTCCTTCGCCTGGCTCACGCCGATGGCGTGATGCATCCAGAAGAGTTGCGAATGATCGAAGAGGCAGTCCGGATATTCCGGATCCCGAAAGAGTATGCGCAACTGAAAGCACGATACTCAGGCGCCAACGACCTGCAGACATGCTACGAAATCCTCGGGGCAAAAGAAGGTGAATCCCTCGCTGAGATCAAGAAGAAGTACCGGCGCCTCGCCATGGACTATCACCCGGACCGGGTGGCGTCACAGGGTGTGTCGCCGGAACTGGCAGCAGTCTCGGAAGATCGCTTTAAGGAAATCCAACACGCGTTTGATGTGATTGAACGCCACCACTCCTAGCCAGTGGATAACTGACTCCTGGCACCGATCTTTCTCGACGCAAACCGACGACCGGTAACACCTTCGAGGCGGGCAACAAATTTCTCGTCTCCCAGTGGTTGACCGGACGAACTGTGTTTTTTGATTGCCGTGATGCGCTCTTCTCCCAGCGGTGAGTTGAGATAAGCTGTCCAGTTTGAAATCATTTTCAGTATTGGTGGATTTGTGAGCAACTTGTCATCTGTCACCGGCATATGCGCGCGAGCGCTCGACCATTGCCAATCTTCAGGTCTGGAACAAAGACCTGCGATAACCGGGTTTAGTTCAACATATCGCACGGCTGCTAACAGGTGAGGTTCGTCCATGACGGTGGAATGAAATCTTTCTTGCCAAAGGTGTCCTTGCCATTCATTACGACGATTGATTTCGCGTGTGTATCGGCGGTGGGCTTCCTTGAACAGTCGCACCAGGCTGTCAGGATGTTTCGGGGCGATCACAAAATGAACATGATTGGGCATCAGGCAGTAAGCCCAGATATCCAGCTCAGCATTCACCGCAGCTTCTCCAATCAGCTCCAGGTAACGCCTGTAGTCCGCCTCACAAAAGAAGGTTCTTTGTTTCCGGTTGCCTCTCTGGGTTATGTGATGTGGGTAACCGGGTACGACTAATCTTGCGATTCTTGCCATTCGCACTATTTGTTTAGTTTTCAGGAACTTTGACGAGAAACAGAAGGGGCCAATAGAGCTCAGAGCTGCATTTCGTGTGCGATTGCTCCCCATGCTTAAGTAAACTGTCCCCGTTGGCTCGCCGAAGTAAACTGTCCCCAATTGCGGGATTAAGTAAACTGTCCCCCGTAGGAGGAAGGTTATGGCGCTGTCACTGATTGGTGCCGGGTTTGGACGCACCGGTACGCTGTCCCTTAAGTACGCTCTCGAGATGCTCGGGCTGCGCTGTCATCATATGATCGAGGTTATTCGATCACCCGGTGAGGTGGAGAAGTGGCTCGACGCCGCAGAGCAGGGTGATGCCAACTGGGATGAACTGCTCGCCGGCTATGACGCCACCGTCGACTGGCCCTGCTGCCATTTCTATCATCAGCTTGCCGAGACCTATCCAGAGGCAAAGGTTTTGCTCAGTGTTCGTGATCCGCTCAGCTGGTACGAAAGTATGTCGGCGACCACGTTGCGGGTGATCCGTGAACGGATGAAAACGGCGCCGGATTCCCGCAACCTGGGTATGGAACTGGTGGTGAAAGGCGCCTTTAACGGCAATATCGATGACCCGAAGCATGCTGTGGAAATTTTCGAGAGTCATGTGGCGGAAGTGCGCAGCATCATTAAGCCGGAGCGCCTGCTGGTATACAGGGTCAGCCAGGGATGGGCGCCGCTGTGCGATTTCCTGGGATTGCCGGTTCCTGACGAACCATTTCCTCGCGTGAATTCCCGTGATGAGTTTGACGACATCTTTTTTGGAGGAAAGACATCATGACACCCAGGCAGGAGTTTGATTCCCTTGAAGGGAAAACGGTGCTGGTCACCGGAGGCGCACGCGGCATTGGTAAGGGTATTGCCGAACGCTGCCTGAAAGAAGGCGCCCGTGTAGTCATCACAAATATGAATGCTGAAGTCGGTCAGAGCACCCAGAAGGAGCTTTCAGCCCTGGGTAATATTCGTGCTGCCACCTGCGATGCGACCAGCCAGGAGCAGATGGAGGCGCTCGCCGAAGACATCTGGGCAAAGGAAGGACCAGTCGACCTGGTATTCAGTAATGCAGGCAAAGGCGGCAGTCATCGTGTGCTTGAGTCGTCCCTGGCTGAGTCACGGGACATTATGGCCACCAACTATGAGTCTTCCCTGTTGACCGCGCAGGTATTTGTTCCGAGGATGCTGGCCTCCGGTAACCCGGGGCATGTGATGTTTACAGGCTCGGAACATTCTCTCAGTCTGCCGCAGGGTAACGAAGACCTCGGTTTTGCGTTCTATGGAGCGTCGAAACACGCGATGCTAATCATGGCGGAGTGGCTGAGGCATGACCTCAAGGACACAAACGTGTCGGTGAGTCTTCTGATGCCCGGACCCGTACTGACCGAAGGTGTTGCCGGTGCCTTTGCCGTTCTGGATGAAGATCCTGACAATCCGCAGATTCGCGAGCAGTTCAGCCGTGAAGTGGAACAGCTCCTGCGAGAGCGCATTATCACAACGGGCGAGTGTGCCGAGATTGCACTCAAGGGCCTCCGTAAGGGATTGTTTTTCATTCCGACCCAGCCACATCTGAGCCTGGACGTGGACCGGCGCTATAACGAGTTGGCTGAGGCGTTTAAGGTCTTGCTGGAGTCTTGATTTCTGTCGAATCGCCTAACCCGGTTGCTCGAGGTCAGGGTAGAGTTCTTTGCTGCAATCCGGGCAGATACTGTGTGTAAATTCGGCTTCTCAGTGCTCTGTAATGTACTGTTCGATCTGCTGGTAATATCCCTGGTCGTCCCTGACCTTCTTGCAGCTGGAACAGATCGGCAGCATGCCGCTCAGCAGCTTTACTCGATCCAGGGCGGCGCTGAGCTCTTTGTTCAAGGCCTTTTCTCGCTGCAGTGCTTCGAAGGTTTCCGCTCGATTTCGGTTGATCATACTGGCGCTACCAAAACCCATCAGTGACACTACAAGGTAGGCGATACCCGCGGTGGCGATGCCGGCAACCCCGTTAGGGAGCACGTGCATGAAGTTTGCGTAGAGAATCAACACCGAAGTTGCGAACAGGGTTGTACCGAAAATTTTCTCAATAG
>JADHNI010000060.1 GCA_016779585.1 Pseudomonadales bacterium
CCAACATCTCACGACACGAGCTGACGACAGCCATGCAGCACCTGTCTCTCAGTTCCCGAAGGCACAGATCCGTTTCCGGTTCCTTCTGAGGATGTCAAGAGTAGGTAAGGTTCTTCGCGTTGCATCGAATTAAACCACATGCTCCACCGCTTGTGCGGGCCCCCGTCAATTCATTTGAGTTTTAATCTTGCGACCGTACTCCCCAGGCGGTCTACTTATCGCGTTAGCTGCGCCACTAAAGGGTCAAGCCCCCCAACGGCTAGTAGACATCGTTTACGGCGTGGACTACCAGGGTATCTAATCCTGTTTGCTCCCCACGCTTTCGCACCTCAGCGTCAGTATCAAGCCAGGGGGCCGCCTTCGCCACTGGTATTCCTCAGAATATCTACGCATTTCACCGCTACACTCTGAATTCTACCCCCCTCTCTCGTACTCTAGTTTGTCAGTTTGGAATGCAGTTCCCAGGTTGAGCCCGGGGCTTTCACATCCCACTTAACAAACCGCCTACGCGCGCTTTACGCCCAGTAATTCCGATTAACGTTCGCACCCTCCGTATTACCGCGGCTGCTGGCACGGAGTTAGCCGGTGCTTCTTCTGTAAGTAATGTCATAAGACAGGGGTATTAACCCTGCTTTTTCTTCCTTACTGAAAGTGCTTTACAACCCTAAGGCCTTCTTCACACACGCGGCATGGCTGCATCAGGCTTTCGCCCATTGTGCAATATTCCCTACTGCTGCCTCCCGTAGGAGTCTGGACCGTGTCTCAGTTCCAGTGTGGCTGATCGTCCTCTCAGACCAGCTATGGATCGTCGCCTTGGTGGGCCTTTACCCCGCCAACTAGCTAATCCAACGCAGGCTCCTCCAATAGTGACAGGTCTCCGAAGAGATCCCCGCCTTTCCCCCGTGGGGCGTATGCGGTATTAATCCGAGTTTCCTCGGGCTATCCCCCGCTACTGGGTAGATTCCTACGCGTTACTCACCCGTCCGCCGCTCGTCAGCATCAAGTTCACCCCGAAGGGATCACAGCGATCTGTTACCGCTCGACTTGCATGTATTAGGCCTGCCGCCAACGTTCAATCTGAGCCATGATCAAACTCTTCAATTTAAGAGTATTTTTCCAATCTCCCTCGTTACACCCTTTTGGGGCTCCCTCAGGACATCAGTAGTGGTTTTAAGCCACCAATCTTTTCAACGCTCCATCATCTTTACCAGCCTGATGAGGCGAGGCTCAGCAAAACTAAAATTACCTTTAAAAGTAAGTAATGCTCGTCACATGCGTGTGCAATGTGACTTCGCAACTCAATAAATTGTCAGCTTCCAGTCGGTGAACCGGTTGCTGAGATCATATCCAGTCTCGAAAGACCTTCTATGACCTAGGTAACTTGTTGCTGAATATTTTGTCGCATTCAACCAACAAGCACCCACACCTATTGTTTGTTTCCATCAATGTTAAAGAACAATTTCGGATTTCTTATCCACAGCTTTTTCCACATGTCTGCAGAACTTTCTGCGCAAAAAACCCCACGTTGACTCAATATCCAACGGGCGATTTTATAAGTTGGTTAATCCGAATGGCTGCCAGATTCTGGTCAGCCTCTGAATTACGGCCGGTAATTCAGACCTCGATCTCATCGATCGGAGACGCGCATTATACGCTTTGGAGCCCCCATTACAACCACCTTTCAGTGATTTTTGTAAAAAAATTTACGTTCCCTGGCGACTCGTTTTTCACTGCCTATTGGGCAGGAAGGGGCGCATTCTAGCAGGCTTTTCCAACTTGTCTATTAAAACCTGCAGATATTTATGCAGCAGGTTTTAGACCCTGTCGGAATAATGACTTGTTGATCCGTAAAACCCTGAAAAACAGGAGTAAAACGACGATCCCTCCATATACAAAAGCTTCGGCATAGCTCGATTTTGCGAGCCAGGCGACATGAATAACCGCCAGGATTCCAACTGCATAGATGGCGCGGTGCAACACAACCCAGCTCTTTCGCAGCCACCGCATCATCCAGTTGGTAGATGTGATCGCAAGCGGCACCAGCAAGATATAGGCGGCGAATCCCACCGTGATATAAGGGCGTTTTTGAATGTCCGCCAGCAGGTTGGCGAAATCCAGTTCCAGCAGAAAAACCGTGTATGACGCGATATGGGTTGACGCATAAAAGAAGGTGAAGAGCCCGAGCATTCGCCTCAACTTTTGCAGAGTGTTCCAGCCCGTAATTTGCCGGAGCGGCGTTATGAGCAAAGTCACCAGCAGGAATCGAATCGCCCATTCACCCTGGTGCAAAACAATTTCTTTCCCCGGGTCTGCGCCCAGGTTGTTGGGTGCTCCTGTCTGTAGCAGGTAAATCTGCCAGAGAATATAACCAAACGGTAATGAGCTGACGAGAAAAGTGAGGGGTTTCAGCATCAGTAGTGCTTGCGCAAATCCATACCCTTATAAAGATGCGCAACCTGTGGCGCATAACCGTTAAACATCAGCGTTTCTGTTCGATTAGGAGAAAACAGCGAACTGGGAAGCCGACGCTCCGAAGCCTGGCTCCAGCGAGGATGGTCTACTTCAGGATTCACATTGGAGTAAAAACCATACTCCCTGGGGTTACTCTTCTCCCAGGTGATCCTTGGACGCCGCCTGGTGAATTCGATCTTCACAATCGACTTGATGCTTTTGAACCCGTATTTCCACGGTACCACCAGCCGAATAGGCGCACCATTCTGGTTGGGCATCGCCTTTCCATAAACACCGACCGCCAGGAATGTGAGTTCGTTCATGGCTTCATCCATACGCAGCCCTTCCACATAAGGATAATCAATGGAGGCAAATCGCGCTTGCTGGCCCGGCATCTGTTCCGGGTCATACAACGTCTCAAATCGGACATACTTTGCGTCTGACGTCGGCTTGAACCGCTTGATCAGGTCGGCCAGTGAAAAGCCGACCCAGGGAACAACCATTGACCAGGCTTCCACACAACGGAATCGATAAACCCGTTCTTCCAGGTCGTGTGGTTTCAGAACATCTTCCAGGGCGAATTTGCCGGTGACCTCTGCTTCACCTGCGATTTCGATACTCCAGGGGTCGGTGATCAGGCTCCCGGCATGTTTCGCAGGATCTGTTTTTCCCGTGCCAAACTCATAGAAGTTGTTGTAACCGATTACATACTCGAGCGGCGTTGCATCTTCGCCTGTTGAGAATTCACCTGGCTTTAGAACGTTGAGCTTCTCTTCGAGCCAGTTCGGGCCGGTGAACGGAGCATCGGTTGTATAAAGTTGTCGTTGACTGGTGTTCGCAAAACTCATGCCGCTTGCGAGCGAGCCAGCAGCCAGTCCCATTACCTTGAGAATCTGGCGACGGTTCAGAAAGGTGCTTTCCGAGGTGATTTCTGAGGGCCTGATAGCGTCCGGTTCCGAGCGTTTGATCAACATGTTTAACTCCGCGTTCTGGTCATCTATATACGATTAAGACCGTCTCGCAGATGGAATGCTACAGGCTGTCTTCCGCAGGATCGGATTTTTGGCGCGCAAAACGCAGCCCAGCCTGAATGGGACCTGAACTGCCATAGGCAAGACCAACACAGAACAGCATGCCAGGGGGATACACCGCGACAACAATAAAAAGTAGAACTGCACCGATCATGTAGGGAAATGGTACTCGACCCTTAATGTTCTTGGGGCTGTAATACTGCACGTTACTGACCATCAGGAGCGCAACGATGGTGGTGAAAATACCCACCAGCACAGAGATCTGGAAACTCTCCATCGGCGGGAAGTTATCTACCCAGGTCCAGACCATCGTCGACATTGTGCCAGCAGCAGCCGGGCTGGCCAGCCCATAAAACACCGTGGTGTCAGGGGAGGTATTGAAGCGCGCGAGGCGCAGGGCTGCGCAGCACATGTAAAGGAAAGCAATGATCCAGCCAATCTGGCCAAGATCCTGAAGCGCCCAGCTGAACAAGAGCACCGCTGGCGCAACGCCGAACGCAACCAGGTCGGACATGCTGTCGTATTGAACGCCAAATTCACTGGTCGTATTGGTTAGGCGTGCAATCCTGCCATCCAGCGCATCCAGGAAACCAGCTATCACGATCGCGATACAGGCAGATTCAAAAGCACCGGTCATCGCTGCGATGATGGCGTAAAAACCAGCAAACAGTGCGCCGGTAGTCACCAGGTTGGGTAAAAGGTAAACACCCTTTTTCAGACCACGACGTTCCGGAAGATGCGTTACGGCGGATTCGGGTACTGCAGGTTCCTGTTCTGACATGTTCAGCCTCGCTCTGGAGTTTAATTTACCACCCTAGCTCGTTAAAACTTTTTCACCCCTGGAGATGCCCGACACACCAGAACGAACCACTTCCATTACGCTGGCTTCGGACATTGAGCGCAGGAACGCATCCAGCTTGTCTGAGGTACCAGTCAACTGGATCGTATACGAGTTCGGCGTCACATCAATGATCTGGCCCCGAAAAATGTCAGAGGTTCGTTTGACCTCAGCTCGCTGGGCACCCGTTGCCCTGACCTTGATCAGCATCAGTTCACGCTCGATGTGCTCACCTTCAGTCAGGTCAACCAGCTTCACCACCTCAATCAGCTTGTTCAGCTGTTTCGTGATCTGTTCAACCTGGTGATCGCTGGCAGGTGTGGTCAGCGTGAGACGGGATAACGTTTCATCTTCTGTCGGGGCTACCGTTAACGTTTCAATATTGTAACCGCGCTGGGCAAACAAACCGATCACCCGAGACAGGGCTCCTGCCTCGTTCTCCATCAGGACGGAGATAATTCGACGCATCATGTCCGCACCCCTTTCCTTAGCCACATATCACGCATCGAACCATTAGGTGCAACCAGCATCGGGTAAACGTGCTCTTTCGGGTCAACCATAATGTCGACAAACACAAGGCGATTTTTGAGGGACATCGCCTCTTTCAGCGTGGCATCCAGTTCACTGCGCTTCTCGACCCGGAAGCCCACATGACCGTATGACTCCGCCAGGGATATGAAATCAGGCAGTGAGTCCATGTAACTGTGAGAGTGGCGGCCTTCGTACTGCATATCCTGCCACTGTTTCACCATACCCAGGGACTGGTTGTTGAGGTTGATGATCTTTATCGGAAGCCCGTACTGCGAGCAGGTAGAAAGCTCCTGGATATTCATCTGGATGCTGCCCTCTCCTGTGATACAAACCACGGTTTCATCAGGAAACGCCATTTGTACACCCATGGCGGCCGGCAGGCCGAATCCCATGGTGCCAAGACCACCGGAGTTGATCCATTTGCGCGGCTCATCAAACGGATAATAAAGCGCGGCAAACATCTGATGCTGGCCAACATCAGAACTGACGTAGGCTTTACCATCGGTCGCCCGGTAAACTGCCTGGACACCTTCCTGAGGCTTAATCAACTCGTCATCAACGCCATCGCGAAGCACCTTCAGGCAATCCTGGCGACGCCAGCCTTCAATCTGCTCCCACCACTCTTTGAGCAGTTTCTTCTGCTTATCACTTCGCTTCGCAACTTCCGGCTCGAGCATTTTAATCATCTCATCGAGGACAACATCGACCGGGCCAACGATCGGCACATCGGCGTTAACAATCTTGGAAACAGACGCCGGGTCAATATCCACGTGAACTATCTTCGCGTAGGGACAGAACTTGGAAACTGTATTCGTGATTCGATCGTCGAATCGTGCACCAATCGCCAACAGCAGGTCGCAGTGATGCATGGCGTTATTGGCTTCAAAAGTCCCGTGCATGCCCAGCATGCCGAGAAACTGCGGATCTGTGCCCGGGTATGCACCAAGCCCCATCAGCGTGTTGGTGATGGGAAAACCCAGCAGTTTTGTCATTTCTATCAGCTGCTTGGAGGCATTTCCCTGGATAACGCCACCACCGGTATAAATCATCGGTCGTTCAGCTTCTGCCAGGAGTTTGATGGCTTTCTTGATCTGGCCGGAATGCCCACGAGTCGCGGGACTATATGAACGCAAGGTAACCTTTTCCGGGTATTCGTAATCAAAGAAGTCTGTCGGGTTGGTGATGTCCTTCGGGATATCAACAACGACAGGTCCAGGACGACCGGAAGTTGCAATATAAAAGGCTTTCTTGATCGTCTCAGGAATATCTTCGGCACGTTTCACCAGGTAGCTGTGTTTCACGACGGGTCTTGAGATACCCACCATGTCAGTTTCCTGGAAGGAGTCTGTGCCAATCAAGTGACTCTGGACCTGGCCTGAAATGACCACCATGGGAATAGAGTCCATGTAAGCTGTCGCAATGCCGGTGATGGCATTGGTTGCTCCTGGACCACTGGTGACAAACACCACGCCTGGCCGTCCGGTCGCCCGAGCGTAGCCATCAGCCATGTGAGTTGCAGCCTGCTCGTGGCGGACAAGTACGTGCTGAATCCGATTCTGCTTAAACAAAGCATCATAGATGTGCAGCACCGCACCGCCAGGATAACCAAAGATGAAATCAACACCTTCGTCCTGCAGCGCGCGGATCAGCATATCGCCGCCCGATAACTTTTCCACGATATTCCCCTGATTTAATTACAATTTCTCATATGTCCCCTCGACGGGGGCCGGCATTCTAACCCAGGCCCATGGTCTGGGAAAACCGGGCATATTACAGTAAAATCGTTTAAATATTGTTTTTCTGTGATGAGTTACATGGGAAAGTTAGAAATTGCTGTAGGTTTGTTTTGTGGCCTCCTACTTGCCCTGCCCGCCGTAGCAGAGGAAGAATATTACACCTGGATCGATGAAAACGGTGTGGTGAACTACTCCGAACGTAATCCCCAGGGCTACAACGCCCAGTTTGTGGGCCGGGAAACCCGCTTCGGCTACGACACCCAGCGCTCCATTTTCCCACCTGAGCCGGAAAGCGAATCCGGAATAAACGAGGACGATGAAGGCCCTGAACTTGAGACCGACGAAGGGTTTCGTCAGGAAATGGCTCAAATAGAAGCTGATAAAAAACGAAACGCTGAAATCCGCCGCTCAAACTGTCGGGTTGCCCGCGTGAATCTCGAGAAGCTGGCTAACTACAATCGTATTCGAGTCGAGGACGAAAACGGTCAGACACGTTTCCTGACAGACGAGGAAAAGCAGGCCAGGATCGACGCAGCACGTCAAAGCGTCAGCGAAAACTGCAACTAGTTATTCGCTATCCAGATAAAACCGCCCATTCTCCCGGTAACGCCGTCCCTGCGATAAGAAAAAAACCGCGCCTCATCACAATAGGTGCAGTAACCTCCACCAAATACTTCAACGCCTAAATTTTCCAGTTGATCACGAGCAATCGCATAAAGGTCCATTTGCCAGCGGCCGTTGTCGTTGCGGGTAAATCCTAGCGGGAACGAGAACTGATCCCGGACATCATCGCCGACCTCATAATGGCAAGGCCCGATCGCGGGCCCCATCCATGCTAAAAACTCATCACCCGTGAGCCGGGCGACTGTTTCACGAAGAACACCGCTGGCAAGGCCCCGCCAACCCGCATGCGCGATCCCAACGACATTACCTTGCCGCGATGTAAAAAAAACCGGGAGACAGTCCGCCACCATAATGGCCAGCACGCTGCCCGGCGTTTCGGTAAAACTTGCGTCAGCTTCTACAGGAGCGGTCAGTTCATCCACACAAACACATCGATTGCTGTGCACCTGCACGAGGTAATGGGGGGCGTCTGGCAGAGCAATCAAAGCGCGATTCAAGTTCACACTAGCCGGCCCATCGCCAACGTGATGCGCCAGGTTCAGGGAATCATAAGGCGGAGCACTCACACCACCCTCGCGTGTCGTAAACAGCGCTTTGACCTGATGTGGGACCGGCCAGTCTGGTTGCAGATTAACCACCGAACAGGAAATCCAGGAGTTCCAAAAAGTCTTCAGGTGGTTCGGCCTGCCAGCTCATCTTTTTACCCGTCACCGGGTGCGTCAACGCCAGCTTCTTTGCATGAAGAGCCTGCCGGTTGAAAGCTTTAAGTGTTTGTTCAAGCCAGGCATCACCAGACCTGGGTCTACGGTAATGGCCACCATAAGTCGGGTCACCGACCAAAGGGTAGCCGAGTGACTGCATATGGACCCTGATCTGGTGAGTCCTCCCCGTATTCAGCCGGCATTCCACCAGCGTGTGTTCATCAAAACTTTCGAGCACCCGGTAGTGGGTCCTGGCTTCTTTGCCTTCAGGCCTGAGCGCCATCTTCTTTCGGTGAACAGGATGCCGGCCGATGGCACCTTCTATGACACCCTCAGCGGGAGAGACAAGCCCGTAGACAATGGCCTCATAGATTCGTGAAACCGCTCTCGCCTGCAGATCTCGGACCAGGCCGTTCTGCGCCTCCAGCGTTTTGGCAACCACCATCAGTCCACTGGTATCTTTATCCAGTCTGTGAACAATCCCACCCCGAGGGATATGTGCCACTTCCGGCGAATGCGCGAGCAGGGCATTCAGCAACGTACCGGATGGGTTCCCTGCGCCGGGGTGAACCACGAGGCCCGGGGGTTTGTTAATCACAAGGATGTTGTCATCTTCGAAGACCACGTCGAGGGGAATGTCTTCTGCAGCATCAGTTTCCGAAGCCTGCTCGACGGAAACCACAACCACTTCACCGCCAAACACCTTGTCTCTGGGCTTCACAGAATTACCGTCCAGTGTCAGTGCCCCATCCTTAATCCATTGCTGCAGGCGAGCACGGGAATACTGCGGTAGCAGAGTTGCCACCGCCTGATCAAGGCGCTGCAGGGCATAATCCTTTGGAATAACAAACTCGTGGTGGATGCGCAGGGACATGAAGGGACCGGTAATCCGGAGAAGGACTTGTTGGGTTTGCCTAGAGGCTATGGTTTAATTAGCGAGTTTTCAAGCACTTAGCTCTGTTCCCCATGCGTCATTTCGGTCTGCTCCTGTTTGTTCTTGTTTTTGCTTTCGGTTGTTCCAAGGACGACATCGAAGAAGACCTTGAAGCAACGGAACTTGCCTACTACACCTCAGCACAGGAAAGCCTGCGCGCCGGGAATTACACTGGCGCGATTCAGAAGCTGCAGTTACTGGAATCAAGATTCCCGTTCGGTCGATATGCGGAACAGGCGCAGCTGGAAATTATTTACGCTTACTACAAAAGTGCACAACCTGAAGCAGCACGATCTGCCGCTGACCGCTTCATCCGCCTGCATCCGACCCATCCGAATGTCGACTATGCGTATTACCTGAAAGGGATGGTTTCCTTCGAGCAGGACAAGAACTTTCTTGCGAACTTCATCCCGATGGATCCCTCGACACGGGACCCTGGTGCTGCAAGAGAATCATTCAACGATTTTTCCCAGTTAATCCGCCGATTTCCCAACAGTGAATATGCACCGGATGCGCAACGTCGGATGAAGTACCTGAGGAATCTGCTGGCGCAGTCTGAAATCCACGTCGCCGAGTACTACATCAGGCGCGGCGCTTACGTGGCTGCAGCAAACCGCGGACGCTATGTGTTCGAAAATTTTCAGGGATCAGTCGCGGTACCGGATGCACTTGCCATCATGGTTGAGGCCTATGCCCTGCTTGAAATGACTGATCTTGCTCAGCAGGCTCTGGAAGTGCTCGCCACCAACTACCCGGACCATCATTCCCTGGACAAAGACGGAAAATTCAGGAGAAGTCAGGCCATCAGCGAGGAGCGCAACTGGCTGAACATTATCACGTTCGGATTGTTTGGCTGATCACCTGTGAAGCAGTTCGACCAATCTTTCCTGGAAGAACAGCAGAAAGCCCAGCGGGCGACGATCTTCAGGGTCTACAACTACTATCGTGTACTGATCGCGTTCCTGTTCCTGTTCCTGTTCCTGGACCCAAACCTTAATACGTTCGTTGGCAGGGTTAACCCGGAGCTTTTTCGCGGCACCATACTGACCTACATCGTCATCAACAGTGTCATTGGTGTTGCCACGCTGTTCCTGAGCGTTAACTTTCTCGCTCGACCGGTAACTGCCATTATCGTGGTTGTTGGTGACATCATCGCCCTGACGTTGCTCATGTCTGCCAGCGGAGGTGTCAGTTCAGGGCTTGGCAATTTCCTGTTTTTTACACTCGCTTTTGCCGGCGGGTTGGTTCATGGCCGGGTATCCACCGTGCTTCCGGCGATTGCCTTCATCCTGACAATCTACGATGAGTTCTACCTATTCTTCCTCGGTGAAAACGACACGCAGGCCTTCTTCCAGGCAGGCCTCCTTGGAATTGTGTACTTCGTTACCAATATACTTTTCCAGACGCTTTCAAGGCAGCTGCGCTCAAGGCAGTCCGAAGTATTCACCCTGGAGCAGATCAACAACCTCATCATCGAGGGCATGCCCACCGGTGTCGTTGTCTTGAACAAGGGCAGTGAACCGCGCTTCATGAACCAGGCGGCTGAACGCTACCTGGCCATCAGGGATGCAGACAAAGTGCCACAGGTCCTGATTGACGCGGTGCAGGTATGGAAAGAAGACCCGCTGCCCAGGGCGGTCACCATTAACCCGGGTACTGGCCTGGAACTCGTCGCCTCACTGTCCGAACTGGATTCACCGGAAGCGGATACGCTCATCTTTCTTGAGGACAGCACCGAGGTTCAGAAACAGGCTCAGCAATTGAAACTTGCGTCGCTGGGTCGGCTTTCTGCCAGCATTGCCCATGAGATTCGCAACCCGCTTGGCGCCATCAGCCATGCAGCTCAACTCCTGGGAGAATCAGAAAACCTGGATAAAGCGGACGCAAGGCTGTGCGAGATTATCCAGAACCATAGCGTTCGTATGAACGATGTAATCGAGAATGTGCTGCAGCTGTCGTGCCGTCGCGCTGCAGAGCCTCGAAACATTATTCTCGATGACTGGCTGCGGGATTTCCTCGTCGAGTTTGAGACAGGCTACCAGGACGCCACCAGTATCAGCACCGAACTGACACCCAATGGAGTTGAGATTAATGTCGATCCTTTACACCTGAGCCAGGTGCTGGCGAACCTGTGCCAGAACGGGTTGCGATACAGCCTCAAGAAAACCGGAGAGGCAAAACTCATTATCCGGAGTGGACGCGAGGCCGGCTCCAAACGCTATCTTGAAGTGATCGATTTTGGTGACGGTGTCAGTGAAGAGCTGGAACCCAACCTGTTTGAACCTTTCTATACCACCGAGACCTCCGGTACGGGTCTGGGGCTTTATATCTCCAAGGAACTGTGTGCCGCCAACGACGCAAACCTCAGTTACGCACGAGCAGAGACCGGCGGCAGTTCATTCAAGATCACGTTTATGCAAGACTAACGTCATGACGAACAAGAAAGCACTGATTGTTGATGACGAACCTGATATCCGGGAGCTCCTGGAGATCACGCTGGGCCGTATGAACATCGACACAGCGAGCGCCGAGGACGTCACCAGTGCAAAGGTACTATTGGAAGCGCAGTCTTTTGACTTCTGCCTGTCCGACATGAACCTGCCTGACGGTAACGGCATAGAACTGGTTCAGCACATCAACGACCATTACCCGCACTTGCCTGTCGCAATGATTACCGCGCATGGCAGCATGGAGTCTGCCGTCGAGGCCCTGAAAGCAGGCGCTTTCGACTTTGTGTCCAAGCCGGTCAACCTGGACCAGCTGCGCAACCTGGTAGACACCGCCCTTAACCTGAAACCGCTTGATGGAAAATCAGACATCAACGCGCCGTCACTGCTTGGTGAAGCCAGTGCCATGAAGGTGCTGCGCAAACAGATTTCCAAACTGGCTCGCAGCCAGGCCCCTATATACATCAGCGGCGAGTCCGGAAGCGGTAAAGAACTCGTCGCAAGGTCCATCCACGAAAATGGCCCTCACCAGGACGGTCCCTTCGTACCGGTCAACTGTGGCGCCATTCCGAGCGAACTGATGGAAAGTGAATTCTTCGGACACACCAAGGGGAGCTTCACCGGCGCGGTGTCCGACAAGGAAGGCCTGTTTCAAGCGGCCAATGGCGGCACACTATTCCTTGATGAAGTGGCAGATCTGCCGTTACCGATGCAGGTTAAGCTGCTACGGGGTATCCAGGAGAAAGCCATCAGGCCCATTGGTGGGCAGCAGGAAATTTCCGTGGATGTGCGCATCCTGAGTGCGACTCACAAGGACCTGGCGAAAGAAGTGGAACTGGGTAACTTCCGCCAGGATCTTTTCTACCGTATTAATGTGATTGAACTCAGCGTGCCCAGCCTGCGTGAGCGAGTCGATGACATCCCGATTCTCGCTGACTCCCTGCTGGGTAGAATCGCTGAAGAATACGAGATGCCTGCGCCGAAGATCAGTAGCGACGCTCTCAAGATGCTACAGGGCTACAACTTCCCCGGCAATGTCAGGGAATTGGAGAACATCCTGGAGCGCGCTGTAACGCTCTGCGAGAACGATGTCATTACTGCAGAAGACCTGCAGCTGGGTGGTGCGGCGCTGGCACCTGTAACGACGGAACCGCTGGAAACCAAAACTGAACCGCAGGGTGGAAGCTCCACAGAATCACCAACACCATCTGGAGAGGACGCACGCAAGCTGTCCCTGCCGGAAGACGAGGAGTCACTCGATTCCTACCTTGAAAACATCGAAAAAAATGTCATTGTTGAGGCCCTCGAAGCCACGTGCTGGAACAAAACCGCAGCGGCGAAAAACCTTGGCATCACCTTCAGAGCACTTCGCTATAAGCTGAAGAAGCTCGGTCTCGAGTAGACCTGCCTACCTTTTTCCTGGGCATTCACCTACACCGCCGGTCTCGTCAATTTCTTAACCTGAAACCTGTACCTAAAGACAGGATTTCAGTGAATGAAACAATACGGTTTCACGCTGGCAGAGCTGCTGGTGACTCTCATCATCATGACCCTGCTCACGGTCACTGCCTACCCATCCATATCAGACATGCTCGAACGGCAAGCAACCACGACTGCGATCAATCGCATGGTTGTGGCCGTCAAACTTGCACGTCACAGTGCTATGCAATACCGGGGTACCGCGACCCTGTGCGCACTCAAGACTGATGGAATATGTGGCGGACCCTGGGCAGACGAACTGACAGTCTTCCTTGACTGGAACCAGAACGCCCGCCTGGACGAGGAAGAGACAACCTTGAGAAAAATTCCTGCACTGAAATCAAACGCCAGCATCAAGTGGCGTGTGTTCGGCAATCGACAATACCTGCAGATGACGACCTACGGCCTGACCAACTACCAGAACGGGAACTTCGTCATATGTCCCGCGAGTGGGAACATCCGATGGGCAAAACAGCTTGTTCTCAATATCCAGGGAAGGTTAAGGAAAAACCATCGGGTCAACGGGGCAGGATACCCCGTTGACCGCAAGGGTCGATTACTCAGGTGCTAGTACTCAATGTCTTCGTTATAGCCGATCTGGGTAATGCGAATCGCGAGACGCCCAATATCCTCGAGGTCAAAGTACTCGACTTCTGCCTTCATACCTTCATCCAGCAACTCAAATGCACCTGCTGACGTATTGAGCAGGGTAACGCTGGTCTCGAAACTGTTACCTACCAGGTACATGAAACCATTGATCACAATGGTTCGATCCGCAATGTTCCTTTCACGGATAACCCCGGCATCTGTCATCGTGTAGCCTGGGGTATCTTCGCCGTTCAGCAGGTCATTGAAGGTATCAGCCATCGCAGGCAACCCCACTAACGAGCAACTCAACGTCAAGGCCACTACAAAGGTCAATTTACGCATCACTGTTATCTCCGGTTAGTTGGCAGCGTCCAGTCGACGCCATGAGATTCGACCGGTATTCGCTCCATACGAGGTATTGGTATCAATGACCGTCAGGTCTGTACCCTGCTGCGTCACAATCTGGCTGCCGATGAACGCAGAGTCCGTGGGCGGCGTCTCGTTGGTCAGGATGATACCTGCACCCGTTCTCGAATCATCCGCCAGTGCATCATCCGAGTTGAAGGACCCGTCATTATTCAGGTCAAACACCTCGTTGATGAAGCATTCTGAACTACCGGTATCCGGGCAGAATGAGAGCAACGCACCACCTGCCTGACCTACACAAGCCCCTTCCGGTCTCGGGAAGACCGAGGCCGTGAAGGCGAGACCACCACGCACCTGGATGTTACGTACGGCACGTTCACCCGGGAACTGCGGATCACCTGTGGGTTCTCCCGTGGCCGGCGGATCTTCCGGTTCAGGCACATCCAGGTCGATGTACCAGCCCTTCTTCTGACCGACGATAGAGTAGTCGACCGGGTTTTCAGAAAGGACCCGTACCTGACCCTGGGTGGAGTCATTTACACCTGTGTACCACTGTTCCACCAGCTCACTCTTCTCGATCTCCTCAGGACCGAATCGATCCCAGATGCCGTAGATCGATTGAATTTCATCATCAACCGCATCACCGGTTCGGATATAGGAACCCGTACCAAACAGCAGGATGATGCCCTCGTCTTCCGTCGGGTGGAAGATTGCGAGCGGCTGGGTTGTGATCGGCTGCTTGGTCTCATAGATCGTATCCGGCTTGTATCTTGCCTCGAAGATCTTGGTCACACTCCAGTCCTGGAAGTCACCTGACGTCATGTTGAACCGGAAGAGGTTACCTTCCATGTCACCGGCGTAAGCGTAATCCGCGGTACCGTTACCATCGAAGTCAATCAGGCGAGGTTCACCCAGGCCGTTTGGCACATTGTTGCCTTCTGAATCCTGGAATACACCGAAGGTAGTATCCAGTTTCACGAAGTCGTAGTCCGCATTAGTATCTGTATCGGTACAGCCCGTTGGCAATGGTGTGGCATCCAGCACAGTGTTGTGTTTCTTGTCCGGGTGACACCAGACACCATCAACACCACCATCCAGGAACAGGACAAACAACTTGGCAATACCCGCAGTGGAGTTGTAGCCGTTACCGAAGGTCGCGATCCAGCGGAAGGTACCGTCCGGGTCTTCAATGTTACTCATGGACAGCGTCGGTACACCGATGGTGTAACCAAGGTCTTTCACCGTCTGCGGCACTGACTGCAGGTCCATACGCTGCGTACTGTCTGCATTGGTCAGAGGGTCATCCGGATTGTTATCAACCACCGGGTACGCATCATCCTCATCCGTGAACTCCCACAGCACAACCTGGTCTGCCGTGTCCTCGTCGAACTTGGTCGGGTCAGTGATGTCCAGGGCGAAGTAAGCTTTTGCACCGGCACCCTGACCGTTTACGAGGACAGTACGCCACTCCTTGTCGCCATCATTGTCCCAGTCGATATAGACATCATTAACCGCTGGTGATGAATCCACGAAATACTCATGTGTGTATTCGTAGTTCAGCAAATTACTGATCTTGCGGCTGAACGGACTCGTCATCAGGTTGTCGGGCACGTAAGCGATTGCTTCATCGCCGGTCTCGGCTTCGAAGCCGTGCAACATACCGTCGTTCGCGGCGACATAAACGATCGGTGTACGATCCGCCCAGGTAGTCTGGAAGGCACCGTAACCTGGCGCCCAGCCCGCGCTCTCCCGACCTGAGCGGTTCGGGGGACCGATGAAGGTTGGTGCAGAGTGAACAATGTCACCGAGCTTACCTTCAACACCCGGACGTTCCCTGAAGTTACCCGCAGGTCGCTCATTCGAGGTATCACCACGCAGGTAGTTTACCTTCTGCAGCACCTCAGGGTTTTGCTGCGCCTCCGACGCCATACCGTCCGAGATAAACAGCGCACGTTGCTCGTCATTCAATGACAATGGACGGAACGGGATACCGTCGCCATAAGTCACGCTTGTCGGATCCCGGTCATAGGTGATGATGTTTCTTTCGTCATAGGTCACAAGGTCGAGCTGACCCGCAGCATTCCAGACCTCATCTCCGACACTGCCATCCTCGAAGAATTCCTGCGCAATCAGGTCACCAGTGTTGTTCTTGGTGTTGTAAAACGCCCGGAACACGAGGGTATCTTCCTGCACTTCCTGTGAGTTAAAGCTTACCGCCGAAGCTGAGCCACTGGCCTTCTGGAACTCATCAAACGCATCCAGCAATGCTTCCGCCAGCCCGGACGCGTTACCAGCACTCAGGTACTGGCCCCGCCCATTGACCGCTGCGTGACGCATATCGTCGATTTTTCGGGCGTTCGAGTTGAACGGGTTACCCCAGTTAAACGACTGGGTGTAATCCGTCGGCACATCGCCGTCTTTGACAACACCGCTGACGCCGAATCCGATCGTGTACGTCTTCATATGCTGGTGCATCTTCTCGTTGTTGGAATCCTCGAAGGCATCCGTTGCCGCACCATCACGATCCCGCGCGGTTGTTGGCACCTCGTTACCTAACGGATGCAGGTCCCGCTCATAGTAATGCATGGCTACGTCCGCGAGGGTGTTATCGGAGCTACCGGTGTAAACACCTCCATCGAAGTTTGAATCCGTCTGATCGTCACCATCGCTAGGATCATCCGCATCGCCGATATTCGGGCTGCTGCCATTCCAGGTACCGTCAGAAATCAGTAGCGTGAAGTTTTGCTGGCAGTTACCCGCAGGTGCCTCGAAAATCGGACAACCGGCTTCACCGGGTTCCGTCGAGGAACCTGAACCGAAGATATCGTTGCTCACACACTCGAAATGACGACCCGCATTACGCAGTGCCCGACGCAATGGTGTACCGCCGCTGGAGCCGGTCAGGTAGATCGCATCCAGCAGGTCCGCCTTGGCACCCGTACGTTCGGACGAGTTCATGGTTTCAATATCCCTGATATTGCTGGAGCTGTTCAGCTTGGCATAGCCGATACGGATATTCTCCGAGGCCGCCACCACCTGGCCGAGTGCTGATTTCGCCGTAAACTCACGGTTCCTGTTGTAGGTAAACCAGTTGGCAAAGTTCTGCAGTTCTTCTTCATAGGTACAGTTGCTGGGCAACGTCACACAATCCGTACGATCATCGTACTTCGGATAGGTGTTACCGGTTCTGATTTCTACCAGCGTACCTTCTGAATTCGCGGGGTCAGAAACAGGAGACGGCGTGGCATCAAGGACACCATTGCTGTTCTTGTCATCCCAGGTGTAGTAACGCGGGATCCAGTAGTCCTCAACATTCACGAACTGCCAGCTGGTGTTACCACCGGTGCACTGCTCCTGGTAGTTTGTACAGTTACCACCCTTATCGGTATTGGTACAGACATCGTTACAAACGATTGGGGTCGTGAACACAGCGCGCCCCGTATAGTCCTGCGGCAATTCCAGGTTTGTTGCATAGTTCGAACCTGAGGTCACCAGCGGGTTATGCAGGGCAACGTTGGGATTAGAATCCGGGAAGTCCACATCCGAAGCATTCAGGCCCTTCCATGGCTGGTACTGGATTTCGGGATTGTAATAAATGGTATTGTACTCAGAGCTCCTGAGACGCCAAACACCTGAGCCCGGCGCGGATTCTTCGCTGGCGGCCACATAGCTGCTGCCCGCCGTTGCTTTCATGACGTAGCGGACGTAGTAGTTGGTGCCATCGAAGTAGTAGACCCCGTCGGTCTGGTCAGTGGAGATATCCCAGTCCATGGAACCTGAGTCGTCGTTCACAATCAGTACATTTGCTTCGGGACCAACAGGCAGTTCCAGCGGAATATTCGCCAGGTCAAAGTCGACTTCAACAGCATCTTCCGAGCTACCTTCAGGATCGCCAGATACCGATTCCACGGTGATCGACACTGTCAGACCGAAAATACAGTTATCAACTGTCATACCCGGACCCTCGCAGACATCCACCAGGAAGCTGTCAGAACCCGAGAAGGTCGCATTCGGTCGATAGTTGAACGAACCGTCAGTTTCAAATGGTGCAACCAGCTCACCTTCACCACTCGCAGTCGTCGCAGACTGGAAGTAGAAGAACAGTTCATCCGGTTGCGGGTCGCCCGGGCCAGGGTTACAGCCCGCATCAAACGGATCACAACCGATACCATCAATGTGCGTGTTATCCACACCAGACACCAGGGTAGCCAGGCCTTCCTCGACCGGAACAATCAGCAGGTCCGCCTGATCCATAGTGTAGATGGTATCGCCAGGCACCCTGGGCAGGTCGTTTACCGGGATCACATTGACTGTAACCGAGGCACAACGCTGGTCGGTGGTCGGTGGCGTCCTGTCCGCGGTGAACGCTGCTTCTGAACCCGGGAAGGCATCCTGGATACAGTAGACAAATGAGTCCTCACCACTAAAGTCCGGACCCGGCTTGTAGACAATCGACCTGTCCAGGAGACCGGACCCATCAACCGTGGTGTCAGGTGTTTCATCATCCTGGCAACCATTGGCAGCACAGGACACCTCACCATTCATCTCGATTTCATAGTTACCGGTGTTCGTTCGGTCTGTCAGTCGAGACGTGGTACGCCAGGCATGGTCGCCGCCGAGTGAATCGGTGATCTCCTGACCCGCGGTAATAACCCCTGCAGGCGCATCACCCAGGTAGTCGTTGGCGAGTACATCGATGACGATCGCATCACCATCCTCGTACATGGTCAGCGGACAGGTGTCAGGATCGTCCGGATCAGCACAATCAGCGTAGGTATCATCTTCCGCCGTGGGGGTGTCATCACCCACGCCCTGAACCGTGATAGTAAAGGTCTCTTCAGCAAACAGCGGTGTTCCGTCGGGGACACCGGCATCCTGCCGGCGAACCGTCACCGTTATTTCACCATGGGCATCAGCCGCTATCTGGAGCGTAACGGTTGGATCATCCGCAATATATTCAACCGTTCTACCCAGGGGGTCAGGTACGCCAACATCTTCGGATATTTCATCAGCCTCGGGGATATCGACGTGAACCGTATCTACTTCCTCGATATTCGGCACATCCTGGACCGTGATCAGGTAGCCCTTGGTGTCATCAGATGGGTTGCTGTCTGCATCAATGTCCGCATCCGAGAAGGCAGCATCCAGCGCAATCACGATGTCACCGGAATCCTCGAGCACAACCAGGTCAGTGTAAGAACCCGGGATATAGACAGGCGCATCATTGACAGAATTCACCGTGATTGTGAACGCCAGGTCGACAAAGTTACCCCCACCGTCAGCAGTATCTGTCGCACGAATCGTGATATCGGAAGTACCGTGTTCATGAGTCGGTGCATAAATCTCGAGGTCGGTATCCGTGATGCTCAAATTGGCCAGTGTCGAATTGGTGTTGCCAACCACGGTAAACACAAGACCGTCGTTGTCGTCACCCGTGCTGGAGTCGAGCAGCCCATCGGTGTCGATATCGAGATCCAGGAAGTACGGCACTAGATCTATAATAAGCGGATTACTGGAACTATAAGTGTCTTCATCCCACTCCAGGCCATCAGCGACAAGATCATCACCAGCAGAGGTCAGTTCCGGGTCATTATCATTCACCGGATTAAGCTCAATCTGGACGAGAACGTCGGTATCCTCAAAAGTACCGTCACTCACCGTATAAACCTGGTCGATATCAAACTCTTCCACCGTCACGTCAGTGGTCGCAACGAAGGTGGATGAACCGTTCGCGTTGATAGTGAGTTCACCCACTACCTTGCCATTAGCTGACAGTTCCTGGGCAACCCCCACCTTTGCCGGATCACCGGCCACTTCTGAAACAAAAAGCGATTCCGGGGGCAGGTCCGCATCGATATCCGTGCCTACAGTCAGCACGTTGAAGCTGAAGGTTGACTGCTCGTCACCACTGACAGAGTCAATTAGACCCACCGGAGCGTTATCATTCAGTGGGTTCAGGTCCACGGTGATGGTCGCCGTATCGGACTCAACCGGTGTACCGTCGTCCGTTACTGTCACGATAACCACGATGGAATCCGTTGCCTCCCGATCAAAAGCAGAGACCGTCTTAACCGTAAGGACACCGTCATCATCAATATCAAATGCTGAACCACTCACATTAAATGTGAGGGTCTGGCAACCGGGATCCGGAGGTGTACAGCCCACGGATTCCTCGTTGTAGGCGACCACTGTGCCAACAACCGTGCCATAGGCAGAGTTCTCATCGATATCGAAAGTCTGGTCATCTA
>JADHNI010000061.1 GCA_016779585.1 Pseudomonadales bacterium
CTCGATGCCTCAAAAACTATTGTGATGGGCGCCGGGTAGGGTAGCGCCCCATCAGTAGTATCATCCCGGCACCGATCGCGAAGAAACCGGCACCAACCAGGAAGCCAATTTCATAGCTGCCGGTGACATCAAACACCCGCGCAAACAGCATGGGCGCGACGCCACTCGCGAGCGCCAGGGCCGAATAAAGCACGGCGTAGATCTGCGGATAGTGTTTCAAGCCAAAGTATTTTGCTGCCAGGAACGACATCAGATCCAGCTCAGCACCTGCGGCAAAACCAAGCATCGCTGCGGCAACACAGGCAATGAAAAACCCGGGTGCGCCAGCCAGTATCAGACTTCCAATCACCGGCAGGCCAATAGCCACAGCGGCGACTCCCGGTGCCCATATCTTATCGACGAGATAACCCACGATAAGTCTCCCTGCAATGACGGCAACGCCGAACACGCTGATTGCCGTGGCCGCTTTCTGCGCGGAGATTCCCTGGTCTGTCAGGGCAGGTATCAGGTTCGGCACCATGCCCGACATGGCGATGTATACCAGGAAAATAGACAACAACAACACCCAGAAGCGATAGCCCCGGGTTGCTTCGAAAAACGTGTATCCGGTCTGGTTGGCCTCCGAGACTTCAGGGGCAGCCTCGATATCTTCGCCCGGTTTGAAAAACAGGAACACGAGGGGACCGGCAATGACGATGGGCAATGCCGCGAGTCCCAGGTAAGCGGTACGCCAGCCAAAGTGTTCAATCATCCAGACGGTGTACTGTGGAATGATGATGGCGCAGATGCCTGTGCCGCTCAGCATGATGCCCAGAGCCAGTCCTCTTTGTTCAAAGAACAGGCTGGTGACCGCTCGCGTCCACGTGACCGGAATGGTTCCCGCGCCTAGTAATGCCATCGCTGTGTAACAGGCATAGAGCATCCACAGCTGGCCATCGACCAGTGACGCCGAGGCGAGGGCAATAGCAAGGCCAATCAGGCCGGAGATCGCCATGAGCCTGGCGCCAACGCGCTCTAGCAGCCAGCCAACGACAGGCGCAGTAATGACACCGGTTCCGGTGCTGAACAGCAGTGCGAGCTGGAACTCTGCCCGACTCCAGCCGAACTCTTCAGTAATCGGTACAACCAGTGCGCCCAGGGAGTAGAAGGGCAGCACAATGGAGCTGCAAATTACCCCCAGCGATGCCGAGAGCAGCAGGAGCCAGTTTCTGGTAAGTTCATTTTGCCTGGGAGTCTTGATAGGAATATTCTTGTTCTTGTTGTGACTTCGATAATACAAAAATTAAAGGCAAAGTCATGAAATATGTTTTTCTGTTGTTGTTATTGAGTTTTGTCCCAAAGGAGGTTCTGGCCATGGGTGATTGTCATGAGGGCGCCGCACGAACACAGGCGATCCAGGATATTGAGTACCTGAAACGTTGGTATGCCAAAGCCACCGACAAGATTGGTGAGGGGACTGAAGCTGCTATCGAAGAAGGGCGTGCCATCTATCACCGGGTATTCGACCAGAAAGCCATTATCCGCGCTGGTGGGGACTTTGAAGACAAGATTGGCCCGGACGGCTGGGTTGAGGTTGTACTGGGTGCCCTTGGACCGCTGGGGCCGACCCAGCACCTGATCGGTACCCAGCTGGTCGAGATTGAAGCACTTGAGCTCGACGACAACTGCAACGTGATCGGTGGATCAGCCAGCATGGAAAGTTACCTGCAGGCCTGGCACGAACGCAAAGACGAGAAAGTCTGGCTGTTCCTGGGAACCTATTATGACAAGATTCGATTTAATCCTGGCACAGGCTGGCAGATCGTTGATATGAGCCTGGTACAGGTAGCCGGTGAAACACGCTACATGGATGCTGCGGTGGGCAAAGCAGGGGAGTAGTGCTCAGCGCTTTTTGCGCAGTTTCTCCATCTGCCCCCTTTCTCTGTTTAGGGCGTCTGTGATGGAAAGGGCATTCAGTTTCCTCAGTAGCCGGGCTTTACGTTCGTCATCTGATTCAGCCTCCAGCATCGCGCGGAGTTCCGTAATTTCCTGCTTGGTATGCACTTCCCGGATCTGTGCCTCAACGCCACTGTAGTAATGTCGCATGGTAAACACCGTAGAAAGTGTAGGGTTAAGTTTAACCCAAAACTGCCTCTGCCCGCTTGCACCGCGAGGCGCTTCAAGCGAGACTTGGCGTCTCTTTTCAGTCCCTTAAACGAAATCAGGAGCGAAACATGACTGTACAAGTTGGAGATTCAATTCCGGACGTCACCATGAAAATCATGGGTGACCAGGGTCCCCAGGACATTTCTACGGCTGACATTTTTTCCGGCAAAAAGGTGGTCCTGTTTGCAGTACCCGGTGCGTTTACCCCGACCTGCAGTGCTGCACACCTGCCTGGCTATGTGGCCAATGCGGACAAGATCAAGGCAGCGGGTGTTGATTCCATCGTCTGCGTTTCTGTCAATGATGCGTTTGTTATGGATGCCTGGGGCAAAGGCCAGAATGCGGAAGAAATCATGATGGTGGGTGACGGTAATGGCGAGTTCACCAAGGCCATGGGCGTTGAGATGGACGGCTCCGGTTTCGGCCTGGGTACTCGTTCCATCCGATATTCCCTGATCGCGGAAGATGGCAAGATCACCGCGCTGAACCTTGAGAAAGGCGGCGCCTTTGAGGTCAGCTCCGCCGAAGCCATCATGGAAGCCCTCTAATCGGGGGACAGTTTACTTGTGTGCGAGTTCTCGCACGCAAGTAAACTGTCCCCGTTTTGGTTGGGGGGGCGAAATGCTTGAGAGCTGGGTGTTCTGGTCGCTGCTTGCAGCGAGCATGCAATCGGTTCGCACGGCGGGTCAGAAAGTCCTGACGGCAGATGTTTCGCCCCTGGGTGCAACACTGGTGCGCTACCTGTTTGGCCTGCCGTTTATCGCCCTCTACCTTGGCTGGTTGATGACCTCCCGGGGTTATTCGCTGCCAGTACCCAATGGCACCTTCCTGGTCTACGGCATCGCTGCTGGCTTTCTGCAGGTTGTCGCGACGATCCTGCTGATCCGACTGTTCGCACTGCGAAATTTTGCGGTGGGCAGCTGCTATATCCGTACCGAGGTGCTTATCACAGCGATCCTCGGCCTGGTGTTGTTTGCCGAGGTGATTTCTCCCATGGGATGGGGCGCCATCGTAACTTGCGTCGTGGGTCTTGTGATGATCACCGTTGCCAGGACGGGCAGGGTCAGTGACCTGTGGAACCTGTCTGCAGTGTTTGGCCTGGGTGCAGGTATTGCTTTCTCGCTGACTTCATTACTTATTCGCCAGGCCAGCCTGTCCTTTGGCATTGATGACGCCATGTTCACAGCGGCGCTGACGCTCTGCTACATGATTATCGTGCAGACGCTCATGTGCCTTGCCATGCTGGTGTATAGCAATGCCGGTGAAATTATCACGGTGTTCAGGAAGTGGCCCACGAGTGTGTTCATCGGCCTGACCTCGGTGATTGGTTCCACAGGCTGGTTCACCGCGTTTACGCTGGAACGGGCAGCTTATGTGAAGACGCTTGGGCAGATCGAATTCCTGCTCACGCTCGCGATTTCCATTCTCTATTTCAGGGAAAGGCCCAGCCCGATGGAGATGCTGGGCATGGTGATTCTCGTGTCAGGCGTGGTGCTGCTGCTACTGGCGCCCTAGCTGGATTTCCTGCACGAAAAAAAAAGCCCGCCCCTTCTTATTAAAGGAGCGGGCCTTTTAGTTCGTACCTGGCTACCTCTTATTCCACTCCGAAGGAGTAGCGGAACGACGCACCATAGATGCGTGGTTCTGTCAGGAAGTAGTTGCGGTAGAAGCCAGAGGTATCAGAGGTCAGGTAGTGACCAGTGATGTTGTCTTCGTCCTGCAGGTTTCGTACCCAGGCTCTTGCAGTCCAGCGACCGTCATCACTTTCGTAGATAAGTGACGCATTCCACTGGTCCCAGGAATCGATTTCGTCACCGGGGGTGTTGAACTCGCGAGAGTACATATCATCCTGCCAGTAATAGTCAATTCGAGGTGTCAAGGTACCTGCAATCGCAGGGATGTTGAACGTATAGGCTACACCGATCTTGAACGTGTGCTCAGGAGAGTTGGGCAGTGAGTTGCCGCCCAGGTCCTGGCTCAACCCGTTGGACGTTGTCACACCTACTGCATCGAGGAAGGCCCGGTTGTAGTAGGAAGGTGTGCCATCCGGATAGGTCGTGCCGGGGAGCGGTAACGCAGCGCCCAGGGCGATCGCAGTCGGGGTGACTGCCTGAACTCCAGCAAGGTCCGCCACATAGTTCACACCAGCGGTCGGGCCTGGCACGAATTCATTCAGCGTAATCCACGCAGGGTTATCCGCAGTCCGGTTCGTCGGGTCAACTGACTCACCATCTGTTACCTCTGTATTCAGGTAAGAGTAGGCGAAGTCGATCTGCATACCCGGAACGGCTTCCGGTAGCCACATACCTTCGATTTCAGCACCCCAGATTTCTGCATCAATGTTGTCGTTGATGGAGCTGTTGTTGGCGATACGGGTGATCTGCAGGCCTTCGTAGTCATAGAAGAACAGGCTGCCGTTCAGAATCATGCGGCCATCAAGCAGCGAGTTCTTCGTGCCGATTTCATAGGAGATGACTTCTTCCGGCTCAAAATCGAACTTGATATCACCCTGGAAGGCTTCAGAAACCGGCGGGTTGAAACCACCTGGCTTGTAGCCTTTGCTCACAAAACCGTAAACCATGGAGTCAACACTCAGTGCCCAGTCGATACCTATACGACCGGTAGTTTCCTCGAAAGTGAAGTCAGAGGGGCTGCCGGTCAGTGCGCGACGTTCTCCCGGCTGGGGAACCAGCGGGATGGCGCGGATGGCTGCAAGACGCTCATCACTGAACGGTGCAGTGCCGACTGCAGCGGCGAACAGGTCTGATGCACCGTAGAGCTCAGCACGGGCTGCATTAAAATCATCACTGCCCTGTGCAAAACCTGGCTCACGAGACAGCTCGTCACCAAGACCGATGAAGCTTGCGTCCAGGAAGACGTTAGCATCCCGAATCAGCTTGTTGTCCTCGTTGCGACGGATACCGAAGGTCAGCTTAATTTCGTCTGTAATATCATAGTACATTTCAGCAAAAATAGCCTCACCGTCCTGCTCAAGACCTTTCTTGTCCGGAGCGCGAGTAGAGTTAAAGCCAGCGGGAAACGCGCCTTGAATGGTGCCCAACAGATCAAGTGTGTTGGAGAAGACATAATAGTCGCCGCTGTCGCCGGAATCATAAGCACTGGCACCAACCAGGAAGTTGAACGGGCCGTCAAATGTAGACTGCAGCTTAACCTCAGCGGTCCAGTACTCAGAGATGGAGCTCGACTGGTCGTAAGAGAAGATACGAGTCTCATCGGCATCGGTTACACAACCGCCACGCAGACCGGAGGTGCCGTCATTGTAGTTACACTGCGGGTTGGTCCAGTCTTCGCCCGCACCACCAGCTGGTGCTGTCGTCGGGAACGGAGTGCCCGGTGGCAGCAGGACCGGGTTGCCCGGCAGCAGGGAAGGCAGGCTCTGGAAAGTTGAGCCCACATCCATGTTGTAGTCCTGGCGTGCCAGGTACTCACCGTCTCTCTGGCCGCCGAGGATGCTCAGGGTGTATTGATCAAACTCGTAAGTGAAACCTGCTGTCCAGAGTTCTTCGTTTTCCTGGAAGATGGGCTCATAGTCCGTGTGCATATCCCGGAAGCCCAGTGCAGGACGCGGGAACGCGGAATCCGAAGTTGGGGAACCGAAAGGCAATGCACCGAAGAAGCCTCCGAAGATACCACCGGTGGTGGTGCCCTGGTGTGGTTGATCAAAACCGAAACCGTTAGGCAGACAGCCCTGCAATGGCTGTGAGTTCCGCTGACAGATCTGGTTGGAGACCCTTACACGATCCGAGTCTTCGTCGAACTCACTGTAGGCTACCCAAAGGCTGGCGCGTTCGGTGATTTCCCATGAAGCAGTGATTCGTGCGGCCCAGTGGTCACGACCATCGACATCGTCATCAATACCGGTGAGCGTTTCACCGCCGGTACCTACCTGGCCGTAAGCAAGGTTATCGATGTAACCGTCGCGCTCGGTTCGCAGGCCGGCTACACGAATAGCAAAAGTGTCGGTGATAGGAACGTTCAACATACCCTTGAGACGCTGATGGCCATAGTCGCCCACCTCAACATCAACAAAGCCTTCAACGCCGTCGAATGTCGGCATATTGGTTATCATGTTGATGGCACCACCGGTTGCGTTTCGTCCATAGAGCGTAGCCTGTGGACCTCGCAGAACCTCGACACGCGACACATCGAAAAACTCGATGTTGTTGAGGTTGCTGGCAACTGGAATATCGTTGATGTGCGTCGATACACCATTTTCGCCGGATGCGGCGATAACGAGTCGACCAATACCTCGAATCGAGAAGCTGCTGCCACCGAAGTTGGTTGCGGTGAAGCTGACGTTTGGCGCGTTCAACTGGATGTCAGAGGTGCCGATGACCTGGCGATCCTCCATCATTGATTCAGTTAACGCGGTTACCGCGATAGGAACATCCTGAATACTTTCTGCGACTCTCTGTGCTGTTACGGTCACTTCCTCAATTACTGCAGCTTTTTCTGCGTAACTGGCAGAAGAGACGGCGAGCGCAATCGCGCACAGCCCCCGGCCGACGTTTCGTCTGTCTATCATTAGACCCCTCCAAAAATTTGTTAAAACTCGCTGCCATATAGTGTTCTGGTTGTTATCAGCAGCGATCAAGGATAACGATTCCTTACTGTCCCGCTTTATGCGGAATTCTCAGAATTCTTATTATCCTTATGCGATGGTAATAAAAAAATGCGGGCAGACCAAGCAAAAATCTGCTTTTTCCAATTGGTCTGGAATCTCTGAAATGCCCATTTTCAGGGCAAAAAAAACCCGGGAGCAGCTATCTGATCCCGGGTATCAAGTCCACAAAAACTGTGGAGGAGGGAAGGGGTATTAAGCGTCAGCTTTAGCCGTCTTCTTGGCAGCTTTCTTAGGTGCTTCCGTAACGTTTTCAGCGGTGAAAGCTGACTGGAAAGCATCACGTGTTTCAGTGAAAGCGTTCTGCAGGATAGCGTTCTGGGACTCCATCGCTTCTCGAGCGTTGTTCCACAGAGTCTCGCCATATTCACGCTGCAGGCTCATGAAGCTGCCGATTTCACGTACTTCAGGAAGCTTTTCACCAAAAGTGCGGTTGACTTCGAAGTACTGCTCAATGTTCTTGCGGCTCAGTTCGGCCATTTCGCTCATGACGCCAGTGTTGATCTCGTACAGCGACTTGCCCAGCTCAGCTTGTTTTTCCATCATGTTCATAATTGAACTCCTTAAAAATAGTGGCCTCTTTCGGCCGGTCAGTCAGGTCAAACGCTGCTGCGTACTGCTCTCTATACTTCAGCGTTTGTGCGTTGCAGCATTATATGGTGCGGTGCACCAAATGCAACCCCCTGAGTGAATTTTTTTAGGCGACTTTCTCCTCAGGACTGTCACTCACTTTAACTGTCTCTTTAGCAGGGGCTGAAACAGCTACCCTGGGCTTCAGTTCGCTCACGTTCATAGGCAGCAACCTTGCCCGCAAGCTGCGGAAGGTCTCGATAAGGTCATCCCTAAGTTCAGCGGCATCCGGCACAGCCTTACCGCAGGCTGTAATGCCCCAGAACAGCTGGTCACGGTAGCTCTGCACGGTGATATTCAGCCCGATACCGTGAGTTGCGATGGAAACCGGGTAGTGGGTCGTCATTTCAGCACCATTGGCATAGAGCGTATTGCGAGGTCCAGGCACATTTGAGATACACACGTTGATCGGGCCGCGGAACCATTGCGCCAGGCCAAATGATTCCACAGCGTTGATGTTAGCGCTCACTATCGCCGGCATGCCTGGAATTGCTGCGTTGCCCTCAAAGACTCCGGCAAGTTCTGCCACCATTTCCTTGGCTGTCGCAGAAGATGCGCGGATGGCGAAAATGCGTTCCAGCGGATCTGCGATTTCCGTGCCCAGCTCTACATTCATCATGGTGACCTGGGTACCGGGCGTTGAATCACCGGGTTTACGCAGGGAGACCGGGCAGCCAGCAATCAGGCTTTCATCGGGCAGTTCACCCTTTCTCTCGAGATAGCTGCGCAGACCTCCTGCACAGACCGCCATCACGATGTCATTCACAGTACCGCTGACAGATTTGCCCATGGCCTTGACGTCAGCCAGTGGCATTTCTGCGGTAACCCAGGTGCGCTTTTCGCTGATCTGAGTGTTAAACGGTGTTTTTGGTGCGACCTTGCCGAGAGCGCCGAAGTCCTTACTCGGATCCAGGGACCGCTGCATCAGTCGACGCGACGTATCCATGGCGCCAATAATGCGCTTGCCTGATTCCATCTGGAAACGCAGGAAATTCTGGAAAGCGTCCTCGAGAAGTCGCAGCGGTGAGTCGTCATCTTCTGCCATCTCACCTGCCGGGGGTTCAACCTCGGGGTGATCCGGTGTCTCATCCATCAGGGTCACATAAGCCGCGTTGCCGGAAGCGCCGTCCAGCGTGGCGTGGTGTGCCTGGTTGTAAACGGCAATTTTGCCGCCTTCCAGGCCAGTCAGGATCCACCAGGCCCAGAGAGGGCGATCCAGCGGCATCTTGATTTCGTGGATTCGCGCTACGGCATCTTCCATCTCTGCTCGACCACCGGGTGCTTCGACCGGGTATTCGATCACGTGGTTATTGATGTCGAAGTCCCTGTCCTGTACCCAGACGGGGTGATCCCAGTTACCCGGCACAAAGGCCAGCTTTCGGGTCATGTAGTCAACCAGGTGCGATCGATCCGACAGGTATTGCTTCAGGTTCTCGATAAATTCCTTGGATGTCATACCCTCCGGCAAAATCATCATGTTCACGGAGGCGATATTGCTCGTGCACTTGTTGGTTTCGGCGTAAAGAAAACTAGCATCTGCGGCAGCCAGTTTTTTCATTTTGGGTTCTCTCCTTGGAGTATTCCGATAGTGAATTGGGTTCGACTTGCATGTAATAAAGCAACCTTTGTGCCAGAGCTTGCTATAACGCTGTTTACCTTACTTTTGCGCTGTAAAGCGCGGTTTAAAGCACAATGAAACCGTCCTTTATATCGATCCTGCTGTGAGTCCAGGATAAGTATGGTGCGGCCTCAGGCAGGTTGCCCCGTTTAGGTGCGGCGGATTATAGAAGTGGCAGTACGCATGTCAATATGGTGCAGCGCAATATTGGGTTAATTCTTAGACAAGATTCGAATAAGCTGGTGCGATTGAGAGTGTTTGCACCGGTCACGGCGTTTCATGCAAACTGCTGTTCCGATTTAGAGGTGAGCTACCAGATTGTACGAGCAGATTGATGTCTCGCGGTATCGAGGCCGTCCCCCCGCATTGATTAATACCTTGACGGAAGTGCCGAGGGCCTTGTTTGAAGCCGGCTCCCTGTACACCATGCTGCCCTCGCTCTCCATGTTAAAGCGCGGCGACAAACACCCGCTATTGCTGATACCTGGTTTTATGGCCGGTGATGGCTCTCTTGGCCTGCTGAAACGTTATCTCAGGTATATGGGCTACCGGCCCCAGACCTGGGGTTATGGTCGTAACACGGGCAGCCCGGAGCACCTTTTCGATCATCTGCCGGAAAAGCTGATGGAGATGTACGAGAAAAAAGGCAAACCGATCAGCCTGATTGGCCAGAGCCTGGGCGGGGTCTATGCCAGGGAACTGGCCAGGGAATATCCCGACATGGTGCGCCAGGTGATCACACTGGGCAGCCCCTTCCGGGTTCGCAACAGCGCCGTCACCATGCGCGCGCTCAGTCACCTGTTCAGGGCATCAAGCGGTATGAGCATCGATGAAATGATCGAAGTCATGCGAGAACGAAACTACCATGAATCGCCGGATGTGCCGGTTACCGCGATTTACAGTCGCGGTGATGGTGTCGTGCACTGGGATTCCTGCAGGGAGACGGTAGAGGATCACCACACCCAGAATATCGAAGTGTCGGGCAGCCATTGCGGCATGGCTTTTAATCCGGCGATCTACTACATCATCGCTGATCGCCTGTCCCAGAAAGACAGGAAATGGCGCAAGTTCTCGTGGATGAACCACGGGCTTCGCTGGCGCGCCTGATCCTTAGTTCAGTTCCAACTGGTCAATGAGGAAATCTGCAACGAGCCGCTAGTACTCCAGCTTGTTCTCTTCGGAAAAAATCCGTGTCCTTCCTTGTCCTCGATGTGTTTCAGGTAGCTAATACCTGCTTCATCTAACGCTTTCATCAGGGCGCGTGCCTGGCTGATTGGGGCACGCTGGTCTTCGCGGCCGTGAACGATGAGCAGCTCAGACTTCAGGCCGGCGATGTGGTTAACGGGTGAAAATTCTGCCAGCAATCTCTCATCTTTGCCTATGACTTTTTCAAGATACGATTCACCGAAATAAGCCTGTTGCACATCGCCTTGCGAATAGAGCATTGGCAGGTCATAGATGCCGGCAACCGCAACCGAACACTGGTACAGGTCCGGCTCCAGGATCGCAGCCTGGACCGCAGAATAGCCACCAAAGCTGGCGCCCATGATGCAGACCCGTTTTTCATCTGCGATCTCTTCGCTGATAGCCCAGCGGGTGGCGTCAATGATATTGTGCTGAATGAGTCTGCCCCACTCTCGGTAACCGGTTTCCCCATACGCCAGCCCATAGCCTCCTGATCCACGGAAGTTCACTTGTACGACATTAATGCCCAGTGATGCGAGCATCTGGACATCCGGGTCATAGCGCCAGTAGTCCCGAACATAGTGTGGCCCGCCGTGTATTAGAATGACCGTCGGACCTTTGCCATTGTGTCCCCTGGCATTGTGTCCCCTGGTCAGGTAGCCATGAATTTCATCGCCACTGCGCGCCTCAATGGAGACGGGTTCGACGGTAGTGAGCTGTTCGCTTGGCAATTCCGGGAACTGTTGAAACAGAAACGACAGCTTGTTTTCTTTGCGATGGTCATCGTAGAGGTAGAAAAGACCAGGGTAGATATCTGATTCGACCATGATAACCATCTTTGAGCCGTCCTGGCTCTGGCTCACAATATCAACGCCCATGCCTGGAAACTGATCAAGCAGCTGGCGATAAATAGCTGCCTGCTCGTGTTTCTTGCCCAGCATCAGGAAGCTTGGGTAGCCCGGGTCAACTCGCATTGCCAGAATTGTTTTGCGGTCAGCCGCCAGCTGCACGTCGGATATGTCGACCAGCTCATGTTCGTACACGGTTGTCATTTTCCGTGATGCCATGTTCATTCGATGCAGGCCGGCCTTGTCAGAGTCCGAGCGACCGACAAACCAGAGTTCGTTGTTGTCATCGTCCATGGCGATGGGGAAAAAATTGATATCAACCCCGTCTTCGAGTTTGTCCCATTCGCGACTGCCTGCATCCCGGTAAAATGCATGAACTTCGCTGTCACAGTCTGTACCAAGTGCAACACGCACCTCACCCTTCTGGTCGCTCATGAAGTAGGGCTTTTGGATGGGTGCCCTGATCAGCTCTTTTGTGCGTCCGTTATTGACGTTGAGTCGAATGACTGTCGGTATCTCGGAGCCGTACCTGGAAAACGGTTCGGATGAAATCAGAATGTGCTTCTCGTCGTCATGCAGCGGATCGATAACGTTCGCCCAGACAGGTTCATTGGATCGCGTGCTTGTCCTGCTTCCTGGTCGACCGTCTCCGGCGCGGATGCCATAGATGAAATCTCCTTTTTCTCCATCATAATTTATCGCATAAATCTCACCGAAGGAGGTTGTCTGTTCCCGGACGCCTCGCTGCTCGCCAATTTCGATGATCAACCTTTCGTTGTTCGCCCAGTGGAGACCACCGGCTTCAAATTTTGTGGGACGAAGCCAGCCAATTCTTTCCATATTGCTGGTATCAAATGTCATGACGCCGATGCCCTCTTCGACGCGAACGCGGATGGCGAGTTTTGAGCCGTCCGGCGACAGCCGGGCATCGATGTAGGTAGGCTGCGCCGCGAGTTTTTGCAGCATGTCTGCAGCCGAGAGATGGGTGGTCAGTAACAACAAAATCGTCGCCAGTATTCTCATGTCACACCCCGCTTTTGGAAATGTCGACCCGCTCCAAACTGCGCGACGGAGTGCCTGTCATGGGGAATTGGCGCATGCTTCGTTCATCACTGGTTCAAAGAGGCCTCATGTCGGATAATACCGCAATGAGTATTGAAGTGTGGGAACCAACCGGGGGCACGAAGGGCAAGCCTATTGATATAGGGTTGCTGGAAAAGTTCGTTGACGTAGCCAAAGGCGCTGATTCCGTTTCCAGCAGCCAGTTGCGCAGTTCTGGCCTGGACTCTGAAGAGTGGGTGATGAACCAGGAGGAAGCTGCCTGGGAGTCCGCCGAGGACCTTTCCAGCGATGACCTGATCGCGCTGGTGCGTTTTTTTACCCTCGTGGAACAACATGTGTCGGGTTGGGAAGCGGGCAAAAAATCGCCGGTTATTCCGCTGGTCAAGATTCTCAAGACCCGAGATGAGTTTTCAGCAGACCTTAGAAAGTGGATCAAATCCAACACCGACAACCGGTACCTGCCTTATGGCAGTGCGCTGTAATTAGACTATAATCCGCGCCTGCTTTGAGGATGGTCCGATGAGAACCGCTGAAATTGAACGCAATACCCTGGAAACGCAGATCACGGTCGGCGTTAACCTGGATGGCACGGGCGAACGTTCGTTCGAGACGGGACTGCCGTTTCTTGAGCACATGCTCGACCAGGTGGCACGCCATGGGTTGGTTGATCTGAAAATCCATGCAAAAGGTGATCTGGAAATCGACGCCCACCATACGGTGGAAGATATCGGCATTACGCTTGGCCAGGCGGTAAACAAGGCCATTGGCGACAAGAAAGGCATACGACGCTACGGGCACGCGTATGTACCTCTGGATGAGGCGCTGTCTCGCGTTGTCGTTGATTTCTCGGGTCGCCCCGGCCTTGAGTACAGTGTTGATTTTGTGCGCTCAACAGTTGGCGAATTCGACGTGGACCTTTTTTACGAATTCTTTCAGGGCTTCGTCAATCATGCCCAGGTGACACTGCATATCGACAATCTTAAAGGTGGTAATGCGCATCACCAGATCGAGACAGTGTTCAAGGCTTTCGGTCGCGCGCTGCGCATGGCAATCGAACCTGACCCTCGAATGTCTGACGTGACACCGTCAACCAAGGGAAGCCTGTAGTGCAGATTATCCCGGCCATCGATTTCAAGGATGGCAAGGTTGTCAATCTCAAGCAGGGACAGCTGGATCAGACCACCACCTATTCAGACGACCCGGTTGGTATGGCAGACCATTGGGTGGCACAAGGTTGTGAGCGACTGCATCTCGTTGACCTGGATGGCGCTTTTGATGGTAAACCCGTCAATGCCAATGCCATCAGTACCATTGCGAAAAACCATCCTGGCCTGACGATTCAGCTTGGGGGTGGTATTCGCAGTGCGGAGATCATTGAAGGTTATCTTGAAGCGGGTGTTGATTACCTGATTATAGGTACCAGGGCGGTGCAGGAACCCGAGTTTGTCGGCGAAATGTGCAGAAAGTTTCCGGGGCATATCATCGTCGGTCTCGATGGTCTTCATGGCATGGTGGCCATCAATGGCTGGAAAGAAGTGACCGATATCTCGGTGAAAAGTCTTGCGATGCTGTTCGAAAGTGACGGTATTGAGTCTATTGTCTACACGGATATCGGCAAAGACGGCATGATGGGTGGCGTAAACCTGCATGCGACGAAAGATCTGGCGGATTCGGTCAGGGTACCAATTATTGCATCAGGTGGTGTCACGGATATCAGGGATATCGAGGCACTGCTTGAGACGGGTGAGAAGGTCACGGGTGGCATTACCGGGGTTATCACTGGGCGCGCCATTTACGAAGGAACCCTCGATCTGGCAGAAGCCATTGAGCTCTGCAGAAACTATCAACCTGAGTGAACAACCCGAGTAAGGCAGCCTAACCGCCTTCAGTCAGCACCAACAGCACTGAATAATCCAGCAACCTGGTGTTCTGGCTGGTGTTCCGTAAGAGACTCTGACCTTATGCGCAGCAGGTCAGTGACCGACACCACCTTGATTCCCCGCTCTTCCATCTGTGGAATTGCGCGCGCAAGGTAATCCGTTGTAACCGGATAGGGGTGTCCGATCGCAATCGCGGTTTTACGGTGCCTGGCGACCTTGAGCAGTTTCTGGAACTGCTGGTCGACAGCATAAAGAGACTGGTCGTTATCGAGAAAAACATCTCGACTGGCACTAAGCAGGCTCTCCTGTCGCGCAATCTCATGTGCGACTGACTTATGGGTCGTGCGTGAATCGATGAAATACATCTTGTGCTTGCGGATGGAACGCATCAGCCATGACATCGCCTGTGGCATCTGCGTCAGGGTGCTGCCCATGTGGTTGTTAACGCCGGTGGCATAGGGTACCTGCGCCACTGCTTTATCAAGTATCAGCTCGAGCTCCAGTTGATTGTGTTCAGCATTCAGCTGGAGACTTTCCATGGGCCGGTTAAGGCTGTTTTCCATCGGAAGATGGATCATGACTTCCTTGCCGGACAGGTAAGCCTGCCTGGCCAGGGGTTCTGCGAAGGTAGTCTCGGGAATGATGGCAAAAGTCAGCGGCGCAGGAATCTCGAACATGCGCTCGGCACGCGCCCGGCTGTGCCCGATATCATCAATGATGATGGCTATAAACGCCTGTGGCTGTTTTTGTGGAAACGCCTGTGGCTGTTTTTGTAGAAAAGCCTGTGGCTGGGTGGCAGGAGAGGGTAGCGGTGCCATCAGCAGCAGGAGCGCTGCAAGTGTTGAAAGTACGCCTGTATGAACTGGCTTCGGCAATGCCTACCCTTGCGGTGGTGTCATGCCGCTAAGTATATGCAGGCCCTTGAGCAAAGTCAGCGCTTCATTGAGCTGATAGTCGCGCGAAGCCAGTTCCCTGCTATTCTGCCGACTGTCCTGTTCTTCTTCCTGGTCCAGGTCAGCGATCTCTTCCTCACCGTTTTCGTTCTCAAGATGCTTGGGGAGGTTCTTTTCCTTGAAACGCCATGGACCACGTTTCACCGGCGTGACGGTTGAACGATCTACCCAGATGTCCGGGGTAATACCTTCTGCCTGGATCGATTTGCCGCTGGGTGTGTAATAGCGCGCTGTCGTAAGTTTGATGGCCTTGTCTTCGCTGAGCGGCAGGATGGTCTGAACGGACCCCTTACCAAAGGTATCAGTGCCCATAATGATGGCTCGACCGTGGTCCTGGAGTGCACCGGCCACGATCTCAGAAGCAGATGCTGTGCCCTCATTGACCAGCACAACGATGGGTATGCCGTTCACGGAATCTGGTGTGCTGGCGGAGTAACGAATCTCTGCGTTGTCGAGTCGGCCCAGGGTGTAAACGATCAGCCCATCACTAATGAAAGCATTGGAGACATCGACCGCTGCCTGCAGTACGCCGCCCGGGTTGTTTCGAAGGTCCAGAATCAGGCCGTCCAGGTCACCTTCGTCTTTCAACCGGATGATGGCTTTCTCAACCTCATCACCTGTGCCTGCCTGAAACTGCGCAATTCTGATATAGCCGTAGCCATCTTCCAGGTATCGCTGACGCACAGAGGCAACCTTGATGATTTCCCGTGTCAGGGTGAGTTCTTCCGGTCCTGAAGAACCTTCTTTCACCACCGTCAGTTTGATCTCGCTGCCGGGTTCGCCGCGCATAACCTCGATGGCTTCAGAAAGGTTCATCCCTTTGACCGGTGTTCCGTCGAGCTGGACGATCAGGTCGCCACTCTCGATACCTGCTTTGTCAGCCGGTGTGTCATCCATCGGAGAAATCACTTTGACGAAGCCATCTTCCATGCCGATTTCCAGTCCCAGGCCGCCATAGTTGCCGGTGGTGGATTCCTGCAGCTCATCAAATGAATCCTTGTCCAGGTAAGCCGAATGGGGGTCAAGCTGCGAGAGCATGCCAACGATGGCGTATTCGAGCAGAGTTTTGTCGTCAATTTCCTCGACGTACGCCGAGCTGATGCGATTAAAAGCCTCGGCGAAGACTCTCAGCTCATTCAGCGGCAGGCGGGGTTTCAGCTCCTGCGACGCGGCATCGTTTAAATCGCTGTCATCAAGGCCATCGGTCGGGCTCTCTTCTGCGATCACCCCCGGGGTGGCGGATTCACCCGCCGGTTCTTCTGCCGGGGTCTCCTCCGCAAAAGCCTTCATTGAAAGGACCCAAACCAGGGTGATCGGTAATAAAAGTTTCATAGCTGTTCCTGCGGCGGCGTTCAGGCCGCTCGCTTTTGTACTGAATCCCTGGCTCTACACCAGTGTTGTGGATCGCTGGGTTTGCCGTCAATCCTGATCTCGAAGTATAAGCCAGTACGGTTTTGCCCGCCGCTATCGCCAACAGACGCGATGACATCACCGGCAGTAACCCATTCCCCGGTTTCACGGTACAACACCTGATTGTGACCATAGAGGCTCATATAGCCTTCACCATGGCTGATAATCATCAGCAAACCAAATCCGCGCAACCAGTCAGAGAAAACCACCCGGCCATAGTGAACTGCATAAACAGGGTCACCCCCGGCAGCATCGATAAACACGCCCTGCCACTTCAGCTTTCCCTGGTTGCGCTGGTGTCCAAACCGATGTCCAATCTTACCCGCGACCGGCAGCACAAGCTTGCCACGCATATTGGAAAAAGGCGTGGCATCTCCCGGCGTCGGAATGTTGGCAAGGCTGTTCTGGAGCTTGTTCAACAGTTGTTCAAGTCTGTCCCTGTCTTCCTGCAGTTTCGTGATTTCACTGCCGGTAGACCTGATCTGCGCAATCAGGGTGCGTAGTGTCGCCTGTCGTTCGCTCTGCGCTGCAACCAGGTTCTGTCTTTCGATATCCAGTGCGAGCCTGTTTTCCTGCAATACGGTCATTTCTTCCGTCAGCTCAAGGGAAACACGGTCCAGTTCCACCAGGGTCTCGTTGTAGTTCTCGATCTGTCCGGCTCGTGCTTCATTGAAGTAGTCGTAGTAAGTCAGCATGCGTGCCATCTCGTTGGGATCCTCCTGGTTCAGCAGAACCTTCAGGTACTCTTGGTTACCAATCTCGTAGGCAGCACGGATCTGTTGTTCGATGTAATACTGTTGTTCCGTTTTTGCGCCCCTGAGTTCTGATTGTCGACGCTCCAGTGATGACACCTTGTCTTTGCTGTTGTCGAGTTCCTCTTCGATATCCTCGATCTTGTTAATAAGGTCGCTGATGCCTTTCTCATTTTTCTCAAGTGTGCTTTCTATTTCTGACTTTTCACCCTGGGTGTTTTGCAGGAGTTCCTTGTACTTTGAAATCTCGGCTTCGAGCTCTTTCAGTTTGGCCTCTACCTGGGCCTGGTCGATGTCATCATTAGCGTCGGCCAATACCGGCAGGCAGAGCAGTATTAGAAGAGAAAGAAGTGTGTGCATCATAGTTCCTGGCTGTTTGCGGTTACGGCTGGTGCCTGTAGAAGCGAATGGCCGGTCATTTCCACGGGTTGTTCCAGCCCCATGAGTGCGAGCAGGGTGGGCGCCACGTCGCTCAATACACCACCTGAAGGCTGGAGCGTAATCGCCTGTGGACCAATGTAGACCAGCGGTACCAGTTCGGACGTGTGTGCAGTATGCGGTTGCCCTGAGTGGTGATCCAGGAGTTGCTCCACGTTACCGTGGTCGGCAGTGATCAGGCACTGCCCGCCAGATTCCACCAGCGCATCGCGGATTCGACCAAGGCAGGCATCAATGGTTTCAACGGCTTTGACAGAGGCTTCGAAATCACCTGTATGCCCGACCATATCACCGTTCGCGTAGTTGCAGACGATCAGGTCATACCGGCCCGAGGTGATAGCCTTTACCATGGCATCAGTCACCTCGTGTGCACTCATCTCCGGTTTTAGGTCATAAGTGGCGACCCTGGGAGAGGGTATCAGGATCCTGTCTTCATGATCGAACTCGGCTTCCCGACCGCCAGAGAAGAAGAAGGTGACGTGCGCATATTTTTCAGTTTCAGCCAGCCTGAGCTGCCTGAGTCCCAGATTTGCAACATACTCGCCCAGGCTGTTCTCGATACTCTGAGGCCCGAATGCCATCGGGGCATCGATATCGGCAGCGTATTCGGTGAGCGTAACAAAGGCACTCAGGTCCGGTACGCGGCATCGCTCAAAGTCCCTGAAATCCGGGTTGGTAAATGCGCGGCTGAGCTCGCGAGCCCGGTCAGCCCTGAAATTCATGAACAGAACGGCGTCACCATCTTCGATGGTGACCTTCCTGCCGTCGATGGTGATGGCTGTTGCTGCTACAAACTCATCCGTCTCGTCGCGTGTATAGGCCTCCATGAGCGCGGTGACGGGGTCAGCTGATACATGCTCTGCATCACCATCAACCAGGAGTCGATAGGCTGGTTCTACTCTTTCCCAGCGATTGTCACGATCCATGGCGTAGTAGCGGCCGACAATGGATGCAACACCACCTTCACCGCCGGACTGGATGTGCTGGTGCATCTCCCCCAGGGAAGGTTCCGCCGATTTTGGTGGCACGTCGCGACCATCAAGGAATGCGTGCATGTAAACCCGCTTAACACCGCGTTTGCGAGCCATATCAACCGCGGCAGCAATATGTTTCTCGTGGGAGTGAACTCCCCCCGGCGAAAGTAACCCGAAGATATGCAGGGCTTTCCCATGCTGTGAGACGTCATCCATGGCGCCGCCGAGTACCGGGTTGTCAAAGAATTCCCCGCTCTCGATCGCCTGGGTGATGCGTGTGAAATCCTGGTGGATCACCCGGCCCGCACCAAGGTTCATATGACCAACCTCGGAATTACCCATCTGGCCATCTGGCAGGCCAACATCCAGGCCGCTTCCGGAGATCAGGCACCTGGGCTGTGTCTGCCAGAGGTCATCCCAGACAGGTGTGCGTCCCTGGGCGATGGCATTGTCTTCAGACTCAGTTCGGTGACCCCATCCGTCGAGGATGATGAGAACCGTGGGGGAGGATTTGCTCATGAATTCGATACGTGTGAAGCGACGGGAAATTTTACCGCCTGCGGCATGGGGGTTGAATAGGAGCGGGCAAATAATCGCGAAATGTGTATACTGCGCGACTTTATTTGTGTGCTGGATTTTCCGCCTTGGTTGATCAGATCTTCGAATTTATAGGCAATCACTTCATTCTGGTGAGCGTCTTCGTTTTTCTGTTGGTGGCTTTCTTTATTAACGAGGGCAAGCAGGGTGGGGCAGCCATCAGCCCCTCCAACCTGGTGAAACTGGTGAATCGGGAAGGTGCGGTTATTCTGGATGTCCGTGACAGCAAGGATTTCAGCGGTGGGCACATTGCGGGCGCGGTGAATTTCCCTTTTGCCACCTTCGATTCCCGGGTCGGTGAGCTGGACACGTACAAGGAGAAACCTGTGGTCCTGGTT
>JADHNI010000062.1 GCA_016779585.1 Pseudomonadales bacterium
CGCAGTGAAATCTTCAGGCCGCGAGTACCCAGCTCGACATTGTCGTCGTATGCCTTGTAGTCACGCTTGTCCCACTGGCGCTTGCCGCGACGCTTCTTGCCTTTACGGTCCTCACCTTCTTTGCCACGACCGTTTTCGCCTTTGCCTTCCTTGTCTTTCTCTTTACCTTCACCGCGGGCGGCCTCTTCCACCTCGCGCTTGAACGCTTCGATGAGTTTCTCGAGCCCACCGAGCGACTTTATCTTCTCAAGCTCTTCCGGGGTCAGGCTCTTTTCAAATTCCCGGCGCAGGTATTCATCAGGAATCAGAGAAGCCAGCAGGCTGGACAGGTCATCCAGCCCTTTAAAGTAGGCAGAGAAAGCCCTGTCAAACTTGTCGTAGTGACGTTCGTCTTTAACCAGCGCCATGCGTGACATGTAGTAAAACTCGTCAATGTCCGCGTAGACCAGCCTGGCTTTCAGTATCTCAAGCAGGTGTAGCAGCTCGGTAATGGATACCGGGATACGTTCCTTCTTGAGTGTGAAAAAAAAGTTAATCAGCATGAGTTGTCTCTACTGACCGCCTCCGCCCTGCCTGCGGTTCATGAATGCCAGGCGCTCGAGCAGCTGCACATCCTGTTCGTTTTTCACCAGTGCGCCGTACAGCGGCGGGATCGCCTTGGACGTGTCACGGTTGGTCAGGATTTCATCAGGGATATCGTCAGCCATCAGCAGCTTCAGCCAGTCGATCAGTTCAGAGGTAGAAGGCTTCTTCTTCAGGCCGGGCACCTTGCGCACGTCAAAGAAGATTTCCATGGCCTCTTTCACCAGGTCCTGCTTGATGTTCGGATGGTGCACACCGACGATGTCCGCCATGGTTTCGCGATCCGGGAACTGGATATAGTGGAAGAAACATCGACGCAGGAATGCGTCCGGCAGTTCCTTTTCATTGTTGGATGTAATCACAACGATGGGACGGTTTGTCGCCTTGATGGTCTCGCCGGTTTCGTACACATGGAATTCCATGCGGTCGAGTTCCAGCAGCAGGTCGTTTGGAAACTCGATGTCTGCCTTGTCGATTTCGTCAATGAGCAGGACCACTTTCTCGTCCGCTTCAAAAGCTTCCCAGAGCTTACCTTTCTCAATGTAGTTCTTGATGTCGTGTACGCGATCGTCGCCCAACTGGGAGTCACGCAGGCGGGAGACCGCATCGTACTCATAGAGACCCTGCTGCGCCTTGGTCGTTGACTTGATGTGCCATGGGATCAATCGCATACCCAGTGAACTGGCAATCTCTTCCGCCAGCATGGTTTTACCCGTGCCAGGCTCCCCTTTGATCAGCAGTGGCCTTTCCAGTTCAACGGCAGCATTCACCGCCATCTGCAGTTCGTCCGTGGCGATGTAGGTAGAGGTACTAGAGAATTTCATTCAGTCAACTTCCAAATGTATAAAAGTCCGGCAATATAACGTCTGTCCGGTAATTATGCCAGCCGGCTGGACGGGCCATATGACGGAGTGTCAGCCGCTATGATGGCACTAGTTTGGGGCGGCGCGACGGGCCATGACGCGGCGTACGATCAAAGCAGTCAACATCAGCGCCGTGGCCACCAGCAGAGCCAGCGAGGCAGCAAGACCGTTGTCCGAACCACCCAGCAGGAAGTCCATAAAAGCCACCACAATGGCGGGCGCAAAGTGCTCATGGGTCTCGTCTGAAAACCAGGGCGTAAACATCAGGACCAGCGCGATGCCGCGAAACAGGTCCCGCCAGCCGTCATGTCTCACGATTGAGGTCACCTTCCACCAGAACAAGCAGAAACCCAGGCCCGCGAGGAGGTACACCGACCAGGCAAGCGCATACTCATGCTGGCTGATGAAAGCGTCCATCTATTGTTCTACCCAGTGGATTATCTGGTCTTCCACGCTGTCCGGGTGAACATAGAGTTCTGAAATGCACTTACCTTTAACAGATATACCGGCTTCATGAACAGTTTCGCGATCCCCGGAGACAAGCGGATGCCACCATTCCAGGTCCTTGCCTTCTGCCACCATGCGATAAGCACAGGTATTCGGCAGCCAGGTGTAGTCGAGGGCACCAACCGGCGTCAGCTTGACGCAGTCCGGCACCAGCTCTGAGCGTCTTTCATACTGCGTGCAGTTGCACGCGTCCTGGTCCAGGAAACGACACACTATGGATGTGTAGTGCACCTTGTCGGTATCCACATCTTCCAGCTTATGCAGGCAACAGCGGGCACAACCGTCACAGAGTGATTCCCACTCTTCGCTGGTCATCTCGATCATGCTTTTCTTGAGCCAGAATTTTTCCACGCTAACCCTTAACGATACCTGTCTTCGGCTGGCGGCATTTGCAGGTGGTAACCCTGCGACTCCAGGTTGCTGAGCACCTGTCCGGCGTCCTCACGAGCGAGCTTCCGCTCCGCAGTTAGCTCAAACGTCAGGGCCTTCTCTACCTCGCCAAAATGTTGCAACAAGGCTTCGGGCACGCGCTCCAATCCCTCACCGGCTTCAACGTATAGATAATAGTTTTCTTTCTTCAGGCTTTTGTAGACGTCACATTGCATTACTGGCCTCCGGAGCCAGCCAACGCATTGATTAGCGCATCCCCGATCACGCTTTCCCGCCATCCTGCGAGTTCTTCCGGGAGAGAGTAATGCCCTTTGGCGTCTTCAGAGCGAATCAGCTTTTCAAGGTGCCGGCGCTTGATCAGCAGTTCCGGTGCAACGGAAATCGATTTCGCGGTTTCCTCTACAACCTGCCTGAGCAGTTTCATTTTACGGTTGTTGACCGGCGCGTCGGTTCGCTCAACCCTTTCCGGGCATTTCTCTTCTGGCACCAGGCTCGCTTCAGACTGGATAAACATCATCTCATCTGCATAACGTCGCGCCTGCCTCGGTGACATGCCGGCTTCCTTGTATCCATGCCTGGAATCAGCCCGGTCCCGCACAATATTCATGAGCGCCTTCTGGTCCACGACGCGGTTTCTGGGCACATTTTCCCTGCGCGCGGTCACTTCACGCCAGGCGCACAGGACTTTCAGCTGGTTTAACTGGCGACGATCCAGCTGCCAGAGGCCCTTGAACTTGAGATACGCCTCTTCCGGGGGTGCCATGGTTGGGATGTCCTGGCCCAGCTGTGCCGATTCGCTGGTGACCCAGCCCATTTTTTCCGTGCCCTCCAGCAGGGCCTGCTGTGCATCGAATACCTGCAACAGGTGAATCACATCCAGGGCAGCATAGTCCAGCTGCTCCGGCGACAAAGGACGCGCCAGCCAGTCGGATCGTGTCTGGTCCTTTGGCAGGGAGATATCCAGGTAGTGCTCCACCAGCGCCTGGTAACCGATAGAGAAGCCCACACCAAGAACCGCGCTTGCGACCTGGGTGTCATAGACCGGCGTCGGCACGACCCCCAGCGCATACTGGAAGACTTCCATATCCTCAGAACCAGAATGCAGCACCTTGGTGACATTCGGGTCAGTCAGGACTTCGACAATGGGTTCAATGTCTCCGGCGGCCACCGGGTCGATCAGGTAACAGGCGTCACCAGTATAGATCTGGATCAGCCCGACAATCGGGTAATAGGTATTAAACCGTGCGAACTCCGTATCCAGGGCAATGGCTGGTACCTGCCTGCAGTCATCAACCACCTGGCCGAGACCTTCGGTATCTTCAATGTAAACGTAATCAACCATGACTATCGTAACGACTTCCTGCCTTCAATGGCGTTTGTGAGCGTAATGCCGTCAACATATTCAAGCTCACCACCCATGGGAATACCCTGTGCAATGCGAGACAGGTTCAGATCAAGGGGCGTCAGCGCCTCGGCTATGTAATGGGCCGTCGCTTCACCCTCAACAGAGGAAGACACCGCGAGAATTACCTCGCTCACCGCCTCCTGGCAACGCGCAACCAGTTGCTCTACACCAATTTCTTCGGGTCCGCGGCCATCAATCGGCGACAGTGTCCCCATCAGGACAAAGTAATACCCACGGTAGCCGCCGGAGTGCTCTATCGCGAGGACATCAGCAGGATTCTCGACGACACAAAGCACACCCGGATCACGGCCTGCATCGCTGCAGATATCACAGAGTTCCGATTCACTCAGGTTGCGGCACGAGCTGCAATTGCCAATGTCAGCCATGGCTCGCGCCAGCACCTCGGCAAGTCGCTTACCACCTTCGCGATCTCGCTCCAGCAGATAAAGCATCATGCGCTGGGCACTTTTGGGACCCACGCCGGGCAGACATCGGAATGCCTCTACTAACTGATCCATCAGTGTCTGGTTTTTCATGGAATTACTTTCATGACGTTACTGCATGAACGGGAACTTGAAACCGGGCGGCATGGGAATGCCTGCGGTTAACTCCGACATCTTCTCCTGCTGGTTTTTTTCTGCGCGACGCACCGCGTCATTCATAGCCGCCGCGATCAGGTCTTCCAACATTTCTTTTTCACCGGCGTCACCCGTCAGCAACGCATCGTCTATCCGAACTTTCCGGACATCGTGACGTCCGGTCATGGTGATGCTCACCATGCCACCACCAGCCTCGCCGACGACCTCTGCCTGGGCAATTTCTTCCTGCAGCTTCTGCATTTTTTCCTGCATCTGCTGAGCCTGTTTCATGAGGTCTCCCAGACCTCCTCCGCCACCTAGTGCCATGTTTTCTTACCCTTGAGTCCCCAACGGCCTGATACTGCCTGGATCAAGCTTGCCGTTAAAATTTTCTATCAGTTGTTGTACGTGATGATCACTCTCAATGTCAGCGACCGCCTGGGCCCGACTTTCCTCCTGTTCCCGCTCCATGATCTGGGCAGGGGTTTCCAGGTCAGTGGAACCCACCTCTATGGAAACCCTGATTTCGCGCCCAAACAGTTCGGACAACCCCTGGGCAATTCTTCCCTCGTGGGCCTGGTTCCAGAGACTGGCGTGATGTTCCGCCAGCTTAAGGCGAACATGATCATTTTCAACATTATCCAGGAGACAGTTCGCCGCTAGGTTTCGCGTCATACCATCGAGCGCCATGGCAGAGAGGATCTCGGACCAGTTGCCCTTCTGCAGCGCCGGGGCTGACTGCACAGGTTCGGGTTCTGGTTCTGGTTCGGGTTCTGGTTCGGGTTCGGGTTCTGGTTCGGGTTCGGGTTCTGGTTCGGGTTCTGGTTCTGGTTCTGCAACGGTTCCAGGGGCCGCTTCTACGTTCGGTTTCTCCTCACCATTGATCGCTGACATCAGGTCAGCGATTGGACTGCGACCTGATTCCGCCTGGTGTTCAACGTCCTGTTTCGGCGCCGCCGCTATCTCTGGCGGTTCAGGCTTTTTTTCCCCGGTACCTCCAGGACTACCCTGCCCATCGGATTGCACTTCATCCGGCGTAAAAGACATCATACGCAGCAGCACCATTTCAAAACCCATCCTGGGCGTTGGCGCCAACGGCAAATCGCGCTGCCCGATCAAACCGATCTGGTAGAGCAGCTGAACATGTTCCGCCGGCATCTTTGAGGCGGCCTCGAGAATCAATTCTCGATCACCCTGCGAGTTATCAACGGCGTCCGGCGCAGCGTGGGCAATAGCAATGCGGTGCAATACAGCCATCATGTCATCCAGCAGCGCGGCATAATCTGGCGCAAACTCGGAGAGTTCAGATACCTTGGCAAGCATCGCAGCACCATCTTCTCGCGTGATAGCGTCAAGCAGGTCATAGACCTCTTTCTGGTCAATGGCCCCCAGCATGGATCGCACGGGTTCGTCCCGAACCTCGCCATTACCGAAGGAAATCGCCTGGTCAGTCAAACTGAGGGCATCCCGCATGCTGCCGTCGGCCGCGTGACCGAGCTGCCAGAGTGCTGATTGATCCGAGGCAATGGATTCCTGGTCCAGCACCACACCGAGGTAGTGCACAATCTGTTCGGGTGTCAGGTTCTTCAGGTTGAACTGCAGGCACCGTGACAGCACAGTAATCGGCAGTTTCTTGGGATCTGTCGTCGCAAACAGGAACTTGACGTGTTCAGGCGGTTCCTCCAGCGTTTTCAACATGGCGTTGAAACTGCTACGCGAGAGCATATGGACCTCATCGATGAGGTAAATTTTGAATCGACTGACCGTTGGCATGTATTGGACGTTATCCAGCAACTCCCGCATGTCATCCACCCCGGTCCTGGAGGCTGCATCCACTTCAATAAGGTCAACGCTCCGGCCTTCGGCTATCTCCCTGCAGGAGTTACACTCACCGCAAGGCTTCGACGTCACACCCGTCTCACAGTTGAGGCAGCGGGCGAGAATCCTGGCAATGGTGGTCTTGCCGACACCCCGGGTGCCGGTAAACAGGTATGCGTGGTGCAGGCGGTTGTTGTCCAGCGCATTAATCAGCGCTTGCAACACATGTTCCTGACCTTCTAAATCCTGAAAGGAGGTGGGCCGATACTTCCTGGCGAGGACCTGGTAACTCATAGCGGGATTGTACAATAGCCTGCTGGCCGAAAGTTCAGCCGGAGTAAATAAAAAATGAGCAAACCAATCTGTATTGGCCATCGTGGAGCCAGGGGCTACAGGCCGGAGAACACGCTTTCATCTTTCGAGCACGCCATTGTTCTCGGTTGTCCCTGGGTAGAACTGGATGTTTATGCCGTTGGGTCCGAGCTGATAGTGATTCATGACAAGACCGTCGACCGGACCACCAACGGTTCCGGGCTGATCAGCGAGATGACGTTTGAAGAGCTGCGCAGCCTGGATGCCGGGGACGGCCAGCAAATACCAACCCTGGACGAGGTGGTCGCGTTGATTGATGGCAGGTGCAGTATCAACGTGGAACTGAAGGGTGCTGACACTGCCGGACCGGTGAATAGTGCCCTGGAACGATACTGTGGTGATGGATGGGCAGCGGATCAGTTCCTCGTGTCTTCATTCAATCACCGGGAGCTCGCCAAATCTGACAGGACCTATCGCCGGGGCGCCCTGTTCCACAAACTTACGGATGACTGGCTGGACCAGGCGTTGGACCTTAACGCATGGTCCGCTAACTTTGACTACAGGGATGTGGATTCAGAGCTGGTGAACAAGGCACAAAAGGCAGGTTTAAAAGCGCTTGTCTACACGGTAAATGAACCGCAGGACATCCGGAGAATGTTTGATGCCGGCGTCGACGGGATATTCAGTGATTATCCCGACCGAGTACTGGCCGTGGACTAATTAGCGAGGTTGTTGATCTCGCGCCTGAGGTCATATTTCTCGTCGGTGACGATTTTTTCCAACACCTCGATTCGTGCCCGCGCATCCTGCAGGTCAGCCCGGACGTCCTGTACATGTTCTTCCAGCTCATCGATGCGAGCCTGGTGCTTCGATCCGGATTTCGAGGCTTTGACGATCTTGACGATGGTATCACCGATGATCGCAGCAACCACAATGATCCCGATAACGATCCAGAAAGAACTAGCCATGATCCTCTCCTCTTTTTTTCCTGTCTTTGTCTCGCCTGCGCCGAACCAGGGTACCTGAACCGGAAATCGCCTTGGTGATATCCGGGAAGCCACCGTAAGCAACCCTGCCACTGCCGTTAATCACCACGTTCAGCTCATCAGTGACCGACAGTGAAACATCACCGGTGCCATTGACAGTAACCTGGGCAAAATCACTGACCAGGTGCTCCGCTTCATAACGGCCAGCCCCGTTGACGAGTATGGATTGCGTTTCCACATCACCCATGATCCTGACAGCACCTGCACCATGGATCCCCACCCTGAGATTGTCTGCGGTCAGGTGCTCCAGCTTTACCTTGCCTGAACCGTTCACCTCGATCTTTACAGTGTCATTATCAACATCCGGTGCGATAACCGATCCACTACCGGTTACTGTGACCTTGCGTATGTCTTTCATGGACAGGTCGAAGGAAATGACTTCACGCAATACGCGGAGACTCATGACCTTTGGGCTCTTGTAACCGACGTACAACACGCCGTCTTTCACTTCGCTGATGATGTGTGGCATGACATAGGCCGGCGCATGAATTGACAAGGACTCCTTGTCAGTCTGCGTGATCTTCAGGGTGCCGGGTCCGCGAAAACGTACCTGGTCAAATCTTGCTACGTGCCGCACCTCGATAGACATGTCAGTCCTCGCCTGAAATCTTTTTCAGTTCTCGCTGCAATTCGAACCGGGAAGAGGTGACATGGGTTTCCATCTGTCGAAGACGCTGCTCAATGTCAGAGAATTTTTCCTTGGCGGTTTTCATCGACTGGACATTACTCATTTTCGGCTGAGCACCGCTGGTTTTCCTGCCTGTCATTTCGCCTTTCCCGCTGTCCTGTTCTGGTCTGCGTGACTGGATATCATCACGCGCATCGTCGAATGTGTCCATCTCATCATCAAATCGGTCTGTAACCCGCCTGTAATAGGGCTTGTCTTCCATAAAGAAGTAAGTGATGAAGTATGCGGGGAACACGATCTGCGGGATAAAGAACAGACCGAGCACAGCGTAAACCCTGATTTCCCAGGTCGGCCGACCAAAATAATCTGAGATGCCTGCACAGACACCAAGGATCTTCTTGTGCTCACGATCCCTGTAGAGGTGTGCGGTTCGCCTGCGTCGCGCCCTGCTCCAGCTGGACCCGAACCTGCCGTGGCCATATCGACGGTGACGCGATTTGCTGCGACTCCTGCGAGATGGCTGGCAACCCGCAAATTCATCATCCATGGCAGAACTTATCTGCTCTGCCTCGCGTTCAGCGCGATCCGCACTGGCCCGGGCTTCTTCTGCTTCTCTCTGGGCCTTCTTGGCTGCACGATCAGCTCGAAGGACATCCCGATCTCCATCACGACTCGTATCTATCAGTTCATCAATCCAGGCTTCAGCCTTCTGTGTCACTTCATCAACCAGGTCTTCGATCGACCTGTCCAGGTCCTTTTCGCGCGAAGGCCTTCGATTCGCTCGTTCTGCCAGCCGTTCCGCACGCTCTGCAGCTCGCTCGGCCTGGCGCTCCTTGCGCCTTGCTCGCTCTGCTTCACGCTCGGCCAGCCTCTGTGCTCTCCGGGCCTCGCTCTCGGCATTTTTTTTGCTTCTGCTCACGTTATTCCCTCTACCACATCACCTGCCAACTCAAGGGCTCAGGCTTCAGACTGCTGCTGTCTCCAGTCCCTTTCTCTCCAGTCCGGACTTTCAACGTCGAGGATGGATTCCAGGGTTTCAATCCTGGCAGCCATCTTATTCGCTACTTCGATCATCTCATCCAGCTCTGCCCGCTCACTGGCTGACAATCCATTGACAACATTGGACTTGGACTTGTAGTGGAAGATGATCCAGATGGGTGCGACCACGACCAGAAATACGACCACAGGCACGAAAAAAGCCACAACTATACCGTCCATCACTTACCCCAATCAGGTTACTCTGAGTCTTGCCCGTTTTGTTTCTGGGCAGTTGAAGGTCCAGACATTCTAGCCCTTAACCGTTCAAGTTCCTCGTCAACCTTTTCATCATTCTCAAGTTCTGCGATTTCATCAGACAGCGAGCGCTGGCCAAGGTCGTAAGCCTCGATTTCGCCTTCCAGGTCATCGATGCGGCGTTCGTAGCGATCGAACCGGCTCATGGCCTCGTCGATATCAACATCGTGGATCTGGCGTTTCACGCCCATTCGACTCTGTGCCGTCCGGCCACGCACAATCAGTGCTTTCTGGCGCGTTTTGGCGTCACTCAGCTTCTGCTGCAGTTGCCCGATATCACCGGAGAGCTTCTCAAGATTCTGGTCAATCACCTCAAGATCTGTCTCGATCATCATCGCAGCTTCCTCGGCACCCTGCTTTTCCTTCAGGGCAGCCCTGGCAAGGTCTTCCCGCCCCTTGGACAGGGCAATCTCAGCTTTGCTCTCCCAGTCCTGGGCTTCCTGCCGGAGCCGAACAATTCGACGGTTCAGCTCCTTTTTGTCAGCAATCAGCTTGGCTGACTGTGTTCGGACCTCAACCAGGGTTTCTTCCATTTCCTGGATAATCAGGCGAACCATCTTTTCCGGATCTTCCGCCTTGTCCAGTATGGCATTGATATTCGAGTTAATGATGTCTGTGAATCTCGAAAAAATACCCATCTGTTTAACCTCTCTAGTAAAAACAATTACGTCTGTGCTCGCCTTGTTCAATCCACTTTCCGTGCCAAGTTTTCCCAGATACGTAGGCCATTGTTTTATAAAGGGTTATTTTTTTATTGGTCAATTTGACCAAAGTTGGCGACAAATAATTTAGTGAATATCACCAACAATTAGCCAATAATCCGCCGCCATGAACGCACGTCAACACACAGACAGGCTCCTGGGGGAGTCCCCCGTTTTCCTGGAGGTGCTGGACAGGGTCTCCCAGATAGCACCTCTGGATAAGCCCGTGCTGATCGTTGGTGAACGGGGTACCGGCAAGGAACTGATCGCGGCCCGCCTGCATTACCTGTCGGCTCGCTGGGATCAGGAGTACGTGAAAATGAACTGTGCCGCCATCAGCGAAACGCTGCTGGAAACCGAGTTGTTCGGTCACGAGGCAGGCGCATTTACGGGCGCAGCGAAAATGCATCGGGGCCGATTTGAGCGCGCAGACAGGGGGTCGCTGTTCCTTGATGAACTGGCCACCACTTCCGCCCTGGTCCAGGAAAAGCTCTTGCGGATCATTGAGTACGGCGAGTATGAACGGGTTGGCGGCAGCAAAACCCTTACGACTGATGTCAGGCTGATAGCAGCGACCAATGAAGACCTGCCGAAGCTGGCAGACCAGGGCAAGTTCCGGGAAGACCTGCTCGACCGACTGGCTTTTGACGTCATCACGCTGCCGCCTCTGCGTGCGCGACCGGAAGATATCTTCCTGCTGGCTGAACACTTCGCCATGAACATGGCAGGCGACCTTGGCATGGAGTTTTTCCCGGGATTCACGGAAGAAGCACTGGAGACACTCGGCACGTACGAGTGGCCCGGGAATATTCGCGAACTGAAAAACGTCGTTGAACGGAGCGTCTACCGCGCGGCCGATGACAGCTCACCCGTAGAGGTCATCACCCTTGATCCGTTCGAATCCGTTTTCCGGCCATCGGTGAGCAAGACACGAAAAGTGACAGGGGACGAGCCGGCGCCACCATCTGCGAGTAACACGGAGTTCCCCATCGACTTCAAACAGACAGTGCAGGACTTTGAGATCGACCTGATCCGCCAGGCACTCGCAGCCTCGCAGTTCAACCAGAAAAAAACTGCCGAAGCACTGGGAGTAACCTACCATCAGCTGCGCGGTTACATGAAAAAATACGACCTGTTCGAAAACGACTGAGCCTGCCAAGGTGATTATCAGATACCTGGTCGGTACCTTGCTGGTCCTGACCGTAACAACCCTGCAGGCAGCCGAACTTTACGATGCCATAGGCGCAAGACTGGCCCTGATGCAGGAAGTGGCCGCCTATAAATGGATCCATGGCCAGCCCATTGAGGTACCCGAACGGGAGGCAATCGTGATCGAGAATGCCATCCGTTCAGGACTCGATCACGGCATTACCGTCAACAGCAGTCGCCTGTTTTTTACCGCGCAAATTGAGGCAGCGAAAGATATCCAGGAATGCTGGTTCAGAAGATGGGAGCAAGAACATGCCCCCACAGAAGCCGCAGATCTGGACCGGGTGGTTCGCCCTCGCCTGCTGGCCCTGGGCGCAGATATCAATCGACTCCTGGCAACAGAGACTCATGATGAATTCCTGTTTATGGCCAGAACGAAGACAGATTGCCTCTCCGGAGAGCGCCAGCAGAATGTCTTCAACGCACTGAAGCAGATCCAGGTTTACCCTGACCGCCTCAGCCAGATTCGAGACAGCGGCATGGTGCGAATCGGCACAACGGGTGATTACGCACCCTTCTCCTTTGCGGAAGATGGCGATGAACCGGAAGGCATCGACATTGACATGGCCAATGCACTCGCTGCTTACCTCAAAGCTGATCTGGTGCTGGTAAAAACCAGCTGGCCGACTCTGATGCAGGACCTCGCGCAGGGCAGATACGACATTGCGATGAGCGGCGTATCGCGTATTCCTGCCAGGGAAGAACTGGCCTACTTCAGTCAGGCCTATCACATCGGTGGCAAAACCCCGGTAGCGCGCTGCAGCGACGTGTCCGACCTCGGCAGCCTTGAGGCAATCGATCAGCCAGGTCGGCGGGTGATCGTCAATCCCGGCGGTACCAACGAGCGTTTCCTGGACGCGCATATCAGGCAGGCGACCAAGGTGCTGCATAACGACAACAGGACCATTTTCGGGGAGATTCTCCAGGAACGTGCCGACGTGATGTTCACCGACCTGATTGAGGCGCAGCTGCAAAGCGCAAAACTGCCAGGACTGTGCATGGCGATGCCCACACAAACCCTGACTTACCAGGAAAAAGCCTACATGATGCCGAAAGACCCCGGCCTGCTCGCCGAAGTCAATCGGTGGCTTAAAGAGACACAGGCCTCAGGAAAGCTGGCGGAAACATTCGCCAGCCACCTGAACTAGACCCTAGATAGACAGGACAATCTTGCCAAAATGCTTGTGCCCGGCCTGGTGCTGGAACGCCTGGGCAATCTCCGCAAGTGGGAAGCTGTCACTGATGACCGGCTTGATGCCATTAGCCTCGATAGCGCGGATCATGTCTTCCTGTTCTTCCCTTGAGCCAACAGTAATGCCATCAATCCGCAGGTTCTGGGCAAAAATCTGGGCCGTTGGTATCTCGCCAGCAAAACCGGCCAGCACACCAATCAGCGATATGTGACCACCAATTCTGCAGGCAGTAATCGATTGGGCCAGTGTACCCGCCCCACCAATCTCGACGACTTCATCAACACCGCGACCACCGGTCAATTCTCGCGCCTTGGCACCCCAGTCAGGTGTTTCCTTGTAGTTAATCAGTTCGTCGGCGCCCAGCTCTTTAAGGCGCGCAAGCTTTTCATCAGACGATGAAGTGGCAATCACCCTGCAACCGGCCGCCTTGGCGAACTGCAGTGCGAAGATGGAAACGCCCCCGGTTCCCTGGGTCAGCACCCAGTCACCGGCCTTGACCCCTGCCTTTGAAAACATACCGCGCCATGCTGTCAACGCCCCGCAGGGCAAAGTTGCCGCCTCTTCCATGGAATAGCCAGCAGGAGCGCGTGTAAAGGCGGTCGCAGGCATGGCCACCAGTTCAGAGGCGAATCCATCCACATGATCGCCCGGCACGCCGGTCAGGCAGGCGAGATCAGGTTCACCTCGTTCCCAGTTCGGGAAGAACAGCGAGACCACCATGTCACCTTCCTTATATCCAGCAACACCCTCACCCACGGCCACAACCTCACCAGCACCATCGGACATTGGCACACGACCATCGGCGGCAGGAATCAGTCCCGCAACTACCGCAAAGTCGTGAAAGTTCAGGGAACTGGCGCGCACACGAACCAGTAGTTCGCCGGGACCCGCGACCGGGTCAGCCCTGTCCTGGATTTCTATCTTCTCGAGGCCACCTGGTTTGACGGCTGCTACTTTCATACTGACTCCTGTTACTTCTAAAACTGTTACTTCCGAAACCGTTTCTTTTGAATTACCTGGCGGGATCTTCCTGCACCAGCTTTGACTCCCACTTCATATAAGGAACGGGCTCTCCTGCCAGGAACGCCTTGATCATGGCGTTCACCTCATCTGGTGCATCCTGCTGCACCCAGTGGGAGATCCTGGGCAGGTAACGAATCGTCAGGTCACGGACCCACTTCTCAGTCCCGTATGTGGTTTCCTTGGTCAATGCCATGTCATCTTCACCCCAGCACATCAGCGTGGGGGTTTCGATCATCGGCAACCCCATATCCTTTTGCCGTTTACCACCGGCACGGAAAGCGTCCCGGTAGTAGTTAATCATCGCAGTCAGGCCACCATGCCGCCGGGCATTCTCACTGTAAATTTCAAGCACTTCATCCGGGTAATTTTCAGGTGTCGCAGCCGTTTCGCGAAAAAGTTCACCTATACCCCTGCTACTCCGCCTGGCGGTAAGCCACTCGGGTAACCCGGGAATCTGGAAGAAGAAGATGTACCAGCTCTTCTTTAGCTGGGCGAGGGAAAACCCCTGCCGCATGGCACCCGGGTGCGGAACGTTGCAGATAACGAGCTTCTCGAGGGGGCGTATCTGCCTCATGGCAAAGTACCAGGCGATCACCGCGCCCCAGTCGTGGGCGATCAGCACCGTCTCGTCACAATCGGCTGCATCGATCAGCGCACCCACATCGGACATAAGGTTTTCCAGTGAATAGTCCTCCCGATCAGGCGGAATAGAAGAGTTACCGTAACCGCGCATGTTCGGCGCCCAGACCTTGTAACCGAGATCGGCCAGCATCGGCATCTGGAATCGCCAGGAAATGGCGTGTTCCGGAAACCCATGGAGACAGATAGCCAGTTTTTTGCTGGTCTGGTCTCCACACATATCAACTTCAAAGCGAAGCCCATTGGCATCAACGAACTCTGTGGAGATTCCGCTGATAACCTCGGATGTCGATTTCATGCTGCATTATTCCTGCTAAAAATCAGAGGACGCAGCTTATCAGATCAACACCGTGCATTAACGCCAGCTTAAAGCGCTGCCTGCCGGTACCGTTTACGCAGAAGCGCAAAATAAAGCTCACTGCCCTGGTAGCCCACCAGTGAATCTGTGAGCTGACGGCCAGCGGCGTCAACAAAGACAATGGTGGGAACCACCACCACACCATAACGCGCCACAATCGCCTGGGATGAAGTGGCGGTGCCATCGAAATCGGTAAGTTCACCGCCTTCCCAATCCAGCCGTCCCATGCAGAACTGTTCGAACTCACCGCCTGCCACCATGGGCTGGAGAACCTCGGATTCGAGTGCCCTGCAGTAGGGGCAACCCTGCCGATAGATATAGATGGCGCAAACCGACTCTCCCTCACCTGCGAGCGATTCAAGGTCCTGAATATCCGGTATCGGTGCAGTGTACCCTGCCATCGACACCAATAAACCAAATGTAATCAATAACTTAATCATTATTCGAATCTGTTATATCGTTATTTTCATTTTTATATAAGAATATGCTAATTTACAAATCTGCAAAGTCAACCGACACTAAATTAACAGGAACACCCTATGTCTGATGAACCCGTCATTTCGTGGAAAGCTGCCGGTATTGCACTCGGCCTTCTACTGACCCTGGCCACCTTCCTGGTCAAGCCACTGGGTGTTTCTACCCAGTTTGTTGTGACCGATGCCGTGGTCGCCCACGAAATCGCCCCTGCCTTTGCTGAAGGTAACACTTACCTGTCCCGATACGGAGAAAAGACTGACTGGGGTGTCGGTTACGGCTGGATGCTGGTCTTCGGCATGCTGGTCGGCGGAGGACTGACTGCCATGCTGCTGCGTGAAAAGCAGCCGGAACAGGACAAGGGGTCGATGCCACAGATGTGGGTCGAGAATTTTGGCGCTTCAAGAATGAAACGGTTCTCCGCCGCTTTCCTCGGAGGTGTACTTCTGCTTTTCGGGGCCAGGCTGGCAGGAGGGTGTACTTCCGGCCACATGATCAGCGGGATTTCCCAGCTCGCGGTTGGCTCATTCGTCTTTGGTGTCGTGACATTTGCCGTCGCCATACTGACAGCAAAATTGCTCTATCGAGGTTGGTAACATGGATATTCTGCTTATAGGGTTTCTTATTGGCTGTGCGTTTGGTGCAATTCTCTTTCTCGGCGGCGCCACCAGCTACCGAAAGATCCTTGGCACCCTGCTGCTCAGGGACATGACAATCATCAAACTGATGTGCACGGCGATCGGCGTCGGTACCCTGGGGGTTTACCTGCTCGATTTCGGCGGCATGGCCAACATGAGTATCAAACCTGCCTACATCTGGGGTATTGCGGCAGGCGGTGCGATATTCGGCGTCGGCTGGGCTGTCAGCGGCTATTGCCCGGGCACCTGCGTCGTCGGCACCTCAGAGGGCAAACTTGATGCCCTGTTCACCCTGCTGGGTGCACTTGCGGGCGCATTTCTGTTTTCACTGGCATTTCCCTGGCTGGATGCCTGGCTGATCCAGAACGCCAATTTCGGCAAGCTCACCCTGGAGGAAGTGGTTGGCATCCAGGGAATTTACCTGGCGATCCCATTCAGCCTGGCGCTGCTTGGCCTGGCCTTCTTCGTACTGAAAGATCGCTACGGAAACTGATCAGGGGCGGACCAGGACGTAACCCCGGTCCACCTCATCCAGGATGTGCGCAACACCACTGCGCACTACTTCCACCCCCGACAGGTAACTGAATGCCTGACCGCTCTCACTTTCCATCGAGTCGAGGGTGTTCTGGCATATCTTGAAGCTCACACCGTTATCCATTAACGAGCGGATTCTTTTTGAATGAGTGTTGTCCTTGTCTGCAAGCAATAAAACACCCGGGCCAAACACCACAACCTGGATATCAATGAAGTCCGGGCCACCATAGTGCCTGATCAGGTTGTTTGAAATATTCAGCACGGCTTTCTGGTGGGCCGCATCAGCATCACTCAGTTGCAGAACCAGGTGGCGCTCTGCGAAAGGTTTATCCTCATTGAGCGACTCTGCATGGCATGCTGGCCCGAGAGTGAGCAACAGGGCAAAAAAGATAACAAGGAGCTGTTCAGGAAAACTGCGCGAGGCCTGGATTGTTTTGTACGCCACGAAGCACCGGTTCGTCGATAGAATCCAGGCTGATTGTACCTTCAGAGCGCAGGTAGTCACCAACCACATCCCAGACAGGTGCCCCGGGTGATTTCGAACCGACAGTAGCCCAGCCAGCAACACGATAGTTCCTGGTGGCTGTAACGGCTTTACCGCTGGAATCCTGAAGATTCTGGATACGCTGCCCCATTTTCTCGTTCGGCCAGCATTCATACTGCAGGCCGCCGGTGCGGACCATGTCACCACCCTGCTGATAGTAGGGATCCGCATTAAAAAGATTATCGGCCACCGATTCCAGGATCGTCTTGATCTCTTCGCCGGAGATATCCCTGGCATAGGTTTCAGGATAGGTAATACAGGTCTGGCTGAGTACATCTTCCATGGTAATGCTGTCACCCGGTAGCAGGGAAGTTCCCCAGCGGAACCCCGGGGACATCGCGATCTCTGCATCCAGTTGCGAGCGCAACGCATCGACAATGACCTGGTCAAAGCTGCCATTGAAATTGCCACGCCGAAAAAGAAGCGATTCGGTTTCCGCCAGCTTCTCTGACAACCTGTCTTCGTATGGTTTTCTGACGTCGGCGATGTAACGGGCCATGGCTGCATCTTCTTCCAGCATGTTCGCGAAAACCGGCATCAGGCGATAGTCGTAACCGCTGACACCTGATGCACCAAACTTGAGATCCAGCACGCCAAGGAATTTGCCGTTGGAACCGGCGTTAGTCACCAGCGTGATGCCACCGGAGCTTTTTACTTCAACCGGCACCGGTATGCCGTCGTGTGTATGTCCGCCCAGGACCACATCAATACCGCTTACCCTTGATGCAAGCTTCAGGTCAACATCCATACCATTGTGAGACAGCAGCACAACAGCATCGGGTTTCTCGGCGCTACGCACATGTGACACCTGTTCCGCCAGGTCACTTTCTCGGATACCGAAGGTCCAGTCCGGAATGAACCGCTGCGGGTTTGCTATCGGGGTATACGGAAACGCCTGGCCAATGACAGCGATACGCCTGCCGTTTACTTCCTTGACGACGTAAGGCTGGAACACATGCCCGGAATCTTCATCGAAGACTTCGACACCATCGAATAATGCGTCTTCGGTCGCGACAACATTGTTGGCCACAAAGTCACCCTGGAAATCAGAAACATTCTCCAGGACTTCGTCATCGTTGTACGTAAACTCCCAGTGCCCGGTCATGACGTCAACACCCAGCAGGTTACAGGCACCTACCATGTCACGCCCGCGAGTCCACAGCGCCGTACCTGAACCCTGCCACGTGTCACCGCCGTCCAGCAGCAGCGAACCTGGCGCAGAGGCCCGCATCTGTTGAACCAGTGTACTAAGGTGCGAAAATCCACCGACCCGGCCGAACTGTTCCGCTGCCGCTGTAAAATCCAGATAGGTAAATGCATGTTTCTCGCGCGCACTGAAGGAGCCAATGGCATCAAGCAGGTGCTGGCCAACCAGGTGCGGCATTTTGCCGCGCGCAGGACCTACTCCCAGGTTCACGTGAGGTTCACGGAAATAAACCGGTTGCAGCTGGGCATGGGTATCGGTGATGTGCAACAGCCGGACATCCGCGCCACTCGGCATTCGATACAGTTCATCAGTAGAACTCGCCGCCAGCGATTTACAACCTGCCAGCTGCGCGGCAACCGAGGCCTGAGCCAGCAGTTGAAGGAATTCCCGGCGATTCACCGGCTGCTTTCCCCAACGAGCGCTCTTGCCTGCCAGCTCGCCGCTTCTTTGGTTGCCTGTGCAAGAGAAGCGTTAGCGAGTGATATTGCCCGCTCTGCGAACACCTTCGCCTTTACAGAGTCTCCTGAGGATTGTGCGGCTTTGGCCTGATCGATAAACCGGGAGGTTGCAACCCAGGCATACAGTTTGTCTCGCGCTTCCTGGTGCAGGGCTTCCGCCTCAGCGATCAACGCTGACGCGTCATCCGCTTGTGACAGCAGTGGCAGCGACATCATCAGTAAAAGAAGTAGTTGCTTCATTTTCGACTCGAGGGCCCGTTAATTGGCAGGCCATTACTCATATAGGTCAGGAAATATTCGAGTTCGCGATAAGCTGGATGCTGTTCCGGCAGCGACTCTGCACCCACCTGGTCATTACACTCTGCGAAACGCCTGTGAAGTGAACCTACTTCTTCCCACTTGAATCGATAGGTTGGCCAGTGGGTCACGTGCCCGAGAGAGGCGCTCAGCGTTTCGGATCGCAGCAACATGCCTGTGATCTGCATGTGACAATGCGAGCAGGAAAAATTGAGCTGGCCACGCCGTGAGTAATAAATTTGCTTGCCACGCTCATAGGCAGGCATTGACGCTTCAGATACTTCGATATCGATGACCTGGTCCCGCGAGACGTACGCCAGGTAGGTCATCAACTGGTTCATTTCTTCAGAGCCGTATTCGAGCGACTCCTCGTCGTGCGCTTCGCGGCACTGATTC
>JADHNI010000063.1 GCA_016779585.1 Pseudomonadales bacterium
GGTATCGGCGGAGAAGACAGGCATGAAATGGAAATCTGTGGCGTCGATCCTTCACGAAGGGGTGTGCACACCAACCACTGCCTGCAGGCAGTTCGCGGCCTTATGACCGGTGAGCCCACCAGCCATGAGTGCGACTTTTTCAGCTTCACCGATGCCGTCATCAAGCCAGCACCAGAGCCGAGGATTCCTATTGTGATCGGCGGGCGCTCTGATGCCGCCATTCGAAGAACCGCAAAGTATGGAGACGGCTGGCTGTCCGTCTGGGTTTCCCCTGACAGATTTGAACAATGCCTCGCGCAGATCCATGAGGCAGCGGGGGACCGGGTCGTCGAGTGGACCCACGGGCTCCAGCTATGGAGCGGCATCGGGAAAACGCCAAGAGAAAACGTTGCGAAAGGCATGGAGGGTTTTTACCGGGTACCGTTCGAGAAATTTGAACGCTACACCCCTTATGGAACGCCCAACGATATCGCTGAGTTCCTTGCTGCTGACGTGGAGCGCGGTGCACGCATCCTGAACATCGAAGCCAGGGGTGACTCTACAGAACAATCGATTGAAGCCGTGTCAGAAGTCAGCGATATCCTGCACCGCGCATTTCCGGACCTCTAAAACTTGGCTACAGTCGACCGACAACTGGTCAGCATCTATCTGCTGACAGCCACATTGATGGTGGGCTATGGCGCGATATTTTCGCTGCTTGCGGAAATACGCGATGACTTCAGCCTGACATCCTCAGGCATCGGATTCATTGTCGCCGCGGCATTTGCCTCTGGATTTGTCGCGCAATTGTTCCTGTCGCGTTTTGCCGATTCCGGCCATGGCAGCGTCATGATGCAAACCGGACTCATCATCTGTATCGCCAGCACAGTCTGGATGATCATTGCAGACAGCCTGGCGGAGTGGATCCTATCCCGGGGTGCACTGGGGTTTGGTGCCGGCATCGTTCGTCCGGCTATTCGAAGACACATCGTGATCCAGGATCCAGCTTCCGCTGGTCGTTCGCTGGGCGTCCTGACTGCCTATGAAACCGCCGGTTTCCTGGTCGGACCGGTCATCGCCGCCCTGCTCAACTCAACGGTCGGACTTTCCGCAAACTTTGTCGTGCTGGCGATACTTCTCGCAATATTTACGCCTTTTGTGTTCCAACTGGACATACCCGGGTCGCCCAGCCCACCGAAGCAGGGCATCCTACTGGAGCTGATTCAACGACCAGCAATGCAGTCCTGCCTGGCAATGGGTATCGCATTCTGGATCACCATCGGAGTATTCGAAGCCATCTGGGCGGTTTACCTGTCAGACCTGGGTGCGAGCCAGGTGTTTATCGGCCTGACCATGAGCCTCTTCGGCATTCCCATGATTTTTATATCGCCAATAGCTGGCGATTTCGCCCAGCACAAAGGCGCACTGAATATCGCCATCGTCAGCATTGGTGTTGCGATAGCCTGCATGCTCGCTTATGGCGTACTCGAGAACATCTGGCTGCTGTGCCTGCCACTGCTGGTTCACGCGATTGCTGATGCCTACACCATGCCCGCGACACAATTGGCAGTCACACAGGCAAGTGGAGAAGACGCTATCGCCACGGGTCAGGGATTGTTTGGTGCAGTGGGTATGGCTGTTGGCGCCATTACGGCAGCGGCAGGCGGTATGCTCTACCAGGAAAGCGGCGCTGCAGGTGTCTGGTGGGTTTCAGGCATCGCCATGATCTTGCTCATGGCGATTGCCTGGTGGCGAGGCGACGAACTTAAACGCCCCGCTTTCCAGCCTCAGCCATAAATGGCTGGTATTCACCGAAGGGCGACTCGTTACCGGAGCCGATGGTCAAACCTGCATCTGTGGTCAATGTCAGACCGGAGGTGTAACCCGACTCATCACTGGCCAGGAACAGTGCCGCGTTAACAACATCTTCCGGCAGGCCGGGTCGTCCTTTAAGCGGAGAGGTCTGTGCCAGGTTCTGTCTCGTGGTTTCAAGATCAGTGTGATCACCCATGGTCGCTGCCACCATGGCGGTTGCCATACCGGCCGGTGAAATACAGTTGGCTCGAATACCATACTGGGCAAGTTCTGCTGCGACACTCTTGGTAATACCCACAATGGCATGCTTGGCAGCAGTGTAAGCATGAGGGCCCAGTCCACCCATAATGCCTGCTGTGCTGGACATGCTGACGATGGAACCAGTGCCACGGGGAATCATCACCCTCGCTGCGTGCTTGCAGCCATAAAAACAGCCGCTGACGTGGATATCCATGGTGCGATGCCACTCTTCAGCAGGCGTTGTGGCGATCGGGCCAACGGCCCCTACCACACCGGCGTTGTTGTACATGATGTCCAGCTGGCCGAACTTCTCAACGGCCGTGTCGACCATATTGGCAACTTCATCTTCCTTGGTGACATCACAATGAACATAGACAGCCGCATCACCCAGCTCATCTGCCAGGGCCTGGCCCGCATCATCCTGGATGTCGCCCATTACAACTTTCGCGCCTTCCTCAACGAAGCGTTTCGCCGCGCCAGCACCAAAACCACTTGCCGCACCAGTAATCGCAGCGACCTTTCCCTCTAATCGTCCAGCCATTTATCGTTCCTTTTATCTACAGGTTATTAGTCAGGAGCCACATTAAACCAGAAGTTGGGCTTGCACTTCGATCCAATTTATTGAGAAAGTCTCAACTATAAAAACAAGAAGTAACCCGCTATCAACGAGACTATTCCCTACCCGAACCGGCGATACGCCTGGTTCGTCGTGTTCGTCCTGATCCTGGCCTCCCTGATCGCATTTATCGACAGGCAGGTTGTGGCCATCGTCGTCGGTCCAATGCAGGAAGATCTTGGTGTTGGCGACACCGAAATTGGCTGGCTGTACGGTGTCTTTGCACTGTTCTATGCCTTCGCCGCCATTCCCATTGCCCAGATGGCAGACAAGAAAAGCCGCAAGCACATCATCGCTATTGGGATCTTTCTCTGGTCGCTGATGACCATCGCCTGCGGACTCACCCGAAACTACTGGCAGATTTTCCTGGCCCGTATTGGTGTAGGCATCGGTGAGGCGACACTCAGCCCCTCCACAACGTCCCTGATTGGAGATTACTTTCCTAGGAAAGACGTACCTCTTGCGCTCAGTATTTTTCAGACGGGTCCCATCATCGGGTCAGGCATAGCGTTCGTCATAGGTGGTTTTGTCCTGGATATTGTCCAGCAGGCCGACCCAATGGTTCTTCCCTGGGTCGGTGAACTTAAACCGTGGCAACAGACTTTTGTCTACGTGGGATTGCCGGGTATGTTTCTCGCGGCGTTCTTTCTGTTGATCAAGGAACCCATTCGCAGACCATCGCCGGTTCAAACTGATGAAAGCGACATGTCGCAACTGGTCTCTTTCTATCGCCAGCACTCGAGAACCATCTTGTTTCACCACCTGGGGTTTGTGTCCCTGGTGCTGACTGGCTATGCCTTTGTATTCTGGAGTGTCACTTTCTTTGTCAGGATTCATGGCGTACCAGCTGCGGAAGCCTCCCAGGTATTCGGCTGGATATTTGTCATCTTTGGTCCCATGGGTCCCTTATTGATAGCTTACGTAGCCAAGCGACTTACCGATCGCGGGCACCAGGATGCCAACATGACCGCTGGCATGATCGGCGGCATCATAACGATTCCATCGGTGCTCCTGATTCAGGTAGCACCCTCAGCTTTCTGGGCCTACGTGTTCTATGCACCCGCCCTGCTCGCTGTGAACTCTCCCTTCGGTATCGCCTCGGGCTCACTACCGGTGATTACCCCACCCCACCTGCGGGCACGCGTGGCCGCTGTTTACATGCTGACCGGCGCTGTCGGGATGATGTTCGGACCGCCCCTGGCTGGCGCCTTCAACGAATACATTTTCCCGGGGGCGGAAGGCGTACGGTACTCGATGATCACCATGACCTGCTTCTTCGGCGTCATTGGTGTGTTCTTCCTCTGGCTTGCCCGTGCACCTTATGCCGAATCCATGAGAGAAGCCGACCTCTGGGCCGAGAAAGACTATGAGGCCCCAAAATGAACCAGGAATATGACGTCATTGTGGTCGGGAGCGGCGCTGCGGGTATGGCCGCTGCCCTGACCGCAAGCGAGGCAGGTCTCAGCGTGTTAGTGCTGGAAAAAACCCCCTATTTCGGCGGCACCACTTCGCTTTCCGGCGGGGTCATGTGGATACCCAATAATCACCTGATGGCAACGGCGGGTATCAAGGATTCAGCAGAAGATGCTCTGGTCTACCTGCGTCACAACATTGGCAACCGCGTCGCTGATGGAAAGCTCCGGCAGCTCGTAGACAAGGCACCAGAGATGCTGAAATTCATGACAGACAACGGGTTTCTTGAGGTCGACATATTCAAGGGATTCCCGGACTATCGTGCCGAAACACCCGGCGGCAAACCGGGTGGGCGATCGGTGGAGCCGAGAGTCTTCCAGGGGAGCAAACTGAAAGCGGCTTTTAAATCTCTCAGGCAACCTGCTGCATCGCCGCCGGTCGTCGGCACCATGACAGAACTCCGACAGCTGGCAGTGATTCGCTCTGACTTTGCTGAGTTTTTGAAAGCGTGGAAGGTTATTCCCAGAAACTTCCTGGCGAAGCTCACTGGTGGAAAGCTCAAGGCAACTGGCGGCGGATTGATCAGCTGGCTCGCCTATTCACTGCAAAAAATGAACGTCCCGATCACCCTGGAGTGCCAACTGAAGCGAGTCCTGGTCGATGACGGGCGAGTCGTCGGCGTCAGTGCAATAAGGGATGGGGAAGAGATGGAAATTCGAGCAACCCACGGCGTGATTCTTGCCGCGGGAGGTTTCGATCACAACAAGGAGTTACGAGCACAGCATTTTGGCAAGTATGGTGGCACCGACTATTCAAGCGGTTCACCCGGCAACGAAGGTGATGTCATTTCCTGTGTCAGGCACCTCAATGTGGCTTTCGACCTGATGGACGACGCCTGGTGGGCACCCACCTGCCTGCCGACCGGCATGGGTCCACAGATTGTCATATTCGAGCGAGGTAAGCCGGGGCAGATCATTGTCAGCAAGGAAGGCAAGAGGTTTACGAACGAGGCGCAACCCTACGCGGATCTCGTCCGATCCATGTTTGACGCTGACCGGGCCGGCATGACAACCCTGCCTTCCTACATGGTGTTTGATCAGCGCTATCGAGATGCCTACCCACTGGCAGGTATGCTGCCGGGTATTACACCGGAGGCCCACATCAAGTCAGGTTTCCTGAAACGCGCAGATTCCATTGAGAAACTCGCCGAAACAAGCGGCATCGACCCGGATGGGCTCAAGCAGACTATTGAGCACTTTAATGGCATGGCTGCCAACGGCAGGGATGAAGACTTTCATCGTGGAGAGTTCGCGTTTGACCGGTTCAGCGGAGACAACACAATTACGCCAAACAACTGTCTTGCTCCTATTACAACACCACCTTTCTACAGCATCGAGATACACGCCGGAGACCTGGGTACCAGGGGCGGGATACTGACCAACGAACACGCACAGGCACTGGACACTAACGGCGAGGTTGTGAAAGGACTTTATGCTGCAGGGAACTGCTCGGCCTGTGTCGTGGGTAACTTCTACCCGGGCGCAGGCGGGACTATCGGCCCTGCCATGACCTACGGATACATCGCGGCAAAGCACATCGCATCACAATCACATTCTTTGCCGAAGTAACCCAATGGCTAACGCACCCGGTATCAACAGTGCCAACGATATCCAGAATGCCAGTACGTAGTTTCCATTAACTTCGTAAAGGTAACCATATGCCATCGGACCGAAAGCATTGATCGCCAGGAACGGTCCTACCAGCCCAAGAACACTGCCAAAGGAAGCTGCACCAAAGTGCCTCGCCACCATGGCACCGAGCAATGGCAAAAAACCTCCTACAGAAAAGCCAAGCACACCGGCAAGCACAACCAGCGCCGGGTATCCGGGTGACAGGAGTAAACCTCCGACGACAGCGGCACAGGCACCCAGCGCAACCAGGAACAACAGACGGTGATCAAACCGGTCTGCCATCATGCCAAAGAAAATCTTGCCGCCGATCATGACCGAGGCGAATACGGATATCAGGAACGCCGTTTCCATGGAACCTATGCCGAGGTCAGACGCATAAGGCCTGAGATGCTGTTGCACGCTGCCAAACACCGTCACCAGCGGCAGGAACGACAGGATGATGATCCAGAAAACGCGATCCTTCAGAATCTCGGCAACGGTCCAGAAACGTGAACCCTCTTGTCCCGCAACTTCAACATCGGCTGCGGGTTCACCGGGTATGCCCAGGTCCTGCGGTGAATTGCGGATCATGAGCCAAACCAGGGGAACAATCACCAGGATAAACGCCAGGCCCAGCATCCAGTGTGCATCCCGCCAGCCGTTAGTTTCATAAAGAACGGTGATCAGTGGTGCCATCACTACGCCGCCGATGGAGGTGCCGGTCGTTGAAAGACCAATGGCCAGGCCGCGATTCCTGTTGAACCATTTTGCCGCCAATGTCTGGGCAGCGAGTGGACCGGCCAGCAAGACACCCGCCATCATCAGGGAACCATAGACCAGGATGATCTGCCAGAAGGCAGAAACCTGTGATATCAGAAGAAAACCAACGCCAGCACAAGTAGCACCGGTGCAGATCAGGGCACAAATAGAATAACGATCCATCGCATAACCCGCGAACGGTGCGACAAGACTTTGCGCCAGGTTCAGTATCGTGATTGGGACCATCACCATCGTCAGGGTAACACCTAGCCCAGGATCATCCAGCCACTCGCCTACCCAGAGCGTGTAAGAAAAAAAGATGGAACCGAAGAGAAGTGCCTGGAAAACCAGGCTGACGGCAACAATGTTCCAACCGTGGTACCAGGGAAGTTTCATAGCCTTCTTCCCCTGGTCATTCGCCACTGAAAACAGGTTCGCGTTTCTCTGCAAACGCGGCAACTGCTTCCCTGTGATCCTGCGTGCCACGGGATTTCAGCAAACGATCCGCCTCCCGCTCTATGGCCGTCGGATGATCGATAAAGAGCGCCTCATCCAGGTTATCCTTGATGTAGGCATGCGCCACACCAGGACCGTTGGCAAACTCCGATGCCCACAGCGCAGCCTCTTCCATCAGGTTATCACCCGCGATGCGATTCACCAGGCCAAGGGTGAGCGCTTCACCCGAGGAAACGCGCCTTGATGACAAAAGCAGCTCCCGCGCCCTTGCGGGTCCAACGACACGCGTCAGGAGCCAGGCAATGCCATAGTCACCGGAAAGTCCGATCCGCGCGTATCCCGTGGTAAGAAAAGCTTTTTCGCTACAGATTCGCATATCGCAGGCAAGTGCAATGGCCATCCCTGCCCCGGCAGCAGCGCCAGGCAAGGCGGCCATGGTTGGTTTTCTCAGCTGGTAAAGGGCTCCGCCAATCGCCATGTGCCGTGCTTTCAGCTCCTGGAACTGGCGCTCAGGTGATGGTGGTTTACTCGACGTGTTGTTTGCACCCATGGCTTTGACATCACCACCGGAACAGAATGCGGAACCGGCACCGGTAATCAGGACGGCACCCACCTCCTCAGCCTCAGCTGCCCACTGTATCCCTCGACCCAGGGCACTGGTCATTTCAGGAGCCAGTGCATTACGCGCCTCTGGACGATTGAGTGTAAAAATACACACCCTGTTACGGACCTCACACAACAGCTGGTCTGTAGCCGTATCAAAGCCGCTCATAGTCTTTTCTTCCTAAACCCGCTCATGGCTTTTTCTTCCTAAACCCGCTCATGGCTTTTTCTTCCTAAACCCGCTCAAGGCTGTCCCTCCCTTTAGCCTTCTCCAAAGATAGCATGACGGTGATGACGACCACCAAAACATGCTAGTTTTAGAGCATGAATGAAATAAACCGCATGGACAATCCCGTCGTCCCGGAATCACTATCGGATGTGACGCTGATCAATCCTGAAATCCAGGAATGTCCCTTTCCAACCTACGATCTGCTGCGAGAAGAGGCACCGGTGTTCCACGATCCCATCACCGGCATGTACGTAGTCACCCGTTACGAGGACCTTCGAACGATTGCCCTCGACTACGAGAATTTCAGCAATCATCGCTACTCCAATGACCCGGAGAAACATACACCAAACCAGCAGATCGCCTATAACCTGTTTAAGAAAAAGGGCTGGGTACCAGGCAAGTCCCTGGCCGCACGGGATGACCCGGAGCACAAGCAGATGCGTTCCCTGTTCGACGATGCCTTCCGCCCAAAGCGGGTCAAGGAAATTGAGGAGGATGTACAAAGCCTCGCCTACGATCTCTTCGATGAATTCATCAACGATGGTGAATGTGATTACGTGCGCCAATACGCCGTTCCCCTGCCACTGTTCATCATCTGTAAACAGATCGGCGCCAGGGACGAGGACGTCTGGCAGATCAAGGCGTGGACGGACGCCTGGATCAAGGGACTGTCGATCGGGCTGGATGAAGAAGGCGTGATCTGGGCTACCGAAATGGAGATCCAGGCGCAGCACTACTTTCAGAAAATCTTTGAGCAGTTACGCAGCCAACCCAACGACACGCTACTCTCTGATCTCGTAAACAATGAGGTCCCCGGCTGGGGACGTCCATTGACCGACAACGAACTGCATGCAGAGATGATGCAGGACACCTTTGTTGGTGGCTCGGAGACTACCACCAACGCCATGTCTGCAGGCATCATGCTACTGGACCGCAACCCCGTCATCTGGGAGCAGCTCAGGAGTGACCCGGACAAGTACCTCGACACCTTTGTTGAAGAAGTTGTGCGCCTGGAAAGCCCTGCCCAGGCGATGACCCGAATCGCAAAAAACGACTATGAACTGCACGGTGTACAGATACCCAAAGGTGCCGTCGTCGACCTACGCTATGCGGCAGGCGACCGGGATGAGCGCCACTTCAAGTGCCCCCATGACATCGACCTTGAAAGGCGCAATGCTGCCTCACATCTCGGCTTCAGCACCGGCACGCACTACTGCCTGGGTGCACCGCTGGCACGCCGGGAACTGTACTGGGGATTCCGGGCATTTATTGATCGCATTGAATCCTTCCGCGTCATCCCCGAGAAGAACAACCTTCGGCATCTGCCGAACTATGCACTCCGAATCCTGAAAGAACTGCACATTGAATTCACACCCAAGGAAAAGAAATGACACAACTCAGCGCACCCGGTGCACCCTTCCAATATGCCTGGCATGTTCCTGACCTGGAGAAAGCAGCTGAATACTGGGCCAGTGTGCTCGGCATCGGCCCATTCTTCGTGAACGAGGTCGACACCTCAACCTACGATGGCTTCAGTTACCGTGGCGGCGAAGGCAGCCTGGCCATGCGACTCGCCTGGGCACAGAGTAAAGAAGGTCAGATAGAACTCATCCAGGTAACCTCCTCGGAACCCAATGTCTATCACGACCTGATCGCACCGGACCAAACAGCTTTCCACCATGTAGGCATCTGGTCGGATGACTATGCCGCCGATAAAGCTCTGCTGGCTGAAAAATACGAAATTGCTATGGATATGGGTACAAACACCAACATCTGCTACTTCGATACCTCCGACGACAGCGGCAACATGGTAGAACTGATCGAACGTAATGACGGCATCGTCGGTCTGTTCGGGATGATCACCAAAGCTGCCGAGGAATGGGACGGTACACGCCCGGTACGCACCATGGCAGAGCTGATGGGCGGATGACAGAGCGAGCTTACGGCGACGGCGACGCATCATTCCTGGCCGCCGGTGGCGTCAAGGGCATTCAGAGGCTGGTCGAGGATTTTTACGACGTCATGTCGACACGTGATTACGCTAAGGTCATTCGCGAGATGCATCCGGATGACCTCACGGTCAGCATCGACAAACTCGCCAGGTTCCTGTGCGGCTGGATGGGCGGACCAAAGCGCTACCGTGAAAAGTATGGCGGCATCGCGATACCCCCCGCGCACAAGCACCTGCCGATTCATGAGGCCGAGAAACAAGCCTGGCTTGTCTGCATGCAGGAAGCCCTGGAACGCCAGCCTTATCCAGAGGCATTCAAGGATTACCTGATCGAACAACTGGCGATACCCGCTGGTAGAATTGTCGTCCTGCGCGAGAAGATCGAACACATCAACGAATAGGAGAGTAGTATGCCCACAACACAGATGGGAGTGACCTTTGGCAGTCTTGGCGTGCTCGGCCCGCAGGCTGCACCGGAAATTGCCAGAACCGCGCAGGATATGGGCTACAACTCTTTCTGGACCGTGGAGGCCACCGGCACAGATGCCATGACCCTGCTTGGTGCTGCCACCGTGGCCGCACCGCAAATCAGTCTCGGCACCGGCATTATTCCTATCCAGCTGCGCTCACCAACACTTGCAGCCATGACGGCCGCAACCCTGCAGGCACTCAATCCAGAAGTCGACATTCTGCTGGGTGTGGGTGTTTCCGCACCGGGCATCCTGAGATCACATGGCATCCAGGCGACAGACAAACCCATCGGCATGATGCGCGAATATGTCGCGTTGCTGCGCAAATGCCTGTCCGGCGAATCGGTGACGTTTGAGGGCGACTACTTCCAGTGCAGCCGATTCAGGCTGGGCGTAAGACTGGGTGAGCGCAAACCGAAAATCATCATGGCGGCATTGAACCCTCAGATGCTGAAACTTGCTGGTGAAGTGGCTGACGGCGTACTGCTGAACTACCTGCCCGCCTCTCACGTCCAGTCATCCGTGGAACAGGTTCGTAAAGGTGGCAACGCGAAAATTTATGCTTACGTACATGCCGCGGTAGGCGAGCTGGAGAAGTCCGCGAACTCGGCCCGGCGCGACCTCTTCAACTACGCGATGGCAGATGGTTACGCAAAAATGTTCCGGGAAGCCGGGTTCGAGAATGAAGTGAATGAGCTACGTGAAAAACAGCGCAACAAGGACCGCGACGGCGCCGTCGCTGCAGTGTCCGAACGAATGATCCAGGCCATCGATTTCATCGGGTCAGAATCAGAAGTAACAACTTTCGTTAAAAGCTACATTGACGCTGGTGTCGAACATCCCGTATTGATGCCGATGCCCTGGGGCGAGGATCGTCGCGCGGTTACTGAAGCCACCATGCAGGCTGCTGTTGCCGCGTTATGAACGACCAACAAGATCTCGCAAAAAAGAAAGGCTGGGACGAGCGCTACGGTAACCATGAGTACATCTTCGGCAAAGAGCCCAACGACTTTCTGAAGTCAGTTGCAGAGCAAATTCCTGCAGGCGGGAAAGTATTGTGTCTCGCGGATGGTGAAGGCAGGAACGGTGTCTACCTCGCTGGACTCGGATACGAAGTCACCAGCGTTGACCAGTCCCCGGTAGGACTAAAGAAAGCTAACGCACTGGCGACTGAACGAGGGGTATCAATCACGACCATCACAGCGGATCTCACGGAATACGATCTTGGCACCACGTGCTGGGATGCGGTGGTGTCAATCTTCTTTCACATTCCTGAGGCACCGAGGAACCAGGTCTACGAGCGAGTGACCAAAGCACTCAAGCCGGGCGGGCTGCTGATCCTGGAGTCATACACCCCGGACCAATTGAAATTTCGAACCGGTGGCCCGCCAGTTGCAGAACTCATGATGACAACCGATATCGCCCACAGGACCTTCCCCGACCTCACCTTCGAGCACTGCGAGGAACTGGAAAGAGATGTGATTGAAGGGATCGGCCACACCGGACGTGCAGCCGTTCTCCAGGTAATCGCCAGGCGCTGATCAGCTACCAGGAGTTGGCAGCACAGTGGTGTCCATCTGCTCCGGTTCCAGACCGAGCGTGATGAGCACCTTCGACATACCCATAAAGAGCCCGACACCCAGGGCAAGCTCAGCTATCTCGGCCTCAGCGAAGTTTTCAGCCAGTCTCGCCTTCTGCTCATTGGTTAACCGACCAGGCAAACCGATAATATCGTCAGTGAGCTGCAGCGCCGCCACGGCTTTTTCGTCCAGGTGTGCCTCGTAGCCGTCTTCTATTCTGGCGACAACCTCTTCTTCCAGACCCGCTGCACGAGCGGCGTCAAAACGAACATTTTTTCAGAAGCCGCAGTCAGTGATCCGCGCATTGCGGATGCGGGTCATTTCCTTGATTTCCTGGCTGACAATGCCCCGCTGCCAGAACTCCGCGTAGAGGTCTCCAAACTTAGAAATGATCTCCGGCGCGTGCATCATCACCGTACCAAACTCGGCTGGTGCGCCAGGGACCGCTGAATCAACTCGTGGCCTGGTGGACATTACTGCTCGCTCATCTGTGCAGAATTAAAGGTGGCTTCAAGCCGACAGGTTACATCAAAGAACGCGAGCGCTGTTAGCAGCGCAACACACCCCTGGTCGCCAAAAGCTGTTTTGAGCGCGTCAACTTCACCATCGCTCAGCTGATGATGCTGGTAGGGAATACGGTCGGCCGCAACAAGCGCAACGGTTTCGCCATCATTACCAGGAACAACATCCTCGGCCCGAAGGCCATGGATATGCTGAATGCGCGCCCGACACAAATCATAAACCTGCTCAGGCACGGATTCATTGTTCTCAACAACACTGAGAAATTCCTGGTACTTTTTCTGCAGCTCCGGGCGAAGCGCCAGCAGGGACTGGAAGCCTTCACCCGATTGCTGCAGCCAGGGTTTCACTAGAAACCCATCACTCGTGCATAACGATCACGATGGTACGCCTGGCTGCCATAGGCAGCTTCCAGGACCCGGGCACGCTTCAGGTAGAAACCTGCATCGAATTCATCCGTCATGCCGATGCCGCCATGGATCTGGATCAGCTGGTTTGACATCTCGTGGATGAAATCACCCACCCTGGCTTTCGACAGGGAAGCCAGCTGCGGCACATCGTCAGCACCGGAATCAATCGCCTGCAGAGCCGCTTCCATGCAGGAACGAGACAGTTCCATCTGGCCGAAGAGTTCCGCCGCGCGGTGACCCAGCGCCTGGAAGGAGCCAATCACCTGGCCGAACTGGACACGCGTCTTGAGATATTCCAGCGTCATGTCGAATGCCTGGGATGCCGTACCGAGCATTTCAGCGCCGATACCGGCACGGGCACAATCCAGCACCTGTTCAAGCACTGCTGCGTCGCCCATCTCTGCGTCTGCACCAACTTCAACGCCATCAAAGTGCACATTCGCGTAACCGCGACTATCGACCATGCTCATGGCTTCTCGGCTGACACCGGGGGCATCAGCAGGCACATGCAGCAACTTTATACCATCGTCAGTAGAAGCCGCCACGATAAAGTCCGTCGCTGCCATGCCTTCCAGCACAAACGTCTTGCTGCCGGAGAGCTTGTACCCGGCACCGGCCTTTTCAGCTTTCAATGCAATATTTGCAGGGTTGTGCCGGGGACCTTCATCCACAGCCAGTGTCAGGATGACACTACCGTCCACAATCTTCGGCAGAATCACCTGCTTCTGTTCATCGCTGCCACCGAGCATCACAGCCGTGGCGCCGACATAGGCAGAGGCAAACAGGGGAGATGCTGTCAGCTGGCGTCCGATCTCTTCGAGTACCACACCAAATGTCAGGTAACCCAGGCCAGAGCCACCGTACTGTTCCGGCACGAGAATGCCCGTCCAGCCCATTTCAATCATGCCCTGCCAGGTTTCCGGCATGAAGCGGGTTTCGACACCGCTGTCACGCATTTCCCGGAATTTCTGCACAGGAAATTGTTCCGTAACCCAGGATTTCGCCTGGTCACGCAGCATGCTTTGTTCTTCAGTTAATGCCGCCATGCTTTAACCCTTCTGCGTGTTCTCGGGCAGACCGAGAATATTCTTGGAAATAATGTTGTTCTGCACCTCGTAGGAACCGCCATAAATGGAGATGGCTTTTCCCCAAAGCCAGTCGCGTACATTCTCCAGCTCCTCAGGAGCAAAGTTGTCGCCTTCCCAGCCAACCCCCTGGCTGCCCATGATTTCCATGGTGAGTTCAGCCTTGCCCTGGGCAATGCGTGTTGCGGAATTTTTCAGAATAGACGCCGCAGCACTGACCTTCACCTGGCCTCTCGCTTCCGCGGTGATCCGGCTGATGGTCAGCGAATGCGCCTGGCTGTCCATCAGGTGATGGGTCAGGCGATTTCTCAGGTCAGAATCTGCCAGTGCACCGGACTCATCTGTACCAACGTAATTCTTGGCGACTTCCTGCAACGTGGGCTTGGAACCGCCACCGCCAGCAGGACGTGCCCGGGTCTGGCTCTGACGCTCGTGCTGGAGCAGTCGCTTCACAACACTCCAGCCTTCGTTCAGTGGGCCCAGCAGATCACTCTTCTCGGCACGTGCGTCATCAAAGAAGGTTTCACAAAAAGGTGAGACACCGGAAATCAGCTGAATCGGCTTTGTACGAACACCTTCCTGGTCCATTGGCAGCATGACAAAGCTGATGCCATCTCGCTTCTTGGCGCTGGAGTCGGTTCGGACAAGCGCACCACACCATTGCGAGATATCGGCACCGGACGTCCAGATCTTCTGGCCATTGATTTTGAAGGTATCACCATCAACTTCGGCCTTCGTCTGCAATGACGCCAGGTCAGAGCCGGCATTTGGCTCCGAAAGCCCAAGGCACCAGCGAATCTCACCACTGGCAATACCCGGCAGGTGCTTGGCTTTCTGCTCGTCAGTGCCGTATTCCAGCACGGTCGGGCCGACCATGGTGACGCCCATACCCGCCATCAGCGGAATAGGATTAAAAGCACCCTGTTTCGCCATTTCCTGGCTGATGATTTTGGCTTCCGGGTCAGAGACACCGGCACCGCCGTACTCAGTCGGCCAGGTAGGTGCACCCCATCCCTTTTCCGCCAGGCGCTGACGCCATGTTTCAAAATCTGCTTTGGTTGAATCATCCGCTTCCCCTTCAAGGCCCATGCTGGAGCCCTTAAGGGATGTCGGGAAATTCGCCTCAATCCATGCCTTTGTTTCGGCGCGGAACGTTTCGAGGTCGCTCATCTCTGGTTTCCTGTCTGTCTGTATGATTATGAAGCTTTCGCCATGTTGATGATCTTGAGCTGGGTAAACTCCTGAAGGCCTTCTTCACCAAGCTCTTTGCCGATACCGGACTGCTTGGCGCCGCCAAAGGGGATACCCGGGTCCAGTTCGGCGTGTTTATTGATCCAGACGGTTCCAGCGTCCATTTTTTCTGCCAGGGCGTAAGCCTTGTCCAGGTCTGACGACCAGACTGAGCCGCCGAGCCCCCATGAAGACGCGTTTGCACGTTCTACCGCCTCGGAATCTTCCGAGAATTTCAGGACCGGCAGGACCGGACCGAACTGCTCTTCATCCACCAGCCTCGAGCCTTCACTGATGTCGCGAACAATGGTCGGGCGGATAAAATAGCCGGGCTGATCAGGTACTTCGCCACCGGCAATGATCTTGCCGTCAGTTTTTGCTTCCTCGATCAGTTCTTTCACGCGGTCATACTGCATCTGGTTATTCAGCGGGCCGAGCTTCGTGCCCTGCTCAAGGCCATTGCCGATCACAGTTTCATTGGCAATGGTTGCGAGCTCGTCGCACATCTCATCGTAGATGTCTTCATGCACGTAGAGGCGTTTCATCGCGATACAGACCTGGCCGCTGTTCTGGAACGCACTGTCGAAAACTTTCGGTGCGGTTTCTTTTGGATTTACATCATTCAGGACGATGCCGGCGTCATTACCGCCCAGTTCCAGGGTGATTCGCTTGAGCAGGCCCGCCGCACCAGCCATCACCTTGGCGCCGGTTGCTGTTGAACCTGTGAACGAAATCTTGCGTACGTCGGGGTGTGCGGTCATGGGCGCGCCCAGGTCGTTCAGGTCAGTGATGAAGTTGACAACACCCGCCGGCGCGACATCCTTGATCAGTTCTGCGATGCGAAGGGTACTGAGCGGTGTCGTGGGCGCAGGCTTGATAACGATGGTGTTTCCGGCAATCAGTGCGGGGGGCAGTTTGAAGGCCATCAGGATCAGGGGGAAATTCCAGGGAACAATCGCTCCGACAACACCGAGCGGCACGCGATGGGCTTCCACTTTTCGCCCCTCACTATCATCAATAACTTCCACCGGCAGGTCCAGTGAGCAGAAATACCGGCAAAACGCCGCCATGCCATAAACCTCACCGGTTGCATCGCCAAGCGGTTTGCCCTGCTCTTCAGTCAGGAGCTGCGCCAGTTCCTGGGCGTTGGCCTCGATGATGTCAGCCATCTTGAGAACCACCTCTTTGCGCTGCTCGATGGGCGTCGCAGCCCAGGCCGGAAATGCAGCCTTGGCGGCGGCAACAGCATCGTTCAGCTGCGCCTCGGACGCTCTCGGGCAATCAGAAATGACTTCTTCAGTGGCGGGATTCACAACAGGCATCGTGCTGTCACCCTCCACCAGTTCGCCATTAATCAGAAGTTTGTAGTCACTCATAAAATCGGTCGCTCCAAAACAAATATCTGCAAATTTAAAAGTGCCCAATCATAGGTAAATCCTCCTGTATTCGCCACGTTGCGAGCTGTTACGGGAGCTGGACGAGTAACCGCTTATGACCCCACCTTTGTTTCAGCAATACACGGCATAGGCTCCCTCGTACGCTAATGCGAATCATTATCATTTACATTTGTTCCTAATAGACCTATATTGCCCGCAACAACCCATTCGCAACCGGACAACCAATGAAAAAAGCACTTGCCCTGATTTCAACCCTGGCTCCAGCCCTGGCTGGCACCTTCTGTCTCGCCACCTGGCAACCCGCTCTCGCCAATGACCCCTCAGCCACGCTGGAAGAAATGATCATCATCGGTATTCGTGAGGATCGAAAAAGTCGCGGCGCCACAGGCCTCGATCTCAGCATCTTTGAGACACCACAATCCCTCACGATTCTCGAATCAGACACCATTGCCGACTTCGGCCTGGTCGACATCAACAGCATGTTGAAGATGACCACCGGTGTGAATGTGGATTCGACGGAAACAGATCGCACCTACTACAATGCGCGCGGCTTCGATATCACCAGCATGAACGTCGATGGCGTGGGCGTACCGTTCGGCAACCTGATCGTCGGTGACCTGGATACTGCGATTTACGAGAAAGTCGCGGTCATCCGGGGTTCCAACGGCCTCATCACCGGACTGGGCAATCCTTCCGGTACCGTCAACTACGTACGCAAACGCCCTGTAAACGAGTTTGATGCCTCCGCACAGCTGACGGCTGGTCGCTGGGATAATCAGCGCATCGTTGCAGACATCAATGTCCCTCTAACAGAAAGTGGCAGCTGGGCGGCAAGGTTCGTGGGCGTCTACCAGGACAAGGAAAGCTGGCTCGACCTGAACAGCAATGATCGAAATGTGCTGTATGGCATTGTCGATGGCCAGGTCAGTGACGACATCACCTTAACGTTTGCCTATACCCGGCAGGACAACAACAGTGACGGTGTTCTGTGGGGTGCCGCACCGATGATTTACACCGACGGAACAGAAGCGGAATTTGACGTCTCCACAACAACGTCCATGGAGTGGACCTACTGGGACACGCTGACTGAAACCGCCTATGCAGAAATGGGCTTGCGTATCTCCGATAACTGGCAGTTAACCACCTCCCTGACACACACGGATTACAAGGAAAGCTCTGAACTCTTCTACGTCTACTGGCTTACCGGCCTCGATCGCGAAACCGGGCTTGGAATGTACAGTTATCCCGGCAAGTACGACGGCGAACAGGAGACGCTCGTCTGGGATACAACCCTGCAGGGATCGTTCAACGCCTGGGACCAGCAGCACGAGTTCAACCTGGGCCTGAGCGTCGCGGATGCAGACTCAGAGGACCTGGACTCTGGCGCCCTGGAGGGATTTGTCGCCATGCCTTCATTCCCCGGCTGGCAGGGTAATGAAGTACCCAGGCCTGCCTGGGCGGCACCCTACGTCGCTGCCGAGGACAACATGAACCTCAACCGCTTGTACGGCTCGCTGCTTCTTTCCATTACTGATGACTTCAAGCTGATTCTTGGCATGAGCTTCGTCGACTACGACAACGAAGGCGTCAGCTGGGGTTTATCAACCGATTCCAAGGAGGATGGCGAAAGTCCGTACATTGGTTTTACCTGGGAAGTTGCAGATGACCTGAATCTATATGGCAGCTACAGCGACATCTACCAGCCCCAGTACTACCTGGACGAAAACCTGCAGCCCCTCGGCTCCGCTGAAGGCGAGAGCTACGAGTTGGGGCTCAAGAAGCAGTTCAATAACAACCTTCTGGTCACTCTCGCATTGTTCCGCACCGAGCAGGAAAACCTGCAGGAGTTTGTTGAATATGGTGACGGCGACGACATCGACGACACGGATTTCAGTGACGACTTTGATTTTGCCCTGTACCGGGGAATCAGCGTTGAGTCTGAGGGCGTTGAACTGGAGGTTGCCGGTTACGTCACCGATACATTGAAAATCCTGGCCGGGTACACCTACCTCAACATGGAAGACCCCAATGGGGAGGACGCCCGAACGTTCATTCCGCGCAAAACATTCAAGTTGCTCGCGCAATGGGATCCGAGCTGGAACGAAAAACTTGCGATGGGATTATCAGCACGCTGGCAGGATGAGATCCACTTTGATTCGGCCTACGGCCCGATCAGCCAGGATAGCTATGCCGTTATTGGTGGCTACGTGAGCTATGAACTGAACGATTCCATCAGCCTGACCTTAAACGCCGACAACATCGCCGATGAAGAATACCTGAGCTCCGTGAAGTATGAGCAATCCTTCTTTGCAGCACCTCGAAGCTACAGCGTATCCATTGACTGGCAGCTGTGATCACCTTCCCCCTCAGGATGCCTTCAGTGAACAAATCACTCTTCAGGATTCACAGCACAATTGCCCTCCTCGCCTTTGTGCCGCTGTTAGTCATTTGCGTCACTGGAAGCATCCTGGTTTTTAAGCACGAGATCGACCGACTGCTAATGGAGGAGACGGTCTGGGTCTCACCCCAGCCTCTACAACTACCACTGGACACCCTGCTTCATCGGGTTAACGAGGCACACCCTGGCTATGAGGCTGTCGGCTGGGTCTGGTACCAGGACCCGGAACGCGCGGACCTGATGTAC
>JADHNI010000064.1 GCA_016779585.1 Pseudomonadales bacterium
CGATCCCACTCGGCTTTATCCATCTGGTCAAACTGGGTTGATCGTCCCCCGACGCCGGCGTTGGCGAAACAGCCATCGACTCGTCCATGTGTCTTCAGGGTTTCGGCGAAACAGCTTTCCACTTCCTGCTGGTCAGCGACATTACATTTCAGGGCGGAAACTTTTGGGCCGTATTGTTGAAGGGCTTCCAGGGCTGCAGCATTCTTGTCCTCATTGGTTCCCCAGATGGAAACCTCACACCCCTGGGAGGTCAGGCCTTCCGCCATGCCGAGGCCGATACCACCGTTGCCGCCGGTAATAAGGGCAACACGCCCGGATAGGTCGAACAGGTTTTTAATCATTGCCAGTACTTGTCTTTCAGTAATCGTTTGTAGAGTTTGCCAGTGGGATGCCGTGGCAGTTCTTCCAGGAAGTCGATGGTTTTCGGACACTTGATATGTGAAATCTGTTGTCGTGCATAAGCAATCAGCTCTGCTTCCAGTTCCGGACCGGCATCGCTCATGTCTGCCGGTTGCACCACCGCTTTGACTTCTTCGCCGAACTCTTCGTTAGGCACACCAAACACAGCAATATCCATGACCTTCGGATGAGTGATCAGTGCGTTCTCGGTTTCCTGCGGGTAGATGTTCACACCGCCGGATATAATCATGAACGACTTGCGATCAGTGAGGTACAGGTATCCCTCATCGTCCAGGTAGCCAATGTCACCCAGCGTGGAGAACCCTTGTGGTGATCGGCTGGCGCTGGTTTTCTCGTTGTCGTTCAAGTATTCGAACTTTCCCCCACCGCTGAAGTAGACGCCACCGGATTCACCCACGGGCAGTTCGTTGAAATGATCGTCCAGGATATGCACCGTGCATTCGCCGGAAGCCTTGCCAACGGAACCCTTGTGGTTCAACCACTCTTCCGAGTTGATCACGGTAGAGCCGTTACCTTCCGTGCCAGCGTAGTACTCATGAATGATCGGCCCCCACCATTCGATCATCTGTTCCTTGACGGCGACGGGGCAGGGTGCTGCCGCATGAATGGCAATACGGTGGCTGTCCAGTTCGTAACGGGTTCGAATCTCCTCAGGCAGCTTCAGCATGCGTACAAACATGGTAGGTACCCACTGGCTGTGGGTGACTTGATGTGCCTGTATGAGTTCCAGTGCCCGTTCGCTGTCGTAGTGCTCCATTACAACAACCTTGCCACCGTAGCGCAGCACGTTAAGCGTGAATGCGAGTGGTGCGGCGTGATAGAGGGGGGCTGGTGACAGGTACACGGTGTTTTCATCAAACATGTAGCGCACGCGTCTGACATCATAGACAGGGTCTGTTTCCGGGAAGGGCATGGCAGGCATCGGCTTCTTGACGCCTTTCGGGCGCCCGGTTGTCCCTGAGGAGTAAAGAAGACTCTGGCCCCAGGCCTGGTCCCCAATTGGTGTCTTTGGTTGATCTGCATAAGCATCTTCAAAAGACGTCGCGCCATCGACGGTGCCGTCGAGCATGTAGCAGATCGGGTTGTTAACCAGCTTGTCTTTGAAGCCGTTGAAGGTATCGGTCAGGTGTGACGATGTAATTAGTACCTTGGCTTCACAATCATTGACGATGTATTCAACCTCTTCAGCCTGCAACCGATAGCTGATCGCGGTGAAGTAGAGTCCTGATCGCTGCGCTGCCCAGCAGATCTTGAAGAACGCGACGTGATTTTCCAGGCACAGTGCGATGGAGTCTCCTTTTTCCAGGCCATGGCTTCGAAACAGGTGTGCGATCTGGTTGGACTCGGCCTCAAGTTCACCGTGGGTAACTTCAAGACCGGAATTGGCCATGACGTAGGCAAGGCTATCGGGATTGTGGTGTCCGGGGTACATGTTGCTCCAGGTCTTCTGGCTGATAAGCGCTCAAGCATAACGAAAAGCTTATGTGCTGATAAGACAAAGTGCCTGTCCTAACCTTCTGAAAGTTCTTGGATTTGGGGAATTTAGGTTAAACTGCAGGTCCATGGATGACATGGCGCCTTATTACCGCGAGCGAGCTCCCGTCTACGATCGCGTGTACTCATACCCTGAAAGACAACTGGATCTCAGGTTCCTTGAATCTCACGTCATGCGCGTGTTCGAAAACTGTCGAGTCCTGGAGATCGCAGCGGGAACGGGATACTGGACCCAGTTCATCAGCCGCTCTGCGAAGTCGGTGCTCGCGGTGGATCGGGAACAGGCGCAACTTGACGAACTGTCCCGGCGAGACTTCAAGTGTCCTGTTGAATCGCGAGTACAGGATGTCTACCACGTGGATCGCCTTGTCGATGAAGGCAAAAGCTTCACGGGTGCATTTGCCGGCCTCTGGTTGTCGCATGTACCAAGGCAGCGTCTCAAGGAATTCTTCTGCTCGCTACACCAGTGCCTGAGGCCTGGAGCAACCGTATTATTGATCGACAACGCGCCTGCGCAACTGGCGGCGTTTCCAGTTTCAAGACGTGATGAGTTTGGCAATACCTACCAGAACCGGTCGCTGGATTCCGGAGTGACCCACGAGGTGCTCAAAAACTTCCCGTCATTTGAAGAACTGAAGGCCATGACCGAACCATTCGGTGATTTCCAGAATTATGTTGACCTGGAGAATTTCTGGTTGTTTCAATATCGACATCGTCGATAACGACAGACCACCCGGGAACCAGCCATGCCCGAACCTCAACTCGAGCAGGATAACGCAGCACTCAATATCCCCCTGGACCAGCTAGGCTGGGTCGGGGCAGACCCCGATGATCCGAAGGTCGTAGAGCTCCGAAATTATCTTGAAGCAAACAATGGCATTAAGGGGTTGGAGGTAGTCTCCCCCGATGAAGTTGAGCGCGCCGCCCAGATTTTCTGGAGAGACGGCTTTGTTGTGGTGCGAGACGTGCTTTCCCCAGAGCAACTCGACTACATGAGAGCGGGTTGTGATCGGGTGATTCACGAGATCATGGCGATGGACAGGAATCGCCGTGGTAACCGGGGTTCTCATCGCTACTCCTTCGGTAGCGCCAGTAAAACCGGCCAGCTACTGCATCATCCGGAATGGGCCATGCTGGTGGATCTTCCCACCGTAACACCGATTGTCTCCGAGATTTTTGGTGCGCCGACCTACATGTGTCGCGGAGGTGCGGGCGATGTCTGCCTGCCGGGTGCCGTTGAGTACCAGCGGCTTCATTCAGATATGGGTGACAGAAGAGTGCACGGGGATAAAGTTTCGGGGTCGTTCCACGATCATCGAGGTATCCTGACCTACCGCGACCTGCCGGTTCCAAGCGTAGTCTGTAATTTTTTGATGGTGGACTTTACCCGCATCAATGGCCCGACCCGTCAGATACCTGGCACGCAGCACAACCATGATACGTTTCCACGCATTGTTGATGAACCGGAGTGGATGAAGCTGTCGACCGTCTGTCCGGCACCTGCCGGCAGTGTATTGATTCGGGACATCAGGGCATGGCACGGCGGTACACCTAACCTTTCCAATGAGGTGCGTGCGATTCCCAATGTGGAGTTTTGGGCACCCTGGTACCGTGAGCCGGTACGCAAATGCATGACCCGTGAAATTTATGATGCCCTGTCAGATCACGGTAAAAGGCTGTGTGAGTTTATTGTCGTTGATTCAGGTGAGACGCTTGAGACAGGTTACCTTGAGGATCTGGGTAAAACGCCGCGCCTGATGAGGCCGGAACATCAGATGGACAGCGCCTGACTGAGTTTTTGCTGCAGCTCGTCCCGTGTAAAAGGTTTCTTTAGAAGGTCTGAGCTTCGGGTCAGGTCCGCATCTGTCAGCCTATCCCTTGGATAACCGGACATATAGACCACTGTAGCCTCCGGGAAATGTACAAGCGCGTCACGCACCAGATCCGGGCCCTGTTTCCTGCCGGGAAGGACAACATCAGACAGAATCAGGTCGATGGGGCCGTCAGGTTTTGTCAGTTCCAGCCCTTCGCATTCATAGACCTCGCAGCCCAGTGATTTCAGCAACAACCTCACAACGTTCCTGAGCTCGTCACTGTCTTCGATAACCAGGATGGATTTGCCCTGCAGGCGATTCTCTGTGGCCGGAGGTTTGACCTCCGGTGCCCTCGAAACGGCTGAGCGAGGCAGGTAGATGGTAACGGTGGTGCCGACACGCAATTCGGAATCGATTTCGATGTGCCCGCCGGACTGCTTCACAAAGCCAAACACCATGCTGAGACCAAGCCCGGTTCCCTGACCCATGGGTTTGGTCGTGAAAAAGGGTTCGAAAGCATTTGATATTGTTGCCTGGTCCATACCTTTGCCGGTATCAGACACCCGGATCCTGATGAAGTCTTCACCAACTACCTGGAAACGTTGTGCAGTTGGTTCGTCAAGCTGCTGGTTGTCGACGGAAATCGTCAACGAACCACCCTGTGTCATGGCGTCCCTGGAATTCAAGGCCAGGTTGAGCAGGGCGTTTTCAAGCAATCCTTCGTCAAGGTTGCTGTCCCAGGTGTCAGGAGCAACAGAGGTTGCAACTGATATTTCCCCTCCCAGTGTTCGCTCCAGCAGGTTCTTCAGGTTATTAACCGTTTCACCGGCATTGATGGTGCGCGGGCGCAGGGTCTGTCTTCGGGAGAAGATCATCAGTTGCTGGATCAGGTCCGAACCCCGCTCTGTAGCTCGCCTGATAACTGACAATGCATCGTTGAATTGTTCTATCGGCACGTCACGATCCAGCGTCAGGTCGATCTGGCCAAGGACGACGGTCAACATGGTGTTCAGGTCATGGGCAATGCCGCCGGTCAACTGTCCCACGGCTTCGAGTCGTTGTGCCTGCCTCAACTGTGCCTCAACGCGTTCTCGCTCTGTAACGTCGACGCCAGCAAGAAACATGAGTTTCTTGGTGCCGATCTCGACAATTTCAGCATCGATAACAATACTGCGAATTTCACCCTCCCGGTTTTCGTAGGTGCCGGGATACTGCTTCAGCTCGCCGTGCTCCTGCAGGGCGCCGATCACCCGGGCGCGGTTGGCGTTGCTGCCCCAGACATTCAGCTCAATTGCTGTCTTGCCAATGGCTTCTTCCCTGCTCCAGCCGGTGCCCGATATCCAGGCGTCATTGACGTCGATAAACTCGCCGGTCTCCAGATCCGTAATGCTGCAGATGGTGCTTGTAGAATTGAATGCGGCCGAGAGAAGCGCCTCGGAATACGTAAGCTTATCGACCATCTCCAGTTGTTCACTGACATCCCTGGAGTTCAACAGTATTTATTTCTGCCCCTCAATCTCCTGTGGCCAGCCAAGGACCTCGAGATCACGCCATTCGCCTTGATGGTTCCTGAGGCGAACGATGATGCGATCGATATTCTCCCTGTTACCTATGTTTCCCAGGGACGTGATGGCCTTTTCTACATCATCTGGATGGAGAAACTCGAAGATGTTTTTGCCGATGAAGTTGTCAGGTTCGAGGCCTAGTCTCCATTGCACACTGCGATTCTGGTAAAGAATTAGTCCCGTGTCGTCGACCAGGGTAAACAGGTCCTGGCTGTTGTCCATCAGGGACTTGAAGACAGGAGAGCCTGAGCTTAGATCCAGTGGCTCGGTCATTGTTATGCCCCGTTAGGTCTTGTCGGCCTTCAGGCGATCCTCATCATTCTGGTACTGCGGTTCGAGGGTTCGCGGACTGCGGTGGTCAAGTTTGCCTTTTTCCCGGTTATTCACCATGTCCCAGCCGGGCAGCCACTCGAATGCCATGGGCTCAATGGTTGGTTCTTTATAGTTGTCGAATCCTTTCAGCGCTTCGCGCACCACGGCCAATTGGTCGTCTTTGTCCTTGAATCTGCCAGCCTCGAAGCCCAGTGGATAGTTGACGAATTTCGCTCGTGGGGGTTTCCCCGCGATCATGATATCCAGCGCACTGCCAAGTATCAGTGTAGGCAGTCCTTTGGATTCAAAGTGACGGGCAATCAGACACACGGTCTGGTGACAAACGGGTCACAAGGGCACCAGCAACAGGAGATCGAGTTGTTCTTCCTCGACTGCAGCTTCGAGGTTCGGGATCAACTCTGTCCTGACTCGATTCCTGGAATAGATGCCGCCCATGCAGGAGAAAAAGTTTTCCGCCAGCTCACCGATAACACCCTCATCTTTCAGCTGGTTCAAAGCCTCGATGGGAAAAACTGTGCAGGGATCCTGTCGCGCCTCCACCAGGTAGTTTTCCATGATGTGTGCAAAACGGATCTGTTCCGTAGGTGTGTTGCTCGGTATCGAACGAATGCTGGTGTCGTCCTTTGTGTAGAAGGCCACCTGGCCGCTGACATAGGTGCCCGCCGTGGAGATGACCCCGAGTTTCGCATCGCTGAGTGGCTTTCGATCAATAACGAACGCGGGTTCAACATCGGCTTCAAACCAGTGGTAGGGTTCGAATCCGAGTTTGTCGTAGTTCTCCCGGGTCTGGCGAATGTATTCAGTTGGTGTTGGCTTCATGGCGTCGCTCTGGGTTATCACCTATTATGCACCATTCAAATTGGTCCCGGGCAAGTTGGACAGTGACTTACATCAATCGAAACTGGCGCTGGCTGCTCGCAATCGTCTTTCTATTGTGCGGTTTCGCTGGTTTCATGTCTGGCGTGGGGGCAACTGAGCGTGATCTCAATAACGCCAACCCGTTCACCTTGCTGTACTACTCGATTGGTCTTTTTATTCTCGGCGGCATGGACCTGGGTGTTCCCGTTGGCGGTCCCCTGTGGGGCCGGACGCTAACCTGGATTGCCTACTTCGGTGCACCCCTCCTGACGACTTCGGCACTGGTAGAGTAGCTGCAGGTCATCGTTGCCAATCCGTCCCGCTGGCTACGCAAACTGCGTGATCATACGGTAGTTGTGGGTATCAACGACCTCTCGCGCAGTGTTATGGACAAGATTGAGGTCCTTGATCCGGGCACGCAGCTAATTGTGATCGAAAAGGATATACGGAAGACAGTTCGTCAGGAACTGGAAGATCGCTATGGTGCCCGCTGCCTGGCTGGAGATTTCACAGATGAATATTTCCTGCACATGCTGAGGATCAGTCGGGTAAAGAGGGTGGTACTTGCCAGCGAAAATGACTTCGACAATTTTGAAACCGCCAGCAAGCTACTCGAAATGCGGCCGGAACTGGGTAAGCGCATCATCCTGCACAGCAACCGTCTTCGCTACCTGCGAGCCATGGAGCATTCAGATGTCGTACAGCAGACCCATACCTTCAATAGTTATCACCTGGCCGCGCAGCATATGGTGCGTTCCGTCATGATGGAGCATTTCAGGGAAACAGAGCAGCTCGACACGGTCGTGATCGCGGGGTTCGGTCGATTTGGTCAGACAGTGCTTGAAGAGCTGCACGAAATTGCCATGTAGGAACTCCATGCCATTGCCATTATCGACACTGATGCCCACAGGCGGATGATGGTGGCTGAAGAGCAGGTTGAGATGCATACCGGTGTGGAAAAACACATCTTCCAGGGGGAGATCGGTCATCCGGAAGTGTGGCAGCAGTTGGAAGAAAAAATTGATTTGTCTGTGGGTATACCTCTCATCATGATGGCAACAGGCCAGGATGATGAAAACCTTCGTGCCGGAATCTGGCTTAGCAAGCGTCACCCCAATTCAAAGGTCATGATTCGCTCCCAGCGGGAGTCTCATTTTGCAGACTCTGTCAGCCAGAGCGCGGGCATTCATACATTCAGTCTCCAACAGGTGTTCCAGGACTCCCTGCCGGAAGACTGGTTCATACAGCCGGATTCGCCGGTGTAGGAGGAGCACATGTCGCTGACACTACTATGGCCGGCTGCAAGATGGGGAGATGATAATGAACCGGAGCGTGAGTTCGCGGGCAGTGACGTGGAGTGTCTGTTCGCGAAACGACCTTCAGAAGTGACCGATGAAATGTGGGCACAGGCAGATGCCCTCATTTCAACGCCCGACCCACTCAATGAGGAAGGTCTCTCAAAAGTTTCCAATTGCAGGATTTTCGTTACGCCGAAAGTCGGCTTCGACAACATTGATCTTGGTCTTTATGGCAGGGCAGGGATTCCAGTGTGCAATGTGCCTGACTACGGTACGCAGGATGTTGCAGACCACGCGATGGCGATGATGCTCAGCCTGATGAAGGGCATCAATCGCTGGGATTCACGGATGCGGGTTTCGCCGACCCAATGGCAGCAGACAGACAACCCCCTGGCGTTGCGCCTTTCGGTGGCAAAAGTGGGCCTGGTGGGATTGGGGCGTATAGGCACTGCCATGGCTCTTCGCTGCAAGGCCTTTGGCATGGATGTGTCTTTTTACGATCCCTATGTCTCCAACGGAAGTGATCTCGCTTTAAACATACGGCGAGTTGACACCCTGGAAGAGTTGTTTGCTGTGTCAGATGTCGTCAGCCTGGACGCACCTTTAAGTGAAGAAACCCGCAACCTTGTCAGTGCGGATCTACTGGCATGCGCGAAACCCGGCATGGTTCTGATCAATGCCGCACGGGGGGGAGATACTTGATATTGATGCTCTGTATGACGCAATGAAATCAGGTCAGGTGGGTGGTGCGGGCCTGGACGTGATGCCGGAAGAACCCTGCAATTTGGAACGGAAGCTGTTACAGGCGTGGCACCAGGAAGAACAGTGGATCAAGGATCGACTATTGATCACACCGCATTCTGCTTTTTACACGCCGCAGAGCCTGTACGATATGCGCACAAAGGGTATTGCCGTTGCCCTTAAGTACCTCAGGACAGGCAAGCTGGAAAATTGTGTAAACGAAGCGTTCCTGGAGGAGCGAAGACCACTGGGCTAGTCTTGTTAGTCGCTGCCGAGCATGACGGTCTTATCGCCTTCGACGGTGCCTGAGTATTCAGCGTTCAGGACGTAAAACACCTCACCTTCCTTGCGCTCGCGCTCAAGAAACTGCATCAGCACGATCTGTTCGAGGCGATAATAGAGCTCTCGGTCAGGGATAAAAGAAAACTTTTCCTGCAGGCCGGTAATAGAAACCTCCTTGTTGGCTTCCATGTACTGCAGGATCTGTAATTGAGTGCCTGTCAGCTGTTCACGGGTCTGCCACCAGTCAGGCCTGCTCGGTCCCGCTGACGGAAACGCTGGTGTGTCGGCATCTTTGTTCCCGAGAATAGTCGCGAGTGCGTAGCCAATGCCGATTCCAACAACCAGACCAATACCTATCCCAATAAAATCCATGGAACCACCTCCGACTTTTATTCTGCGTCATAGCCTGAGCCACTGAGCTAATCTAGCCAATCGATGCGACCAGCAGAGCCAGGCAGAGCACCATGCCAAACCACGGTATCAGCATCAGCGGGGATTTTGGCGTTCCCTGAATCCTGCAGAGAGCAAGATTGATCACTGTGAAAATCAGTAGCGTAATGATGCTGGTAATGGAAGCGAGCGCCTCCACATCAAGCAGCAGCGCAAGCACCAGGATGACAGTGCCTGTCAGCAGTGTTGCATTCCCCGGGGTTCGGGTGCTTTGCCATACATGACCGAGAGGGTGGGAATCCTTGTACATTCGGGCCACGCCGTAGATGACCCGCGAAGCCATGATGATTTGAACCAGCGCACCGTTTACCACCGCCAGCATTGAAATCGCCGCCAGCAGCTTTGGGCTGAACAGGCCGTGTTGTTCGACGATTAAAGACATGGGAGCGTCGTGATTGGCCAGCACATTAAGCGGCACCGTTCGTATCGCGAGGTAGGTGACGAGAAAGTAGAGCAGCGTCGCGATCAGCAGGGCGCCGAGGATAGCGTAGGGGACATTTTTCTCCGGTGACCTGGTTTCTTCTGCCATGGTGACGATGTCTTCGAAACCAATAAACGCATAGAAAGCCAGGAAGGTTCCCGCAAGCACGCCAGACCAGTTGATCATGCCGGTGTCAGGCAGCAAATCTACCGATCGCGGTGATTCGAAACTAAGACCACCGTAAATCACCAGCAGTAGACCAAGAATCTCGATCAGCGTGATGACGGCAGCTGCCGTGACAGATTCAACAATGCCGTAGATGGCGATAGCGGTCAGCGCGCAAACCAGCAGTGCAATGACCCAGGCGTCCGGTACGGTAATGAACACCTGCAGGTATCCTACAAATCCCCTGGCAATCGTGGCAGCGGATACGATGCCTACGAGCACAACGAAGGCACCGGTGATGCTGGCAAGCCACTGTCGTTTAAATGCCGCGTGCACATAAGCCGCTGGGCCAGCGGAGCGCGGATAGCGCGAGGAAAGGACTCCAAAGGTATAAGCCGTGGGTGCAGCAACAATCGCGGCTAGAAAAAATGCCAGTGGTGTCTGGTCTCCGGCATGCGCAGCGACCACTCCGGTGAGTACGTAAATACCTGCCCCGAGAATTGTGCCCAGGCCGTATAACATCAGTAGTGTCAGGTTGATATCTCGTTTCAGTTCAGCCATGGCGGGTAATCTATCGGAAGAACTTCAGCAGCAAAGCCGGCATTATAGTCATGTTGGCTACGAGTGCCAGTGCCATGGCGAGGGCTGTTAGTAGACCGAAGTAAATGGTTGGTACAAAGTTCGACAACGCCAGGATCGAAAATCCACCCATGATGGTCATGGTGGTGAAGTACATGGCATGCCCGATCGTGTTGTGGGACGTGATCACAGCTTCCCGTGCACTCAACGAACGGTCTGTCTCTTCACGAAACCTGTGTAGGTAGTGAATGGCATCATCGACGCCGATGCCAATGCAGATTGCAGCAATGGTCACAGTCATCATGTCCAGCGGGATACCGGCATACCCCATAAAGGCGATAATCATTGTGGCTGCCAGTACGTTAGGCATCAGTGCAATCAGTGCGAGTCGCAGGGAGCGCAGGAGGATCGAGAACATGATGAAGGTTGCGATGATGACATAGCCCAGAGTCCTTGCCTGTGAATCAGCCAGCTGTTTCAACATGTCGTTGAACAGCACTACCATCCCGGTGACGATAAACCGATTGTCATCCAGAGCCATCTCTTCGCGGGCGAAGCGAGTAATGGAGTCAATCAGGTCCTGCTTCGAAAATTCGGTTTGGCTTTCCTTGATCCTGGCGTTGATCCTCATCCAGCCTTCGGTCGGGCTGCCATAAGGTTCGATCAGGAAATCGCGCACGTCCTGGGGCAGTTCACCCAGCACGTAGGTGATTTCAAGACCTGTGAGCGCGTCACCATCATTAAATCGTCTGGCCATCTGCTCCATCGAAGCAAGGGAAATGACCTTGCCTACTTCCGGACGTTCCTCCAGTGCCTGCTGCAGTGTGCGCAGGGATTCCAGTTTGTCAGGCGTGTACCAGTAGCGTTCGGGGTATTCATCTTCGAAGTCATCAAAGAAGTCACCGGCCGCATCATCGTGCTGTTCAAATTGCAGGTAGACATCAAGTGGCAGGGTACCGCCCAGGTGTTCATCAATATGTGTCATACCCTGGTGTATGTCGGTGTCTTCATGGAAGTAGTCAATGAAGCGGTTGTCGAAGGTGATCAGCGTCGTGCCGTAAATCGCAGGCAGGGTAAGCACTGCCGAAACAGCCAGAACCCACCCGGTGCGATTTACAGACAGGTGTTCAAACCAGTTCGTCAGGATGATCGGTTTCTCAATCGTCTTGCTGGCTTGCGTGGGTCCGATAATCAGCAGGATTGTCGGGAACAGCACATACGTAATGATTAGTGCAATGATGATTCCGAGGCACATCATCCAGCCGAAGTCTTCAATGGGCAGAATACTGCTGCCCAGCATAGACCCGAAAGCAAGCAGTGTTGTCAGTGCCGTATACAGGCAGGGGGTAAACTTGCTGCGCATGGTTTCTTTCACCATGGCTTCGTGTTCGAGCCCGCCGCGTGCAAGCAGTTCCCGGTAGCGCACCACAAGGTGAATGGAAAATGAAATGCTGATGATGGACAGCAGGGATATGAAATTGGATGACACCACCGTTACTGGCGTTCGCATGATGCCCAGCAGTCCCATGGTGATGCCAACCGTGGTCAGGCAGATAAGTATCGGTATTGCGACCCATCGAGGTTTTCGGAAGAAGAAGGTGAGCAGGATGATGATCAGTGCAAGCACCAGTGCACTGAATATCTGCAGGTCAGATCGTACATAGCTCAGCATATCTGCTGCGATCATCGGCACACCCGAGATGAAGATTGTCGCTTCTCCACTATAGCTATCCCGGACTTCCCTCAGCGACTGGATCAAATTGTCCCTGTTTGCGACATACTCACTTCGTGTTTGCAGATAGGCGTCCCGGGTTTCTGCTATACCGTCACCGCGCTGGCGAGCCTCATCTTTGGCCTCGCGCAACAGTTCCAGCATCTCGTCCCGTTTCAGGGTGGCGCTGATTGCAGTGCTTTTGCCATTCCGGGCGATGAGGTAATCGCTCATGAGCGGACTGTTGGCTAATTCATCCATGGCAAGCGAACGGTCGACACTTCTGTCGCGAAGTGTTCGATAGTCTTCCGCAATATGTTCCAGGGGTATCGGCGGGCTTTCGATCAGTGGAGCATCGAGGATGGAGTAGGTAGTGCTGATGCCCGGCAACTCTGCCAGTTGTTGCTGCAGGGATTCGATTTCGTCCAGGGCAGTGTCACTGAACAAATCGTCATGGGTGTAGGTGAGAACAATAAAGTCATCACCTCCGAAAATTGCCGCCATCTGGTTGTACTTTTCCAGCGCGGGATCTCCATCAACAACAAGTGTGTCAGCGGAAGCATCAAAGGAAAAATGTCGGATCCCTGACATGGTTGCCAGGCAAACAACCAGGCAGGTGACAAGCACCAGCTTTGGATATCTCAGGAGTGAGAAATACCAGTCTGACATCGATAATCCAGCCACCAGGCACGAAAGCCAAAGAAGATAATCACAATGTAGACGATAAACAGAATGGCGGTGAAGTAAAGCTCACGGTCCAGGTACAGATAGATGGACACACTGTCGATCACCAGCCAGTAGACCCAGTTCTCCAGCACCTTTCGTGCCACCATATAGGTGGTGATGACCGCACCCCAGGTCGTGAACGAGTCGACGTAGCCAAGCCGCTGGTCAGTATGAGCGAGGAGGGTGCCGCTTGCGAGCGTCGCCAGCAGAACAAATGAGATAGCAATAAGGTGGTAGTGCACCGGCCAGGTCCTGATTGCCAGCTGTTTGCCTTCGTTAGCACCGTGCTGCCACTGGTACCAGCCGTACACAGCCATGGCCAGGTAAAACACCTGCAGGGCTGACTCCATGTACAGGTTCACCTGCCAGAAGATGTACAGGAAAAGGGCAGTGGACACGAAGGCCGCGTACCAGCAGGCGATGTTCTGCCTGACGGCGAGGATCAGGTAGATAACCGCCAGGACCACCGCGCAAAGCTCCAGCAGGGAAGATTGCTGGAGCTGCGTAACAGCTGTCGTCAGGACGTCGTTCATTCCCTTCAGGAGTCTCCGAGCCGGAACTCGAAAGTCAGGCCGGTAATACGGGGTTCCCCGAACTGGTAGTAAGGTTCAGTGACATAAAACTTACGTGGGTCGTTGCCAAAGCTGCCGAAGCCTCTGACGTAATAGTCTTCATCTGCGAGGTTTCGCCCCCAGAGTGTCACTGTCCACTGGTCTGCTGTGTAACCCATGGACGCATTGAATAGCGTATAGCTGTCGCTCTTTAGCGCGTGCCTGTCGGAAAAATAGAACTCATCCTTGCCATCAACCGAGAGGCTGGCAAACCAGGGGCCTTGTTCGTAACTGAGCGCCACGTTGAACATGTAACCTGGTGCGTGAGCCTGGTCACGACCTGACAGGTCTTCGCCAAATTCATTGGTGAACTCATCAAATTCCGCGTCCAGCCAGCCGACGTTGGCGGTGAGGAAGAAGCGCTCCGACAGGGTCCAGCTCATATCTATCTCGAGGCCACGATTTGTACCCTCGGCCGCATTGCCCAGGAAGTCGATGAACTCGGTGCTGCCATCCGGTCGTGTGCGAACCAGGCTGCTCTTGACCTGCTGGTCGTGCCGGTCGTCGTAGAAGACGGCAACCTGCAACCCGAGCGCACCGCCAGCGAGCATCGCCTTATAGCCCAGCTCGTATTCAATGAGGTATTCCTCATCGAAGGTGCGAAGGTCAGCATCCAGGCTGCCATCGGTATTAAAGCCGCCAGCCTTGTAACCACGTGACACGGAAGCATAGATCAGTGCGTCACTCTCCAGTCTATTTTCAATGGCAAGTTTGCCTCCCCACATGGAGTCGTGCGGGGAGAAAACCACGCCTTCGGAGTCGTCATAGGTTGTATCTCTTTCTTCCAGCCGTAGCCCAAGGGTCAGAGTGGTGCTGTTCGACAGGGCAGCGTCGAGCTGGGTGAAGACAGCGAGCGTATCGAAGTCGTAGTCACTGAAAAACGGACCAGCGTCGAATGTGTACTGCCGCTCTAGAGTCTCATCTGATGCGAGGTAGTAGAGTCCGAGCACCCAATCGGTTGTGTCGTTGAATAACCTTGAACGATCGTTTGACAGCAGGCGTATCTCGGCGCTGGTGGTTTCCCGCTCACGGAAGTAATGGTCGGTTGATGTGTATCCCCAGGGATGGATGCCGGTGAAGCTCCAGTCTTCATCGTACCCGTACTCGCTATCCGACTCAGATTGATTCAGTAATGCGGTGACATCGAACCTTTCAAGGTTCCAGTCACTCCTGAGAGAGAAATAGGTCGAGTCCTGGCGGTCGAAGCCGGGTTCATCGGAGAGTGTGTGCCGCGTATTGTCGAGGGAAAACGCATCGTAACCGTTGTCGATATTTACATCGGCAACGGTCAGCCCGAGGGACCAGTCATCAGAGACCTGCCAGTTTAGTTTGCCGCGAATGGTCATCTCATCGCGGCCATTGGTGTCGTCACGACCCAGGAAATCATTTTCGATATAGCCGTCGCTTTCGTGGGACTCAACAACCAGCCGGGTTTTGAAATCCGCATTCACTGGTGCGTTCAGGACCATACCGAAAGTTTCGGTGCTGTACTCACCTGCCATGAGCTTAAACTCGGCAAAGCGGGAATCGTCCGGTTCGTTCGTTGTGACGTTAATGAGTCCTGCCAGGGCATTGGCTCCATAACGCGTTCCCTGGGGGCCCCTCAGTACCTCTACCTGCTGCACGTCCATCAGTGTTGCGATGGTGCCAGCGCCGGAAAAATCGACGTCGTCGATCAGGACTCCGACAGAAGGGTTGATGGGGTTAACAAACTGACTGCGTTCCCCTATGCCGCGAATCTGGAAGAAGCGTGCCCGATTGGAGCCTGAAGCATAGTTCACGTTTGGAATGGTGTTGATGATGTCTTCGAAGTGCTGTGCTGCCCTGGCGCGAATCACTTCCTCGCTCACTACAGAGACGCTGGCAGCTGTATCCATCGTACTGTCCTGCCTCAGAGACGCGGTAACAACGACCTCCGGGAGCGTGGTCTCTGCTGACGCAACAGCAGAGGCGAATAGTATGCTTAGGGCGGTAGCCCTTAAAAAATGGTTCATGAGTCTCTCCTGAGCAGTTACAAAGAGACCCGGTTTGACGTAATAGAAGATGAAACGGCGAGCATCCTTTTCCTACGCCGGCATTAACCGGATCAGGTTCTGGGGTTTAATCTCAGGTTGCACAAAATTAAGTGCACCACCCCCAAGGAACGATTGGCTATAAGTATAACTAAATCGATCTTTATATTCCCTGTACTTTTTCTGTATGTCCTACATAGTAGAAACACGGAAGCAGTCAGACTAAGCACACGGATGGCCGAACTCACTAAGTCGCAGCAGGAACCGAACCTGACGATTCATACCGTCACCGGCACGCTGGTTCCGTTGGAACTAGGTGAATGGATTGCTGCCTACAACCAGGCGGGTGCAACCCTCAAGACACTGTGGGATATGCGAGACTGCATGATGGAAGGTTTCGCCAGCGTCAATGTCGCCGGCGCCGCTGCTGCAACGGCGATTTTTCTCGATCAGGATTTTCAGCGACGTACAGCCTGGGTGTCAGACAAGCCCGCCACCTACGGTATTCTCCGGGTGATTGTTGCACACTCAGACAAGCATGCTCCGGTTGAAGCGAGTGCGTTTACTGATGTCGAGAGCGCGATCGCATGGCTGGACGAGATCGATCGTTCAGTCCAGTAGCGGCTCGCGTTTCCAGGCCGGCTGCGCCGCTTCAATGACGTTGGCGAACTTCAGGAGTTCGAGTTCACCCTGGGGTTTACCGACAATCTGAATCCCTACCGGAAGTCCCGCCTCGGTAAAACCGAACGGCAGCGAGATCGTGGGCAGCCCGGTTACTGTGATGTAGTAGCAGGATTTCATCCAGTCGATGTAGGTCAGCATCTCCATACCGTTGATTGTGGCGGGATACTCCAGGGTGACATCGAAAGGGGCGACCTGCGAAACAGGAAGCACCAGGAAATCCACCTGCTCAAAAAATTTCATGACGCGAAGGTAGATGTTGGTCCTGATTGTTTCTGCGGCAGCAAGGTCTGCGGCACTTAACGTGAGTCCGGCCTCAACATTCCAGATAACTGTGTCCTTGTACTGGTCCCGGTACTTTTTAATCGCGTCACCATGTGTCGCGGCCATACCCCAGGGCTCGTAGTGTTTTGAACACCTCGTCTGCGCCTTCGAAATTTGGACAGGCATCGAGGACTGTGCATCCCAACGATTTTAGTATGGCGTCACTGCTCGCGACGATATCGCTGACCTCGGGTTCAACCGGCAGCTGACCGCCAAATTCCGGTGCCACGGCAACCCGGGTGCCACGAGGGTCCATCTCCAGCGCCCCAAGGAAAGTGGCTCCGGCGTCAGGCAGTGATATGGGTACCCTTGGATCGGGTCCTGCTATGGCCGCCAGGAACAATGCGCAGTCTTTCACGGTTCGCGCCATCGGCCCGTGAATCGGCGTGTTCGACCAACCCATGGCAGCCGGAAAAATTGGTACGCGACCGGCAGAAGTCCGGAAACCTACGACGTTGTTAAAGCTGCCAGGGTTCCTGAGCGATCCTCCCAGGTCGCTGCCGTCAGCAATAGGCACCATGCGGGCAGCGAGTGCTGCACCGGCGCCGCCGGAACTGCCGCCACAGGTTTTTGCCAGGTCATAAGGATTCAGAGTGGCGCCAAAAACTTCATTGAATGTCTGTGAGCCTGCGCCCCATTCCGGCGTGTTGGATTTACCGAGTGTTACGGCACCGGCATCAATCTGGCGTTGCACAATGAGAGCATTGCGATTGGGCACGTAGTCTTTGAAACGGGGCGAACCCCAGGTGGTACGAATATCGGCGGTTTCAGCCAGGTCTTTGTGTACGGTTGGCAGGCCTGCGAGGAGACCTGGATTTTTACCGGCGGCGATGGCCGCATCCACGCGCTTCGCAGCATTGCGTGCGATTTCGGGTGTGTGGGTGACGATCGCATTGACGCGCGGGTTGACCGCTGCAATGCGGGTTTCGTGGGCTTCCAGCAGTTCCACGGCGCTGATCTCTTTGCTGTCAATCAGGGCTCGCTGTTCTACGGCAGTTAACCGGACCAGTTCGTTCATTACCGCAGCATAACTCCCGACATTTGTCGTGCCAAATTTTTTGGGTGATGTGTAGCGACGCGAACATACTCATTTTTGATCTTGGTTTGATAGCACTGCTGACAAGTTCATACTGCCCTACCGTCACGAGGTCCTGTGGCGGGAAAGGCCGGCGGGGAGTGCGGTTTCCCTTTCAGAAAGTTTGGGCTGGATACTGAAGTCTTCGCTGTCACTCAAATCCAAAATGGAGAGCACAGGAATGAAAACAAAAGTCAGTATTCCTATTGTGATGTTGTTCTGTTTGTTAGTTGGACAGGTCCAGGCTGCGGAGACACCTCCGATCGTCGAGACCTTTAGTTGTCACCTGAATGAGGGAAGTGATGCAGGTGATGTGCAGAGTGCTGTGGACTACTGGAAGCAGCAGGTTAAGAAAATCGACAACGAGGCCCTTAACCAGTATGCGGCGTGGATGGTCACCCCGATCAGGTCACCGCTGCCATACAACTTCTATTGGCTGGGCGGTAGCCCCAATATGAACACCTGGGCAAAGGGTGGTGCGGCATACGCTGCCAGCTCTGAAGGCCAGGCAGCCCAGGCGAGGTTTGACAAAATCTCAACCTGCACCTCGCAGACCTGGGTATCAGAGCAGTTGATGGGCGATGGTCCGCAGACGGATGACAATGGCGTCATGGAAGTTTATGGATGCACCCTGCACAAGGGTAAAACCATGAGCAACGTTCGTGCCGTTGAAGAGAACTACGTCAAGACGGCGAAAGCTGCTGGTGTTGGCCAGTCAATCTTCCGCTTCAGCCCGATGCACACCAATGGCGATGTGGACCTGCTTTATCTCGTTGGTTACGGAGATATGGAAAGCTACGGTTCCACCGTGACCCAGATATTTACCACGGACTCAACCAGGACGGCGAACCAGTACTTCAGCCTGGTCATGGACTGCGGTTCCGGGCTCTACAACGTCGACACCATCAAAGCACCACCCTCGGAATGACATAGCGAATGGGCGAAGGGACCTCGCCCACCCACAAAACCAAAAAAAATTAACGAGGAAGTAGTTATGAAGAAGCTGTTAGGTTCTATCGCTGTATCGTTGTTGTTTGTGTTGTCTTTTTCTGTTCAGGCTGGTCCGGGTTCCCACATCAACGGAATCGCGGTTAACAATCCTGCCGATGGCATGAAAATCGTAGAGGCGTTTAACGCCTGGATGGAAGGGCCCGGCAAAAAATCCAAGAATCGAATAATCCTGCTGCAGAATGTGGCCGATGGAGGCAACCCGGCAACCCATTCTTTTGTCAGCATCTATCCTTCCATGGCGTCCAACGAAGCCTTCAATCAATCGATTGGTGATGATGAAGCCAAGCTGGCTGAATGGTTCAAGTTCCTTGAGGTGGTTGTGCCCGTGTCACGCATCACTTCGACGACAAGAAATGCGCATATCAAAGCCTGGGGTGATGTCACTAACGATGACGAGGTGTGGCTTGTGCATGCGATGACCGCCACCGATGGTAGATCTGTCTATCGTG
>JADHNI010000005.1 GCA_016779585.1 Pseudomonadales bacterium
ATGACCTTTGCCAAACCTTATGCTAACGAAGCCCCCGATGACATTGCCATTCGCGATGACCACACAGCACTCACCTGGGCGGAAGTTGATGATCAGCTAAATCGATGTGGTAGTGGTCTGCAGGCGATGGACCTGGGCCCCGAGACCCGGATTGCAGTGTTTGCCGAAAACGCGGTGGAAACGGCACTGGCTAACCTGGGAGGCCTGATTGCCGGAGCCTCAGTGGTACCGGTGAATTTCCACCTGACCGCCGAGGAAGTGAACTACATTCTCTGTGATTCCGGTGCACGCGTCCTGTTCGTCGGTCCCGAAACCTATGATCGCGGTATTGAGGCGGCGAAAGGTTCGGATGTGCATACCGTTATTGGCTGGGGTGCGCCTGCTGATGCGGACCTCACACCCTGGGCAGACTGGCTTGCTGGAAACGACCCCGCCGGCCCCGACCAGAGTGTTCCACCGAGACCAAACCTGCTTTATACCTCGGGTACGACAGGCAGACCGAAGGGTACTGACCTGCCGCCCACCATGTTTGCCGGTGGTGATACGGTGGATGAGCACCTGGCCAACTTCAAGGCGGGTGTGCTTGAGCGTACCGGGGGCCAGATTGGAACCCAGCTGGTGGTTGGCCCTATGTATCACACAGGCCCGTTGTCAGGAACGAGGCAGCTGATCGCAGGCATGAAATCGGTCATCCTGGGACGGTTCAGTGCGGAAAACACGCTTGCTGCGATTGAAAAGTACAAAGTCAGCAACACCATCATGGTGCCAACACACTTCGTGCGCCTGCTGGCATTGCCGGAAGATGTGAAGGCGCAGTATGACGTGTCTTCTATTGTTTCTATCAGCCACACCGGCGCGAAATGCCCGGTGGACGTGAAGCGCGCCATGATCGAATGGTTTGGCCCGGTCTTCATTGATGCCTACGGCGCCAGCGAAGTGGGCACAACCTGCATGATCACCTCGGAAGAGTGGCTCAAGTACCCGGGCTCTGTCGGTAAGGCAGTGCCGCCGTTCACCGCAAAGATCCTGGACGATGACAACAATGAAGTGCCGCCGAATACAGAAGGTCGCCTCTTTTTTGAGGATGAGACTGGCCGCGGCGTGATTTACCACAATGATCCTGAGAAGTCGGCGGCGGCCCACATAGCCCCCGGGGTGTTCACCCTGGGCGAAATCGCCTACATGAATGAAGAAGGCTATGTCTTTATCACAGACCGCTTCAGTGACATGGTGGTCTCCGGTGGCGTGAACATCTATCCGGCGGAAGCCGAGCAGGTGCTGATTGATCATCCTGCGGTGCTGGATGTGGCCTGTATTGGTGTGCCGAACAAGGATATGGGTGAAGAGCTGAAGGCGCTCGTCATTCCCCATGACGATGCGGATCACCCGTCACCCGACGAACTGATTGCCTGGTGTCGTGAACGGTTGTCCCATTACAAGTGTCCACGCACACTGGACTATGTAGATGACCTTGGACGCAATACAATGGGGAAAATTAACAAGCGAAAGTTGCGCGCACCTTACTGGGAAAACGCCAGCTAATCAGGAAGGATGGATAGGTCTGTCGATAACCAATCAAAAAAGAGCAAAAGATCTTACCGGAAACCACAGCTCCGTAAACATGGCCGTATAGCACGCATCACGGCAAGTGGCAGCGGCGCAATGCAGGAAATGGGTGGCATGATGGGGATGATGGCGGCCACACGATTCTCATGAAAATCGAAATCAACGACAAAACCCTGGGGAAAACTGGCAAGAGAAATTACCGGAAGCCCGGGCTGCGCAAACACGGGCGAATTTCCCGTATTACTGCCAGTGGCAGTGGTGCCATGCTGGAGATGGGTGGCATGATGATGGGCGGGGATCCAACCCGTTTTTCCTGATGATCGAAAACCAAAGGTAGATCAACAACTCTTTATTCGCTAAAGGCTTTCTGCTCGCTAAAGGCTTTCTGCTCGCTAAAGGCTTCTTTCTCGCTAAAGGCTTTCTGCTCGCTAAAGGCTTCTTTCTCGCTAAAGGCTTCGCTGAGGGCTCATTGTTCTGGCGGCGGTTATGAATACAAAGAGAAGTGCATAGCAGGCGGTGCCGAACATCAGGATGGTTCTGTTGTCGGTCCACTCCACGACCTGGCTGGTGATCGCCGGGCTCACCGCGGTACCCACCGTTGCCCCCAGTAACATCAGTGACACCAGCCTCGGGCTCGGCAAGTCCACTATTTCGGTCGCGAACGAAAGTATGGCTTTCAGCATGGCAAGGTTCAGAAAACCCCACGCAAGCGCAAGGATGGTCAGCTGGCTGATATCCGACACCAGCCAGAGCGGCACCGAACCCAGGCACGTTGTGATAGAGCCAATCAGCACCAGCTTCCTGACTCCGATCCTGAATACCCACCAGGCCACAAACAGCTGCGCAATAAACATCCCGAGCCAGAACTGACCCACCAGGTTACCGGCAGCACCTTCTTCAGCCGCCAGTTGAGTCATTGCATAGTTGGGCAGCCAGAACAGGATGGAGTATTGCCCCAGGGTATACAGGAACAGTGAGGTGACGCAGAGCCAGACCGGCAAAGGCCAGGGTGTCCAGGGTACGTTACCGCTTGCTTCATGAGTGGTTTTCGGAAACAGGGACAGCAGCGCCAGCCCCATGATGGTGACGGTCACCAGAGCCAGCAGCTGGTAGCTGGTGCTCCAGCCAAATTCCCGGGAGATCAGGAAGGTGGTGACCCAGGCGCTGATAAAGCCGGCAATACTGAAACAGCTGTCGGTCAGTACCAGCATCGAAGCCCGGCGGTTTTCATCGAATGTGAGGGAAATCACGATGGCAGCGCCGGCAAGCCCAATACCGCAGCCGGTTCCGACGACTCCAAGCGCAAGTCGAACCATGGTCAGGTTATCAAACACCATCAGTGACAACAGTGCCGCCGTCATGATGCCGTAGACGCCGAGGAATACCTGTTTGAGCCCAGCGAAGTCATAGATCACGAGCGCAATGATGGCGCCCACCAGGATCCCTCCGGTAAGCCAGCTGAACTGGCGTGTGACTTCAGGTACTGACTGCCCGAAGTGTTCAGCCATGGGTGTTGAGATAATCCCAATCGGTGCCAGCATCGCGGACATGACAAAGTAGGTGAGGAAAGCGAGCAGGGTGGTGCGCTGGGTGTTATTCATGGGTGACTGCGTTTTTCGACAGGTTAGTGTGACACACAATAAAAATAGGCTACAGTGACTCGTTATCGAGCGCGGTCCGGCTCATCGAATTCGGGGAGAGCGAAAATGAAGAACATTGGACAAATCACGCTGGCGGCATGGGTAGTGACCTTTCTTCTGGGTTACTTCGGCCTGGGTGCCTGGCTTTATGAAGGCCTCGAGGGCGTGGATCGCTCCATGGTGCCCCTCGCGCCTTCTATCGTGTTTGGCATCATGGTGGTGATCAGCATTGCGCTGACCGTGATCTGGGCGAAAAACCTGGGCAGTGATCAGCCTGCAGCAGACGCGCCAAGCGGCAGGCGAAAATTCCTGATGGGTGGCGCCGCGGTTACGGGTGGCCTTATCGGCGGTACGGCAGCGGTGGCGGCCAAAATGATGCCCTGGATGCAGTCCACCATCCCTATGATGCGCGAGGCCGGCCAGGATGAGCTGACGGCTGAAAACCCTCATGACAGCTGGAAAGGTTCACGTATTGTTTCAAAGCGTCCGCTAGGCAGCACCGGTTTCATGGCCTCGGATATTTCCATCGGCACCGGCCGCATCATGCGTCACACCAATCCGGAGGACCTGCTGCGTGAAGCGCTGGATCGCGGCATCAACTATATCGATACATCGCCTGACTATGCCGGGGCGCTTTCCGAGACCACCGTCGGTAATGTCATCAGGGATCGTAAACGTGAAGACCTGTTTGTGGTCACCAAGTGGTGTACTTCAGAGGGCCACGTGCGTCATGGCTCGTCCCCGGAAGATTACATTGCGGCACTGGACGACAGTCTGTCGAGGCTGCAAACCGACTATGTTGACCTGGTGCATGTGCACGCCTGCGATACCGTCGAGCGCCTGATGGATCCAAACATGATGGAGGCGTTTGAAACCGCGAAAGCCCAGGGCAAGGTTCGCTTCCTTGGTGTCTCTACCCATACGCCGAACCTTGAAGAAGTTGCCGATGCAGCCATCGACAGCGGCAAGTTTGATGTCATGATGCTTGCCTACCACCACGGTGCCTGGCCCAAGCAGCAGGACATTATCAAGCGTGCGGCAGAAAACGGCATCGGTATTGTCGCGATGAAAACCCTGAAGGGCGCCAAGCATCGAGGCATGGTGGAATTGCAGGATGATGCAACGTCCTACACGCAGGCTGCCTTCAAGTGGGTCAATGCAGACCCGAATGTTTCGTGTCTCGTTGTTTCGTTCTTTGAAACTGAACACCTGGATGAATACCTGCATGCATCAGGCAAGTCCCTGACCGACTCGGATGTGGATGTACTGAACAAGTATGACGACCTCATCGTCGGTACCCACTGCTTTGCCTCCTGTGGTGATTGCCTCAGCAGTTGTCCGGAATCACTGCCGATCAACGACGTGCTGCGTCACCGCATGTACTTTGAAGACTATGGCGATGAGAAAGAAGCCATGAAACTTTACGCCGCGCTCGACAAGCAGGCCGACAAGTGCGTGACCTGTTCTGCACCCTGTACGGGAGCCTGCCCCGTGGGTATCGATATCAAGTACCGCATGACGGGCGCGCATGAGCGCCTGACCATGATTGCCTGATGAGTGAAGAGCTTGTCATCAACTTCGAACCGCTTGAGGATTTTGACAAGCGCCAGCTGACGTTCCTTGGCAAAACGAAGGATGTCTACGTCTCCGGTGAAGGTCCGGCGGTCATCATCATGTCCGAGATGCCCGGAATCTATCAGCTCGTTGCGGACTTTGCGCGAAGGGTGCGTGACGAGGGTTTCACGGTCTGGATGCCGCATATGTTCGGTAAAGACGGCAAGGTGCCGACCACCGGTTATACCCTTGGTTCCATGGCCAGGGCATGTATTTCCCGCGAATTCAGCGCTTTCGCTGCCAATCGAACCAGCCCGGTCGTTGACTGGCTGCGGGAACTGGCGAAACACGCCCATATTGAAAGCGGCGGTAAAGGTGTTGGCGCAATAGGCATGTGCTTCACCGGAAACTTCGCTTTTAACCTGATGCTGGAACCCTCGGTGTTGGCACCGGTGCTTTCGCAGCCATCATTACCTATAGGCAAAAAGGGTGGCATCCACGCATCACCGGAAGAAATTCGGTGCATCAAAGACAGGCTTGAAGCCGAAGACCTGACGGTGCTGGGCTACTGTTTCGAAGGCGACAGTTTCTGCGACAGGCAGCGGTTTGATGATTATCGTGAAGCGATAGGTGATCGATTCATCGGCACAATTCTTCCTGCAGAGTCTGCCCGCCAGGGCACAGGCATGCCTCCTCACAGTGTCGTTACCCGGCACCTGATTGATGAAGAGGGGGAGCCGACGCAGAAGGCGTTGCTTGAAATCCTTGCCTTCTACAATGAGCGTCTCAAGAGCTAAGCTTTCTCGCGAGCAGTAAACAAAGATACTCGTCAGTCGCTGGATCATGCCCGCGCCGCAGGCGCATTTACATTGCGTCTTCAGTTCACGAACCAGCCTCTCGAGCAGTAATTAGAGATTCATCCCTCATCACGGGGCCAACCGCGCTGTGGGCACTCCTTGATTAGGCGCCGTGCGCCAGCGGCGCGGGCACCTTTTATCATTGGGTCAGAATCTGGAATACTGCTCGCGACATAGTCCGACTCTCGCAATAAGGAAAACAACAAGCATGATAGTAGGCATCCACCATGTCGCCATTGGCGTCAGCGACTTTGACAAGGCCCTGAAGTTTTACACCGAGGGCCTCGGTTTTGAGATAGTTCAGGAAAGTGAATTCGACAGGCGCCCGGAAGTAGACGCAGCCATCGGTCTTAAAGATGCAAAAGCGCAGATGGCGATGCTCAAGGGACCCAACGCCCACATTGAACTCTGGCAGTATACGAATCCGGAACCCGAGGACCTGCGCTCACGGCCCTGTGATTACGGATATCCACACTTCGCCCTGCAGGTGGATGACATCGAGGCCGAATATGTTCGCCTGCAGGAACACGGTATGGAGTTTGTGGGGGAGGTTGTGCACTTCGGCGATGAATCTTCTGCCATTTACGGAAGAGACCCCTGCGGCAATGTTATCGAGATCTATGAGATCAAGTCACCGGCGATCTCACAACTGGAGCGTCGCTAATGGCAGTGCGCTTTGATCACAAGGTTGTGCTGGTCACGGGCGGCAGTCGAGGTCTGGGTAAAGCGTTTGCAAATTGCCTGGCAGGTGCTGGTGCCATGGTGGCACTGAACAGCACGTCTGACGACGACCGTGGCGCGACGAGGGAAATTGTAGATGCCGGTGGTGAGGCCGTGCATTTCCCGGGTCGTGTTGAAGACAGCGATGCGCTGGTAGAACGGGTGGTTAAACGCTGCGGTCGTATTGATGCCATCGTGCACAATGCCGGTTTTCTTAATGACAAAACGCTTAAGAAGATGACTGATGAGCAGTGGGATGCGGTGTTGGATGTTCACCTCAAGACTTCGTTCAAGCTTGCCCGTGCCGCCTGGCCACATTTTGAGAACCAGGGCGGCGGACGCATAGTGCTGCTCTCGTCCTCGGCTGGCATGTATGGGAATTTCGGGCAGGCGAACTACGCGTCGGCCAAGATGGGTATGTACGGTCTCGCCCAGTCTATCGCCCTTGAGGGTGCAAAATTCAATATCACCTGTAATTGCGTCTCTCCATTTGGCGCCACCGAGATGAACAGCACAAACTTCCCGGAGGAACTGAAGGCGGCGATCAAAACGGAATATGTTGCCCCACTGGTGGCTTACCTGGCCCACGAAGCCTGCACGGAATCCGGCAGCATGTTTGAAGCTTCAGCCGGTTCTTTCAAGAAAGTGCGCTGGGAGCGCAGCGTCGGGTTGAATATTGACCCAAGGAAAGAAGCCGTCACGCTGGATGCGGTTGCGGAAAACTGGGACAGGATCACCGATTTTTCCGAGAGCGAACATCCCGCCAACATGGGAGAGGCACTCCAGGGTATGTACGGGAGAACACTATGAAAAAAATACCAATCACGGTAGCGCTCCTTGCGTGTGTGTCGCCGATCCTAGCTGAGGAGTCTCAAACCTTTTCTCCCTACGCGGACCGGAACTTCCCAACGAAAGTATTGTGGGGCGATACGCACCTTCACACCAACATGTCGATGGATGCAGGTGCCTATGGTAACCGGCTGGGCCACGATGCTGCATATCGCTTTGCGCGGGGCGAAGAAGTTACCAGCACACACGGTTTGAAAGCGCAGTTGTCAGAACCGCTGGATTTCCTGGTGGTTGCAGATCACTCGGACAACATGGGTTTCTTTCCGGACCTGTTCCAGGGTACTGACTACATCCTGTCACAGGAAATTGGTCGGGACTGGCATGACCGAATCCACTCGGGGAAAGGGGCGAGTGTCGCCTGGGAGATTGTTACAAAATTTTCCCAGGGTGTGTTTCCACAGAACATGGTCTACACCCCTGATTCTGCGGCTTATCGCAATGCCTGGGAGAAGACCGTCGAGTTCGCGGAGAAATACAACGAGCCTGGACGGTTTACGGCCTTTGTTGGTTACGAGTGGACGTCTCTCGCGCTCGGCGGAAACATGCACCGGGTGGTGATCTATCGGGATGGCGCGGACAAGGCGAACCAGATGGTGCCCTTCACGACGGCAGAGCCCTTCGGTAGCCTGGACCCGCGCGAGCTCTGGAAGTGGCTTGAACAGTACGAGTCCGAAACAGGTGGTGACGTACTGGCCATTGCGCACAATGGCAATCTCGCTAACGGAATCATGTTCCCGATTGATGAGCAATACACCGGCCGCAAACTGGACGAGGACTATGTCCAGACGCGCAGCAAGTGGGAGCCGCTGTACGAGGTGACGCAGATCAAAGGTGACGGCGAATCACATCCTTTCCTGTCGCCCAATGATGAGTTTGCAGACTATGAAACCTGGGATGAGTGGAACCTGGATCGATCCACCCCGAAAACTGATGACATGCTCGCCGGCGAATATGCCCGAGAGGCTTTGAAGCGTGGCCTGCAGCTGGAGGAACGCCTGGGTACCAATCCCTACAAGTTCGGCATGATCGGTTCGACGGACTCACACACATCTCTCGCTACCGCGGCCGAGAACAACTTCTTTGGCAAACACTCTTCCCGGGAACCTGGCGTTGGTCGAATGGACCATGACCGTTTGGGTTGGGAAATGGTGGCATCCGGTCTCGCCGCGGTCTGGGCTGAAGAGAACACCCGCGAGTCGATTTTCGATGCCATGGCGCGCCGGGAAACCTATGCAACGACGGGCCCGCGCATGACCGTCCGCTTCTTTGGTGGCTGGGATTTTAAGGCTGCGGATGCGAGATCAGGCACCAGGGACAAGGTGGGTTACGGCAAAGGCGTTCCCATGGGCGGTGAACTGTCAAATGCACCGGATGATGATGCGCCCAGCTTCCTGGTCTACGCCAGCAAGGATCCACGCAGCGGAAACCTGGATCGTATCCAGGTTATCAAGGGCTGGATGGATGAGCAGGGTGACGTGCATGAACAGGTTTTTGATGTGAGCTGGTCGGGAGAACGTGATCCCGGAAAAGACGGTAAACTGCCTCCGGTTGGTAATACGGTGGATGCGTCAACCGCCACCTGGACCAACACCATCGGTGCTGCGGAACTCTCTACGGTCTGGACAGACCCGGAGTTTGATCCTGCGCAAAAAGCCTTTTATTACGCGCGGGCGATCGAGATTCCGACGCCCAGGTGGTCAACTTATGATTCTGTGAGATTCGGCTTGCCGCTGCCGGAACAGACAGCACCCTGGACCCAGGAGCGGGCTTACACCTCTCCTATCTGGTACAACCCTTAAGCGGCAAAAATGATCAGGACTGAACGACCCGCTCGGCGATGGTCGTTCGGTGCAGCAACCGGTCATAACCATCGAAACCGCCGAATGCGCGGTGGATGACGCTGCGGTTGTCCCACATGATGAGCATTTTTTGCTCCCAGGTGTGCATATAGATGAACTCTTCCCGGGTTTGCCACTGGTAGAGTTCCATCAGCAGGTCCCTGGCTTCGTCTTCAGGCATGCCTTCGATACCGATGATGTAACCAATACAGCCGAAGATGCCTTCAACGCCGGTTTCGGGGTGGCGCCTGACCAGTGGATGCCGCTGTGTGGCGCGTGCCTCCTCGGAAAAAATGATGCGCATACTGCGGTCAGCTTCCTCGGGTTTGTCTCCGTAGAGACCATCTGGGGCATAGCCTGAAGCCGCTGAATGAATGGCGATCCTGTCCCGGATCTGCGATTTCAGCGCCATGGGCATCTGTTCATAAGCCAGGTGCTGGTTGACGAAACCCGTTTGGCCGCCCACGGGAGGAATGGTCATACCATAAAGGCAGGTGCCTGCCGGAGGTACCTTCTGGAAGCTCCAGTCACTGTGCCAGGATTCGGCGAACAACGGCGCCTTTTCGTCGGCCCTGCGCTCGATGGCAACGATATTCATGTGGCCGTCTATGGGTTTAAAAAAAGGATCCACGCCAAAATGACCGAAATAGAGTGTGTAGCGCTCCAGGTCTTCAGCCGAGAGCTCTTGCCCGGGAAAGATCAACAGATGATTGCGCAGCCACTCCTGCCTTAACGCGGCAATCTCTGTCCGATCCAGTTGTATGCTCAGGTCCAGACCCTGCACGATGGCGCCCAGCGGCCCACCGGTTTCCCTGACGGTAATACTCATCTCCAGAAATCCCTGTCCAGAAGGTTTTTGCTGATTTTCAGTCTATTGAAGCAAAAACGCCCTCCGTATGGGAGGGCGTTTTTGTAAGCGACTTGCCCGATAAATCAGGTACTTAGAATAGTGACACCTGAAATGCCAGGTGCACCGTAAACGTGGGTGTAGGCCACCTTGGGGTTATTGGGCACCTGTCGCTTGCCCGCATCACCACGGAGCTGCAGCACGTTTTCATAAACCTGGCGCAGACCGGAAGCACCGACGGGCTCACCGTTGGCCAGGCAACCACCATCCGTGTTTACAGGCAGTTTACCGGTGATCTCGGTGTCGCCGCGTGCCAGCATCTCTTCCTGCTCACCGTGCTCGCAAAATCCGTTTTCAGCCATGTGCATGATCTCTGCGCCGGACTCCGTATCCTGGAGCTGGGCAACATCGATGTCTTCAGGACCAACACCGGCAGCTTCAAAAGCAGCCTTGGAAGCATCAACGGTCGGGCCGTCTGCATAGTCCAGTGCCAGGGAAGGTGCCAGTACCTCAAAGCTGCCGTAACGTCGTGATCGGACCACGGCAGACTTCAGGAAGATGGGTTTGTCCGTGTACTTGTGTGCCTGGTCAGCACGAGCAAGGATCAGCGCCACGCCGCCTTCGCCCGGTGAACAGAACATGTACTGGGTCAGCGGGTAAGACAGCATCTGGGACTGCAGGACTTCTTCTTCGGTGAATGCCTGGCGACGCCATGCATTTTCGTTCAGGGAACCGTTTCGGAAAGCCTTGGAAGAAACTCGCGCCAGGGAATCCTGGCTGATGCCGTATTCTTCCATGTAACGATTGATCTTCATGCCGAAGAACTGGGTGGTCAGCGCCATACCGCTACCGCCGTACCAGTCACGCTCGCCTGCTTTGCCGGTAGAAACCCGGAACGCGCCGCGCTCGTGCTTGTCGAAACCGATCGCAAGACCGATATCAAAAGCACCGGACTTGATCGTGTTGTATGCAGAAATCAGCGCGGAGCCGCCAGTTGCACAACCGTTGACCACGTTGATGAACTGCAGGCCCGTGAGACCCATCTGTGAAACCATGTGGTCCGGTGAACCAGCTGCAACACTGCCGCCAAAGGCGAACTGCAGGTCACTCCATTCGATTCCGGCATCAGCACACGCTTTCCGAATTGCGATCGCGCCCTGTTCCATTCCCGTGACACCCTCATGGCGTCCAAAGGGATGCATACCAATGCCAACAATTGCTACATCATCACTCATGATTTTCTCCTCGTTAGGCTACCGGCGCGAAGGCGAAGGTGACCAGGTCATTGCCGTCTTCGTCCTGTCCGATGATTTCACCGACAATCTCCATCTCCATGCCGTTTTTCAGTGCGGTTGGATCTGAGACAGTCAGTCTTGATTCTACTTTGAGTTGCCCCGGCAGTTCGATGTATCCCACGCCGTAGGGTTTGAATTTTTCGGGGTCCGTTTCGCCCAGGTAAGGGGGCGCCTTCGGCGGGAATCCCTGTATGGTCCATGCCCAGAGTGTGCCGCGAGTACCGAGCTGTACTTCCTCAACATCGTCCGAGGTGCACTTGGGACAACCTTTCTGCATGGGAAACACGTGATTGCCGCAGTTCTTGCAGTGCATTCCCTTGAGACGCGGACCCTCGTCTGTCAGGTCCATGACGTTCTCATTTATTGACACTTGACCCATTCCAACCTCCGGGTTCATAAGCTTGTAGAAGGCTGGAAAAGTAGCAGCTTTTTGTAGTGGACGCCAGTTTCCGGGGGCTATTCATCAAACTGATTGGATTCGGACTTCTTCGCCTGTTTCCTGATTTTTTTTTCGCCCTCAGGCTCTACTGCACTCTGGTGCATGATGCGCTCGTGGGCGTGCCCCATATGTTGCAGCGACATGGCGGCCTGCAGTGATGGCCACAGGCCCTGCCCATCCTGCATCTGGTTCACTGATTGCTTCGCCAACTTGAGTCCCACCATGGGTTGTTTCGCGATATGTTTCGCCATCTTCATGGTGAACTCGGTGAGCTCGTCTCTCGGAACCACGTGGTTCACCATCCCCAGCGCCTTGCCCTCTTCTGCGGTCAGTGCCTCCCCGGTGAACAGCATTTCCTTCGCCTTGCGAACACCCACTTCCCAGGGATGGGCAAAGTACTCAACACCATTCACGCCGAAAGCCACCACCGGATCAGAAAATCGCGCGTCATCTGCAGCAATAATGATGTCGAATGGCCAGACCAGCATCAGGCCACCGGCGATAACGCGACCCTGTACGGCCACCATTGTGGGTTTGGGAATATTGCGCCAGCGCCAGCAGAAACCTAGATACAGTTCTTCTTCATAAGACCAGTGGCCTTCGATACCGGGCTGTCGGAAACCACCCCAGGTACCCACAGGTTTGTGATCCAGGGGTTCAAGATCTTTCATGTCGTGTCCGGAAGAAAAATCGGGGCCATCAGCAGTCAGCACAATGACGCGGCAGTCGTCGTCATGGGCAGCAAGATCCAGCGCATCGTTCAGCTCATACAGCATGGCCTTGTTCTGCGCGTTGCGTTTGTCGGGTCTGGCCAATGCAATACTGGCGACGCCGTGTTTGACTCCCTCGTAGCGGATGAATTTGAATGACTCTGACATGATCCGGTTCTTCTTCTACACTCTAAAACTTTAAGGCTAACACGTCGCGAGAGGAGGGAGGCTAATATGATTGAGGTTGATAGTGCACAAAACGAGGCGGAACGGCTGGTACTCCGGCTGATTCGAGCCATGGAAACAGGTGACCTGCCGGAAACTGTCAAAGCCATCTGTACCGAGGATTTCACCTGGCAGAACAGTGGCCTGGATACGATCCATGGCCAGGCCGAGTTGTTTCAACACATGGCAAAAGGCGGTTTCGCCAGTGAAATACCGATACTCAAAACCATGACACATTTCAGTGCAGAGCTATTGAATATGGCAAGTAACGGTAACGTTGTTTTTACCGAACGTGTCGACCATCACTGGGATGAAACCGGCAGGGATCTCATGACGCCTTATATCTGCGGTGTTGCTGAGGTTCGTGATAGCAGGATCTGCGCGTTCCGCGACTTTTATGACGTTGCCTGCTACCAGCAGACGCCTACAGAAGTTCAGCCGGAATTTGAGCTGAGTACGTTTCGTGAAGCGCAGGCGAGAGGAGAGCTTTAACCGCGGGAACTGCTGCGCACTACCTCGACATCACGCCACATCTTTTCAGCCAGTTCCTCGACACTTTCTTTTGTGCCGTTGCAGATCCAGCGGGCCAGGCACTCGTGTACGTTCGGGTAGGTCACCCTGACCGAGCGGCAGCTTTTCAACCACTTCTCGATTGATGGCAGGAACAGGTTATCGGTGACCGTGGCGTAGTCCAGCTCAGACAGCGCGGCTCCGTTGCTCAGCTGTTCCACCTGGCCAGCCAGTGGTTTGGTAAAAATCTTGATGCCAAGCGCCAGGCATTCGCTGATCAACTCAAACCCGGTGTTACAGATGACGGCGTTGGCACTGTACAGGTCGTCTTTGAAGGTAACGCGGGACGTGCGTCTTCGGTGAATGTTGCCGTCATCAGCGTCGACCAGCTTCGGGTGATACACATAAAACTGGTAGTCGGGGCACTTCTTGAGCATCGCAATCACCTGCTCTGCGTCTTCAAAAGGCAGGTATACGATCACTTTGTCCCGCTCAATTTCACGATCAATATCGGGCTCGATATCAACGATGGGTGGCAGGATAGGATGGTCAAAATGATGCCAATGCAGGCCAATAGCTGTATCAGCTGGTGCGAAGTTTCGCATGACTGTTGTGTTGAGCCAGTCTTCGCCCCGCATGGGAACGTTAAAGTTGAAGGCATACTGGTGGCCGATACCGATCGATTTTTTGCCTCGCAGTTTTGCGGCCCAGGAAACAATGGGTTCGAAATCAGAAAGGATGACGTCATAGCCTTCAACGTCCAGGTTACGGATGTCCATAAGCAGGCGCGGGATGTTGTTGCTCATGATGGTTTTACCCATCTGAACATTGCCTGCACTGGTGATGAAGGTCAGGCCTTGTCGCCAGGTAAAGCTGTTTGCCTCGATAGGCAGTGGTTCAGGAGACCTGCCCGAAAGCACCATGTCGAATTCGAGATTCTCGACTTCAGACTTAAGTTCAGTAAGGGCCTCTGTGAGCGCGATGGCACGCGTGATGTGACCGTTACCGGTCCCCTGTACGCCGTAAAGTACTTTCATAGATAGAGTGCACTGGATACATAAGCAATCAGGAATCCCATGACGCTGCCCACCAGTATGTCGGAGGGGAAGTGCACTCCGAGCAATACTCTCGACACGGCAACCATCGCGGCCCAGGCGTAAAGTACGACGAACATGGGGCCGTAGAACATCACCAGCAGGGTCACCATCAGGAAGGCGGCTGACGAGTGTCCGGAGGGGAAGCTGAACTCGTCAGAAGCAATGATGACACTGCTGTAGTTGGGGAGAATATTGGCCGGGCGCTTGCGTTTAAACCAGTTCTTCGCGAACAGGTAAATCACGCGTTCGACACCGAAAGCGAGAAGCGCAAGCTTTAAGAATTGAAGTGGCTGCTCGAGTCCAGCCATCATGACAACGAGCGGGACCAGCGGATACAGGTAACCATTACCTGTGTGTGACACATGTCGAGCAGTTCGCACCAGCGGGCATGAAGCCGGGCGCGATACAATGCGACGGAATGTGAATACATCCCATTCGTGGATTGCCGCCAGAACATGTGGTCGATAGCTCATGCGACGGCATCTTATGAGTGCAAATTAAAGATTTCGCAAACAGATCGTGTTTTTTCTTAACGCTTTGTTTAGATTTGATGACCGCTGGAAAGCCTTGTTTTCAGGGGGCTAACAGGCAGTTCCTGTCGCGAAGTGGCCCCGCTTAGCGGCTTTTTAAAGAAGATACTGCGTATATAACGCCGCGTAGTTCCGCCAGACCCTTCATCCGCCCTCCATATGAGTATCCGGGTCGCACCTGTTCGTTCCCTTTTTCATCACCCATGGCGTGTCCGTGGTCCGGACGCATGGGGATGCTGACTCCGTGTTCCCGTTCGATGTCGAGCAGGGCTTCTACCAGGCCGACAATGTCATTGTCTCCATCAAGATGCTCGGATTCGTAGAAGGATCCATCTGCCTCACGCCTGATATTGCGCAAATGTACGAAGCCGATGTTGTCCCGGAATTCCCTGACCATGCCCACCAGGTCGTTGTCAGATCTCGCGCCATAGGAACCTGCACACATGGTCAACCCGTTTGACGGACTTGGCACGGCTTCCAGTAGAGCCCTTGCGTCGTCAGCTGTGGAGACTACACGAGGGAGTCCGAACAGTGAAAAAGGTGGGTCGTCCGGGTGTATGGCCATGACAACACCGGCCGCCTCTGCGACGGGGATGATGGCTTCCAGGAAGCTGAAGAGATTCCGGCGGAACCGGGCTTCCCCCATGTTGGTAAACACGGCAATGGCTTCACGGATACCGTTCCTGTCATAGGATCCTTCACCGCCTGGCAGTCCAGCGATGATGTTTTTCTCCAGCAGGCTTTTTTCTTCATCGCCCATCGCATCGAAACGTCGGGCAGCCCGTTCGATGATTGACGCCTCGTAACTTTCCTCGGCGCCTGGTCGACGCAGAACAAACAGGTCATAGGCCGCGAAATCCGTCATCTCGAAACGCAGGGCCTGCGCCCGATTCGGCAGGTCGTAAGAAAGATTGGTTCGGGTCCAGTCCACTACCGGCATGAAGTTGTAGCAGATGCGGCTGATGCCACAGTCTCCAAGATTCCGGATGCTGGTCTGGTAGTTCTCGATGTAACGTTCGAAGTCACCGGTTCGAGTCTTGATGTCGTTATGCAGCGGTACACTTTCCACAACGGCCCAGCAGAGACCAAATGATTCGATCAGTGCTTTTCTCTCGAGGATATCCTCGACCGGCCAGGCTTCACCGGTAGGAACATGGTCGAGGGCAGACACAATACCGGCTGCGCCCGCCTGGACAATTTGTTCCAGGGTTACGGTGTCCTGCGGACCGAACCAGCGCCAGCTTTCTATCATGGGCGGGACTCTTTCATGGGCGGGATACTAGCATGCGTTGGAGATTTTCAGGCAGACCCGTTACCCTGCAGGTTCCGGCTTGGTTCTTTCGTAGGCTTGCTTGCATCAGGTCATCATTCAAATACCTGTAATGGAGCAACCATGAAAGTCGCGAACCACTCGGTCGTATCTATTCACTATACCCTGACGAACAATGATGGGGAGGTCCTGGATTCATCAGAAGGCCAGGCGCCGCTGACCTACCTGCACGGTGTTGGAAACCTGATACCCGGGCTTGAAAAGGAGCTCCTGGACAAGGCGGTTGGTGACGAGTTCGATGTGACAGTGGCCCCAGGTGAGGGTTACGGGGAACAGACAGATGAACTGGTCCAGACAGTTCCGAGCAGCGTTTTCGAGGGTGTCGAGCAGGTTGAGCCGGGCATGCAGTTCCGTGCGTCAGGGCCCGGAGGCGAAGCTCAGCTCATTACTGTTACTTCGGTGGAAGGCGATATGGTGACCATCGATGGCAATCCCCGCTCGCCGGTGTGACACTAAATTTTAAAGTTGAGATTACGGCGATCCGCGACGCAACTGAAGAAGAAATTGCTCACGGTCACGTGCACTAATCCTCAAGCCTGACGATTATCCCGGCGTTGGCGATGACGATGGCGTCTTTGCCATCGTCGGAAGGTATTTCGAGCCCACCTTTCTCAACCGTTATGTTCACCGTGCCATAGGGCAGGGCCCCAGCAACCCGCTTCCTGTCGACCTTGTCAGGCTCGGGCACGCCGATCATCAGGTCGATATACATATCGCTGGCGGTTTTCCCCAGGGGTGCAAAGAAGTGCAGGCTTGAATGATGGATGGCATCGAACACTGCACGTTCTGCAGCCTGGGTATAGTCCCGACCGTGAACATCCGTGCCCATTCCCATCTCTGTGACGTAGCGTGTCTTCATGGTTTATGCTCCGAAGGCAATTCAGAAAGAAACCACGGTAGCAGAAAATGAAAATTGGCGCGGTTTTCCCCCATCTTGAAATTGGCAGTGATCCCGTCGTCATTCGTGACTGGGCGCAGACTGCTGAAGGTCTCGGTTACTCCCACCTGCTTGTCTACGATCATGTGATTGGTGCCGTGCATGAAAACAGGGAGCCACCCTTGTGGGGACCTTACACGGAAGAGTCGGCGTTTCATGAACTGTTTGTACTGTTTGGTTATTTTGCTGCCTGTACCGAGCGTGTTGGATTGGCCAGTGGCATCCTGATCCTGCCGCAAAGGCAAACCGTCCTGGTTGCCAAGCAGGCTGCTGAAGTGGACATCCTCTCAGGTGGCCGGCTGCGCCTTGGCGTGGGTACCGGCTGGAACTACGTGGAATATGACAGCCTTAACGAAGGCTTCGAGTCCCGCGGCAAGAGGCAGGTGGAGCAGATTGACCTGATGCGCAGGCTCTGGACTGAGCCGGTAATTGATTACAGGGGGCAGTGGCATCAAGTAGATCGCGCAGGTCTCAAGCCGTTGCCCGGTCGTCAGATACCTGTCTGGTTTGGCGGCTTTGTTGATGTTGCATTTCGCCGCGCTGCAGAGATCGGCGACGGTTTCATATTCGGCAGCGGCCAGAAGGAAAATCTTGAGGCCATGAAACAACTGCAGGTTCATCTCGACAAAAATGGGCGCACGCCGAACGATTTCGGTATTGAAGCCCTGTTGAACTACCAGTCCGGTCCCGACAAATGGGCCGGTGAGATCGAGGACTGGATCAATGTTGGTGCCGAGTATGTTGCCATGCGCGGCATGGCGCTGCGTGGCCAGGGTGAGGGCCTTTCCTCACCCCGGAAACACATCGAAATCCTGGAAACCTACTGGAATGTGGTCGGCGAGCTGGCCGACGGTTGATCCTCTTTCCCTGCCAGGGCACTGAAACCCGGTTTCAGGAAGTTGCCCAGGTCATGCAGTATCAGGTAGCCGGATGGCACAACCAGCAGGGTTACCACAGTCGCAAACAACACCCCGAATGAGAGGGACACCGCCATGGGTACCAGGAACTGCGCCTGGACACTCTTGTTCAGCATCAGTGGCAACAGGCCAACGAAAGTTGTGATCGACGTCAGGATGATTGGTCGACATCGCGACACCGCTGCGTTAAGAACCGCATCATGCATATTCTCACCAGTCTCGCGTCGCGCATTCACGTTGTGAACCAGCACCAGTGAAGAGTTCACCACGACTCCGTTTGCAGCAACCAGTCCGAGTATCGACATCATGGCAAGCCCTGGTACGAAGCCCAGGGTTTTCATGATCAGGTGACCCCAGATAGCACCAACGAAGGCGAAGGGAATCACACTCATGATAACGAGAGGTTGCACGTACGATCTCAGTGGTATGGCGAGCAAGGCAAAGATTACAAACAGCGCGACCACGGTATTCGGGATCAGGCTGCCGATGGATTCACTCTGGTCAGCCTGGGCTCCTTCCAGACGGTAGGTTACCCGCGGGTAGGGTTCCATCAGTTCCTGGATCGGACCTGACCGAAGATCCGCCAGAACCTCATTAGCGGTAATCTGGGTTCGATCCACGTCCGCTACAACATTGACGATACGGCGACCATCAGCCCGCCGGATAGACGAAAACCCTCGACCGAGATCAGCTTCAGCCACTGTTGCAAAGGGAACCTCTGATCCACCGGGTGTCCGGATACGCATTGAGTCCAGGGACCCGAGGGAACGTCTTTCGTCCTCTGTATATCGAACCATGACCCGGACATCGTCCCGGCCTCGTTGGATGCGCTGTGCCTCTTCGCCATAAAAAGCCTGCCGTACCTGGCTGGCCAGACTTCCCAGCGTCAGCCCTAACGACTCTCCAGAGGGGAGAATAGATAGTTTGACTTCCTGTTTACCCGAGCGAAAGGAGTCTGTGATGTCCACGACTCCGGGATACTCGGCGAGCTTGAACCTGAGTTTTTCGGCAACGACCTGGAGTTCCTCGACGTTTTCTCCCTCGAGCTGTATATCGATGTCGTCCCCTGCCGAGAAGAGGCTGGAGTTGAACTTCAGTTCCACGGCATCGGGAATGGGGCCGTTTGCTTTTCGCCACAGGTCTGCAACTTCCCGGGTTTTGATGTCCCTGGTCTGGCTCGGTGTCAGCTGCAGGAAAACCTCTCCCAGGTGGCCGTTGGACACGCTGCCACCTACGCTGATAGAACTGGGAGGTCCATTGCTCGCTGAGAGTTGGCTGCCAACAACAGAAAGCACGTGGATGACAGGTGGTGCGTCAGGGTATTGGTTGTTCAGTTGTTCTTTCACCACAGCAGCGGATTCTTCAAGCTGGCGTATACCGGCGCGGGTAACCTCAGCACTGGTACCCAGTGGCATGGTGAGCTTCGCGATCACCTGGTCCGATGCCAGTGGCGGGAAGAATGAGAAAGGCAGGCGGCCGCTTGCCATGATGGCAAGCGCTGACATCAGGGCAACGATAGCGATAGAGACGGTAATGTATCTCGCGTTCAGTGCGGCCCTGGCCGCGGCCCGGAACTGCACGTGGATAAAAGACTCAAGTCCGTCGGCGAATTTTGATTGCACCTGGATCACTTTTGCAGCGAACCCGGCAAAGTATCCGGCGAGGTGAAGAGCGAACAGGAAACTCGCCACGGCAATGGCAAAGGCAATGTAGGAACGCGTGTCCCAGGCGACGCCGAGCAGAAGGATACCGACAAATGGCACCAGCATCAGGTCAACTTCTGCGGAGGGTGACTTCACATTGCTGTGTCCCAGGTGTGCCGGCAGGATCATCTGGGACTCAATCAAGGAAAACACCAGGCAACAGATCACAGTTGTGGCAATAACGCTCATGACTTGCCCCATGAAACCCGTGACAAAGAGCAGAGGCATAAAGGCTGCGACGGTGGTCAGTACACCAAAGGTCACCGGTATCGTGACTCTTTGCGCACCCTCAATGGCACCCTGCAGCGGGCGTCCTCCTTCCTGGTGGCGAGAGTGCACACTTTCGCCCACCACGATCGCATCATCGACCAGGATCCCGAGCACCAGGATAAAGCCGAACAGGGAGATGGCGTCGATAGACATGCCAACCTGGTTGCTCAGGGCGATTGCGCCAAGAAATGCGACCGGAACACCAAGGCTGACCCAGAATGCCAGTCGTGGCCTGAGAAAGAGCGCCAGAAGTATAAGTACCATGAGAAAACCCTGGCGACCACTCTGCAGCAGCGTGTTAAGCCGATCCTCCAGGAAAGTCGAGTCATCATTCCAGACTGTGAGTTCAACCCCTTCCGGTAGTCTCGGTGCAACATCTTCAACGTACTGCTTTACAGTTCGTGCTATGAACTGAATATCCTGGTCGCCGGAGCGTGCTACGCGTATCAGTGCGGCAGGTTTGCCATTGAACCTGAGCTCCTGGTCGGTATCAGCGAAGCCGTCGACAACCGCGGCAACATCTTTAAGGTAGACTCGCGTGCCATCGACACGTGTTGTAACCACCAACTCTTCGAATTCCTTGCCCCAGTAAGCCTGCCCCTTGGTTCGAAGCAGAATTTCTCCAGCCCTGGTTTTAATGGAGCCTCCAGGCAGGTCCAGTGAACCGCTGCGAACGGCTCTTGCTACCTGGTCAAAAGTCAGGTTGTTTCGTCTAAGCGATTCTTCAGAGACTTCTATAGATATTTCGTAGGGTCTCGTGTTGGAAACCGATGCTTGCGTGACGCCGGGCAACTGGGTGATGTCATCGCGCACCTGGTAGGCGAGCTCCTTCAGCGTGCGCTCGTCCTTCGGGCCCGTGATCGTAATATCCAGGACGTTGCGGATGGGCTCAACGAGTGTTGTGATCGGCTTTTCTGTTTCCTCGGGGAAAGTGTCGATGGAATCAACGCGGTTTTTTACCTCATCAAGTGCCTTGGCTTCATCTGCACTTTCAAAGAGTTCAACAGATACGGTGCACAGACCCTCGTTGGCGCTGCTATTGATCTGCTTTACGCCCTCGATACCCTCGAGTTCCTCTTCGATGCGCACACAAACGCCTTCCTCTACCTCCTCGGGTGCTGCACCCAGGTAGGGAACCGAGATGGATATAAGAGGCAGGTCAATATCCGGGAAAGATTTGCGCTGCATCTGCGGCAGGGTGACCAGTCCCGCCAGGATAATCAGCATCATCAGCAGGTTTGCAGCGACGTGGTTCGAGGCGAACCAGGCAATGATCGGTTTCATGACGCTGCCAGCCCCGCTTCGTCAACAGGACGAACCTGCATGCCCTCGATGGCATTGTTGATTGTCGAGAGACAGATGGTGTCGCCGATACTGATTCCGCTCTTGACGTAAACATCCTCATCCACGATGCGCAGTATCTCAACATCCCGGAACTGGATGCGATTGTCGCTGTTGATCACGTAAACCTGCTCATTCGCCTGGAGTGCAGAGCGTGGCAGGACGAACACGTCGTCAACCTGGGTGCCGATGATCTCCGCCTCGACAAACAATCCAACGGCGAGAGGTGGTTTATTCACCTGCTCATAAGGTGATTCCACCTGTGCGATGACATTGATCATGCGGGTCTGGGGGTCCAGCTCTCCCTCGGTCCTGACGACCCTGGCTTCCCAGGTATGGTCAGCGCCGGCAAACCTTGCGCGAAGTAAAACGGTCGGTTGCTCAGTAACCTTTAAACCGGCCAACGGTAACTCCAGGTACGCCAGTTCCTCGTCATGAATCGGTAGTCTCACCTCAGCCATGTCAGTAGCGTACAGATTAGCGATCGCCTGGCCGCGAGTGATGAACTGGCCGATATCCACGCGTTCACTGCGCACACGGCCGTCATAGGGTGCGGTAATTTTTGTCCGCTGCAGGTCGCGTTCCGCCCGAGATAGCCTGGCACGCGCTTCGCGCAGGGAGGCCTGGGCAAATCTCAGCCGATTTTGCGCATCATCCTGTTGTGACTGGCTGGCAGACTGTTTTTTAGCGAGATCCAGCTGGCGTTTGTAGGCACGGTCAGCATTGTCCAGCTCACTCTCGGCTGACGTCAGCGCCGCGCGGGCCTGTTCCAGTGCCACCTCATAGTCCAGTGGGTCAATTTGCAGCAGAACGTCCCCTTCCGTGAAAAATCCACCCGATACCATGGAATCCGACATGCTGATCACCCTGCCGGAGACCTCCGGGATCAGCTCACTTTCCGTTCGGGGCAGGACCGTACCGTGAGTGATGGAGGTTAGCTGAACCGTCTGGGCGTCCGCGCGCCAGGTTCTGACGATGGGAGCATTGTTCGGCGGCGGCAGTTGCTCCAGCCTGGGACCGGTGGCGACAATGATCCCGGCAAGAGCGAAACCGCCAATTACGATTATTATGGGTAATAGAAAGCGCTTAATCATGAGTAATTCCGTTATGAGTTCGCAGCAGGCCAGCCTCTACGAAGTCAATCAGGCGAGGCACACCAGAGGTGAATGCATCATGTGTAGATTCACTTCCCAGTGGTGCGTGCATCTGGAGCAGATGGATCATGGATCCGATCATGAAGTGGAACCGCCAGCGAATTTCTTCGGCGGGTACGTGCGGCAGGACCAGGCGGAGAGCATCTTGAAATGCCATGGCCACTTCGTGGAAGGTTTCCTCGAGAATCGGTCGAGTCAGGGACTCAGGTTCTCCGTACATACGACCGATCAGCGCTGGCACCCCGGGATCGACGTATCGCAGCGGTTCGAAAAACGATTCCAGTATGGATCGAATAGTTAGTTGGCGCTTACCTACCTGCGCTTCGTGTTCTAGTGCAGCCAATCGCTTCAGCCGGTTCGCATTGACAGGCTGTACCCGCCGCTGGAACACAGCGGAAAACAGGCCTTTCTTTGAGCCAAAATGGTAGTTGGTGGCGGCCAGGTTAACCCCGGCCTTTGTTGCAATGGCACGCACAGAGGTCGCAGCGAATCCGTGTTCGATAAACAGGGATTCGGCGGCATCGAGGATACGTTCCCTCGTATTGCTGGTGTCTGTTGCGGCGACGCTCATTTCGTTATCCTAAAAGTCAAACGAACGTTTGAATGGCGCATGTTAACAGCGCTCACATAAGTTGCAAGTGGTATTTATACGAACGTTTGAGTAATAGCGGATGAGCGTCCAGGAGGATTTGCGGACCTAATTCAGTAGCGGTGCCAGATGCTGCTGGGAGTCTGGTGCAAATTCAGTGAGCTGTACCCTGGTGATACCTAGTTTTCCCAGGTTTTCGAGCGCCTGGGCAACATCCTCCGGGTGACCCATGAAATTGCCCAGGTAGCCATTACCCATCGCAGCTTTCATCTGGTGCACAGCTTCGTTTTCGCCAGCCGCGACCAGCAGGAAAATGCCAATGGGAATATCGCCGCTGATCTGTCGCACTCGATCGATGCTTTCGCGCACCTCATCTTCTGTCACAGTGGCCATCAGGCCCAGGTCAATGGAGCCGCCCCGGGTTGATCTCGCACTTGCCTTGATTTCGATGCGATCCACCAGGGGTGTGATTTCACGAATTCCCCTCGGCCCGCCAGCAGAGCCAACGAGTGGTGGCGGTGAGTCGAGCAGCGGTCCGATTCGCTGGTCACCACTGATATCTATCTGGTAATGCTCACCCTCGAACTGGCACTGGTTGGTGCGCAGCAGTTCCCCGGCAATCTTCATGGCTTCAATGTAGCGGCTGATTCGCTCACGGGGTGGTGGGTAGTGCATGCCGATGGCCTTCATCTCAGCTTCCGCCCAACCGGCCCCAAGACCCGCTTCAAAGCGGCCGTTTGAGGCCTGTTGCAGTGACAGGACGCCCTGTACGAACTCCACCGGGGATCGGAACAGGTTGTTACAGAATGATGAGGTGATTTTGATACAACTGGTGGCGCAGGCCATTTGTGTGGCCGCCACAAAAACGTGAGGATAAAGGTGATTTGTTACCCAGAAATGATCAGAAGCGCAGATGCCATCCCAGCCCGCTTCTTCCATTTCCCTTGCCCAGATGCCAGGTTCATGAAAGCGTGCACCTGGCATATTGACGAAATATTCCAAGAGTTGCTCCAGGTCAGTCCTTTGAACGATCATGTCACAAGTTGGGAGCAGACAAAAAGGCGCGTTATGCAGGTACCCGTTATTGACCTGGAGAAAGCGGAAAGTGATCTTTCCGTGCTGGAGCCGCTGGATCGTGCCTGTCGTGATCACGGGTTTTTCCTGCTGCGCAACCACGGCATGGATGAAGCCATTGAGCGCATGTGGCAGGCAGCCGAACAGTTTTTTTCAGAGCCGGCGGAAGTGAAAAGACAGGTATTGCGCACCGAGGATATCCCGCTCGGCTACTATGATCGCGAATTGACCAAGCGCAAGCGTGACCTGAAGGAAGTCTTTGACTATATGCAGCCGCGTGCAGACGGTTCAGACGTCAACCAGTGGCCCGAAGGGAACCAGGCGTTTTTTAATGCGCTGATCGGTTTCTTTGATTCGGCGACGACAGTGGCGGGCAGAACACTCAACCTCGTTTACCGGGCGATTACCGGCGATGCGGTAAACCTGTCCACGCTGCCCCAGGGTGCAGGTCGGACCAGTACAGTCCGTTTGAACTATTACCCGGTGAATGACCCGCTTGGGGAAGCTGAGCGCGAGGAGGTTGCAGACCTGGGTGACATGGCGCTACATCACCACACGGACCCGGGTGTTCTGACACTGCTGCTTCAGGACATGACGGGTGGCCTGCAGACTCTGTCCAAAGAAGATGGCTGGATTGATGTGCCGCCGGAGGAAGGTACCATCGTCGTGAACCTTGGTGACTCACTGCAGGTCTGGACTAATGATGTTTACCGCGCAGCTGTGCACAGGGTGCTGCCGATGAAAGGCACGGGTCGCTACAGCACACCCTATTTTTATAACCCGACCAGTGACGCCATCCTGGAACCGATGCCGCAATTGAATTCGGACGCGCCCCGGTACGAAACTTTCACCTGGCGCGAATACATCAAAGGACGAGTGGACGACAATTATACTGACCTGGGTGAAGACGATATCCAGATCGATCGTTACCGCAAGGCTGGTTAACGGCAGCTATCGAGGTAGATACGAATCAGTTCATCACGAACGCCTGGCGTTAGTATCTCCAGCCACTCGGCTGAAGACTTCTCATAACCAAGCGCCTGGATGCAGATTTCGTGCAGGTCATCACGGCTGCAGAGACCTTGCTCCAGTATATCCCTGCCCGGAAAGATCATCGCACCGCGCAGGCGTTTCACGACTTCAGATACCACAGCCTTGTTCGCAGGACCTGGACTGATCCCCCAGGGTTCACGTTGAGCCTGTAACTGTGGCGCTGGCGCGTAACCTTCACCGAGCACTGCAAGGTTGCGGCTTGCAGCCGCCATGACGTTGAGACCCACCAGGTTCATAACAGCGAACGGGCCCAGGCCAACACCCAGTTTCGAGGTAGCGATCTCATCGATTTGCCCGGGTGTAGCGATATCCAGGCAACGCGCGGCTGCATTGATGTAAGGCAGCGATTGTCGATTAAGGATAAAGCAGGGTGTATCGGCGCAGCGGATGGCAAGCTTTCCAGCCTGGTTCATCCAATGATGGATTGCGGATGCAATCGACTCATCGGATTGAGCAGAGGCAATAATCTCAACCACGGGGTTGAAGTCAGCCGGGTTGTTGTAGTGCACCCCGATAAACCTGTTGGGATATGTCACGGCTCCTGACATATCCCGGATCAGGAGTGAGCTGGTGTTTGACGCAATGACGCAATCTGCGCTGACAATCTCGGCTACACGTGCCAGCAGATCACGCTTGACGGCCAGGTCCTCAAACACCGCCTCGATAACAAAATCCCTGTCCGATAAATCTGCCAGGTCTTTAGTGAACCTGAGCGGCTGGTTTTCGGGAACTGCCTTTGCGGCGACCAGTTGTTCGGGCGAAGAGTCAGCAACAATAACATCAGCACCCTGTGAGGCGAGGTGTCTCGCAATACCGGTGCCCATGAGTCCGGCGCCAATAACGGCGGCTTGCCTGATCATCCTGTTACCAGCCGGGTCTGACCGAGAGACCACAGTCGATGGTCAGCACGGAACCTGAGATGGATGCTGCGTTGTCGCTGGCAAGGTATACCGCAGCTGAAGCAATGTTCTTTGGATCCACCAGTCGACCGAGCGGAGCGGCGGATTTCCAGGCGCTAACACCCTCCGGCCAGCCTTCCTCAATTCCGTCGCGATGAATCAGGCCGGGGGCAATGGCGTTCACCCGCACGCCAAGCGGGCCAAATTCCAGGGCAGCTGCCTGGCTCAGCATTTCCAGTGCGGCTTTCGAGGTTGCATAGTGTGCGTGACCAAAGGCAGGCCTTGATCCCTCGATGGATGAGATATTAATGACTGAACCTGGTTTTTGCTGGGCCGCAAGGTGTTGAATCAATTTCATGGGAGCCTGCACATTCGCCTGTTGTGTCATGGCCCACTGTTTGTTTGAAAGTTTTGCCAGGTCCTCAACGTTCTGCGACTCTGCTGCCGCACAGTTAACCAGTACGGTGATGTCACCAAGTGCCGCCCTTGCATTATCGAACAGCTGGTCAACGCTGTGAGTATCACCGAGGTCAGCCTGAATAATCGCTGATTTGTTGCTGCATGCTGCAGCGACCGTCTCGGCACCTGTCTTGTTACCGTGGTAGTGCAGGGCAATGTTGGCGCCCGCCTCATCCAGGGCCTGGACAATAAATGGACCCAGACCACTGCTGGCACCCGTTACGAGTGCGTTCTTTCCAGCAAGAGAAATCTGCATGACGTCGTTCCGATTCACGAGATGATGTTGGATGATAACACTGGTATCGTCTGCGCCATGTCTGACTATCATGTAACGACCAACACACCAGAGTTCTGGACTGACGAACGCTGCTATATCACCGAACTCTGCAACACGGAAAAGCTCAACGGCGGTTCCCTTGCCATTGCGCGCGTCGAAGCTGGAGTGACCACGCAACTGCATTCGCTGACCGGTATTACTGAAACCTACATCGTGATCGAGGGTTCCGGTCAAATGGAAGTTGGTGAAGAGACGTTCGAGATCAATGCCGGGGACCAGGTGGTTATTCCCCCGGGGGTGCCGCAACGGGTTACGGCACTCCATGGAGAGCAGTTACGGTTCTACTGTCTTTGCACGCCCCGGTTTTATCCTGAAAGTTACGTCAATCTTGAGAGTGAATAGTTCATGTCGATGACCGATAACCTCGAGAAGATGCTGGCAGGTGGGCGAGATGATGCCATGCTTCGTTTTGGCCTCGGCAGTGCCTATTTCAATGAGAAACGTTACGAGGACGCCATTCGGCATCTACAGGCCTGCCTCAAACACGATGAGGGATACACTGCTGCCTATAAACTTCTTGGAAAAGCTTTCTTCCAGCAGGATCAACTGCAGGAAGCTATCGAGGTGCTTGAGAAAGGCCTGCCGATCGCTACCGGTGGGGGCGACAAGCAGTCCCAGAAAGAAATCGAGGTATTCCTGAACAAGGCGCGATCAAGGAGTAACACATGAGTTACGGCTTTGACTCCGACACACGGATGGAAAGCTCCGGCGATAGCCTCTTCTCAGGAGTCGTTAGCGCCGGCTGGAATATTGGGGACAACCCTAATGGCGGATATCTTGTTTCACTCGTGAGCTCAGCGATTGCGCAGTGTGTGCCTCATCCGGACCCCCTGTCTTTTACAACACATTTCCTGAGGCCGGGCGTGGGTGGCGTCGAGTGCAGAGTGCATGTCGATGTCGTGAGAATCGGGCGAACCCTCAGCACGGTTCGCGCAACCCTGGAGCAGGAAGGCAAAACCAGGCTGGAGGTTATCGCGGCCTACGGTAACCTGGGAGAGCCCGCAGGCGTCAGTGCTGACTTGACGCTTGCAAGACCACAGATCCCGGAACCCGGAGCATGTATGCCACGGACGGGAGATCTGCAGAACATTGATATCGCACTGGTGCACAAGCTCGATGTGATGCTGCATCCTGAACTGGCCAGGCCAGGGGAATCAGACGTTCCTGAAATCGCAGGATGGATTCGTTTTCCTGATGGCCGCGAACCGGATACGCGATCGCTGCTGCTGTTCTGTGATACGTTCCCGCCATCACCGTTTGGTGTGCTGGGCGTGGTTGGCTGGGTCCCGACCATTGAATTAACAGTTCATATAAGGCGCAGGCCTGCGCCCGGCTGGGTCCAGGCCCGCTTTGTCACCGATGACCTGAATGACGGTCGCATGATCGAATCCGGAAGCCTTTGGGATTCAGAAGGGCAGCTGGTGGCGCAAAGCCGCCAGATCGGTCTTGTTATGCAACGCGACTAGAAGCGCTCAGGTGACAAGAGCTGTCAGTGCAATCTGCAGGCTGTCGGCCACTGCCTTCTTAACGCTGTCCTGGTGTGGGTCATAGGTCTCCATAGATCCGTCGTCCTGCGCCAGCGGGTTGCCATCAATGGCAACGACTGCTGCAGTTTCAACGCCATGAAGACCACAGATTACAAACAGTGTGGCTACTTCCATCTCGACCGCTGTGACACCGGCTCGCTGCCAGAGTGGCAGGTCGCTGCCGAAAACATCATGGGGATAAAACATATCCGATGTCAGCAGGATGCCTTCATGGGCATTGATTCCAAGGCCGGCTGCCGCGTTACACATAGAAATCACCAGGTCCGGTGTTGCAAGAGCCGGGTAACCAACCGGCACGAGTTTCGGAGACAAACCATCCTCACGAACTGCACCGGTTGCGATAACCACGTCTCCGGCGCTGACATTGTCCTGCATGCCGCCGGCAGAACCCGAGCGAATGATTCGTGTTGCGCCTGACTGGCAGATTTCCTCGAAACAGGCACCGGCGCCAGCGGAACCCACACCATGAGAGATGGCGCCAATTTCCTTGCCGAGATAAGTCCCCTTCAGGCTTCGGTATTCCCGGTTATGGGAGATCTCCTGCACGTCACTCAAGGATTCTGCAACCACATCAAGCCGATTGGGGTCACCCACAACCAGTACATGTTCAGGAATGTTGTCTGAATCGGTTTTCAGGATTGGTAAAAATGCCATAGCTATTTCCTGCGTGAGCGGTGAACTTCCGCCATCAGTGTGAATATTTCTGCCGTATCTCCGGCCCGGGTATCACCCTGGTACTCCCGATAGAGGGTATGCACGTTAACGGCGATGCGTTCAGCGTCGGTCCAGGACTCAAAGTCGGTGAGGCAGATATCATGGGCAGCATCCCGAACACTCATGCCGGCATCAAATCTTTTTCTCGCCTCCTGATCGACATAGGCGAGGTATTCTTTAACGCGTTGAACGCCGGCAATGTCCGTGATGGGACCATGCCCTGGAACGATCACATCGGGATTACGATCAATGATCATGTCACAGGCTTTCAGCCAGTTGCTCACCGGCCCTGCCCACATGATCGGTGTGCCATCAATAAACAGTATGTCGCCTGTGAATACGGTATTGTCTTCTTCCGCAAATACAAGAACGTCACCTCGGGTATGTGCGGGGCCAACCTCCACCAGTCGCAGTGTTTTGTCACCCACCTTCACTTCCATTTCTCCACTGAAGGTCTGTGTGGGCAACTTCTCGGCGACATCGCCGAAGTCGAAAGACCCGAAGATCTCCAGCATGTATTCACCCAGCTCGCCAATGGAAGGTGCGGCGTCCATCATGGCCTTCATCTGTTCGGGTCCAAACGCCTCCATCTCCCGGGCGCCGGCCTCGCTGGCAATGACTTCTGCGTGTGTGCAAAGACCGTTGCCATGGGTATGGTCGCCGTTTGCGTGGGTATTCACGACGGTACCGATGTCATCGGCGTGTATGCCAGTGGCGTCCTGCATGCTTTTCAGCATGTCCCTCGTCATGGAGGCGTCGAACAGGGTATCGACCAGTAGTGACTGGTCGTCATCGACGATAAGGCCGCTGTTGGACCAGCCCCAGCTACCGTCCGGTTGCAGATAGCTGTATATGCCGTTACCGGTTTCATGCAGGCCTTTTGTGTAATTCCATGCAGCCATGATTTTCCTCCCAGCCTAACTGCGTCGAAGATATCAGGATTAACCGGTGCGTGGTATGTTGCCGGTCTGGGAGTGCGATCAGGAGACGACGTAATGAAAGATCTGAATGGCAGGGTAGCTGTGGTAACCGGAGCTGCCAGTGGCATAGGCAAGGCAACGGCAACCCGGCTCGCCGAAGAGGGTATGAAGGTTGTCCTGTCGGATATTGAAGAGGCTGCGCTGGAGAAGGCGGTCCAGGAACTCAAAGACCGAAACTTTGAAGTGATCGGCGTGCCGACGGACGTTTCGCGTAACGAGGCTATCGAGGCCCTCGCAGAAGAGACCATGTCGACCTTTGGTGCAGTGAATGTTGTGCACAATAACGCGGGCGTGGTGGTGTCCGGTCCGATTGAAGAGCTTAGCCTGTCTGACTGGGAGTGGGTCCTTGGCGTTGATCTCTGGAGTGTGATCTACGGCGTGCGTACTTTCCTGCCCCTGATCAAGGAAACCGGCGATGGCCATATTGTGAACACTGCTTCAACAGCCGGGCTACAGGCTTCGGGTTCTATTGCCCCCTACAACGTCGCGAAGTTCGGGGTGGTTGCGCTAACCGAGACGCTGCGCGTAGAACTGGATGATGCGAACTGCGGCGTGTCTGCCTCTGTGCTGTGCCCCGGTGCCATCAATACCCAGATCGTGATGAGCAAGCGTAACCGTGACCCCGAATCAGCGCAGGATCACAAGGCCAGCGCCCAGGAAGAAGCCTTCGAAAAAAATGCGGGTGCGCTGCTGGCGCAACAGGGTAAAGACCCGTCGGAAGTTGCAGGTATGATCGTCAATGCGATCGTCAAAGACGAATTCTGGATCCTGACTCACGATGACTGGAAGAACGTGCTCCAGGAGCGCGTTGCTGCAATCGCAAAAGATCACAGCCTGTATCGCGGGTTTGGGGGATAGGCGATGGCAAAAGAAACCGGAGGATGCCTGTGTGGTGCGATCCGCTACAAGTTTGATCGCGACAGGGTAATCTCGTCAGGACATTGCCACTGCACAGACTGCCAGAAGGCAACAGGCAGCGGCAAGGCCACAATTCTTTTTATTCCCGCTGATGAGCTGAGCCTGTCGGGCGAGTGCAGGGTTTTCACGGTCGTTGGTACGGATGGCAGCCATGTTAGCCGGGGTTTCTGTCCTCAGTGTGGTTCGCCCATCATCAGTTACACCGCAGAGCAGCCTGAGATCAAGTTCATCAAGGCGGGCAGCCTGGATGATCCATCCTGGGTAAAAGTTGAAGCCAGTTACTGGGAAACGTCTGCACATCCCTGGGACCCGGTAAATCCATCGCTTCCCAGTTTCCCGCAGAATCCGAGCTAGAAACTGCTTTTTGCATCCTGGCAGGAACAGTCCCCACACCAGGTCATGACACTTTCACCATTCCGCCATCAACAACCAGGGTCTGACCGGTGATGTTCATACTGTCTTCAGAGACCAGGAAGCAAACCGCATTACCCATGTCCTCCACGGTTTGCTCACGGCGCAGCGGCGTTCGGTCGAAAATGGTTGGGTAGCTGTCATCGAAAATGCCCTCGAACCATTCTCGCGCATCCATGCCCTTGAATTCCGGCATGTGCTGTACGGCGTTCTCGGCGTTACTTTTCCAGGCGTCGGTATAGACGATACCAGGGCAGACCGCATTGACGTTGATGTTGTCTGCACCAAGAAGATCAGCCAGCGTCTGGGTGTAGTTGATCAGTGCTGCTTTCATGGCGTTGTAGCTGGGGTGCACAAAACCTGTGAGCATCTTTGGTGAAAACGAACCCAGGCCGGCAATGGAGGAGATATGTACAATCTTGCCGTACTGTTTTTCTTTCATATGGGGCGTCACCGCCTCGGTCATAAGCACCGCGGGCAGAAGGTTCTGGCGGTAGAGGGCATTCCATAAACCCTCGATCGCACCAAGTGGGTGATCCGGTGGAGTCTCCATATCTTTCGGGCCGGCACCGACGTTGTTGACCAGGATGTCAATCTGACCGAATTGGGCGAGGGTATCGTCCACGACCTTCAGCATGAACTCCGGGTCGGTTATGTCACCGGCCATTGCGACAGCCTTCCCTCCGGCTGACTCAATCTGCTCGACCGTGTTCCGGGTGGTGTCCTGGCTGTAGCTGTTTACCACGACGGTGGCGCCCTCTTTGGCAAGGCTAATGGCAATGCCCTGGCCGATTCCCCTGCCAGCAGCAGAGACGATCGCCACGCGATTTTCCAGTTTACTCACAGCGTTTCCTTCCTGGTTGTTCTTTTGCGTCCCACCATGGCGAAAAGCCCGACCTGACGCAAGGTGCAGGCTTTATGAACCCTGGGAGGGGAGAAAGGCACATAGTGAATGTGTCCAACTGAACCTGAACAAAATTGGCTAAAAGTGAGACAAAGCGGGCCGACGCTCGTAAACGTGTTCAAGGAATATCCACAAGTCCTGAAATATATAAAAGCTTCAGCGGAGGTTTGAGCATGAACACAGGTTACAGGATCGGCGCGGTCGCCAAGTTGACTGGCATTTCCACGGATACTATTCGCGCATGGGAGCGTCGATACAAGGTGGTTGAGCCCAATCGCGGTGAGAACAACAATCGCTGCTATACGGACGGCCATATCAAGAAGTTGATCAGCGTTAAACGCCTGGTCGATGCCGGACAGGCGATTGGCACAATTTGTCGTCTTTCGGATGATGAACTTAAAGAGCGAACCAATGGTCTGCTCGGCGTAAACCGCAAGATCAGTACAGGTCCTGCCGGGACCTGGGCGGTTTTCAGCGTCCAGCAGCCAGCGTGGCTCAAGGCGTGTGTTTCAGCACAGTCAGAAAATGAGGTGAGCTGGTTTGCGTCTCTTGACGATATTGAACTCGAAAAGTACGAGTTCGTCGTGATTGACATGCCGAGCCTGTCTGAAGTCAACGAGCAGGAGATACTCAGGCATATCACCGAAAAAGACGCGCCGCGTTGCCTGGTGGTGTACCGATTTGCCTCGCGCACCCAGTTACGCTCGCTGACATCGAAAGGCTTCAGGCTTCTGAAAGGTCCCCTGGAACCCTTCGCGCTGGTGAATCTGCTCAGCAGTGATTCCAGTCCGGTTGCCAGTGCGCAGCCTCGACGGTACTCAGACATGCAGCTGACGAAGCTGGCAGAACTCTCCGGTGCGGTCGAGTGTGAGTGCCCGAAGCATCTTTCTGAGCTGGTTACGGCGCTCAATCAGTTTGAAGACTACACGCAGGATTGTATCTCGCAGTCTGATGAAGATGCGGCGCTGCATAGCCGTCTGCATGAACTCACCAGCCAGGCCCGATCCATCATGGAGCAGGCATTGACAGATGTGATTGAAGTGGAAGGTTATTCAGAGCACATTAACTAGACTGTGAATGTGCTCTTTATCTTCAGGCGGGATCTTCGCCTGGAGGACAACACCGCGCTGAATGAGGCGCTGCGCAGCGGTCATGATGTGACCGCTGCGTTCCTTGTTGACCCTGAACTGATGTCGCGCTGGCAAAGCGCGGGAAAAAGACTCGCCTTTCTGGCGCAATCCCTGAGGGAACTCGCGGGTGCATTGGCAGCGCTGGGTGGCTCGCTGGTTTTCAGGACGGGTGAACCCGCTGCGACGTTGCGCGAGATGCTGGACGAAGGTGACTTCTCTGGCGTGTATATCAATCGCGATTACACACCTTTCGCGCGGCGTCGTGACAGTGCCATGGAGCAGGTCTGTAAAGAAAATGGCATCGCTTTCCACGCTTATGATGATCACCTGCTGAATCCCCCGGGACAGGTGCTCAAAGACGATGGCAGTCCTTATACGGTGTTCACACCTTACTTCAGGCGGGCGCAGCGTTTCCAGGTGGCAGAGTCACAGGACCTTGTGGCTGGCAGGTTCTCGCAAACCGAGACTGGTGAACTTGAACACACACCACTGGCTGTTTACCTGGGCACGGAAGTTGTCAGTTTTGAGCCGGGTGTCAGCGGTGCGAACCGGGCGTTGGAAAAGTTTTCCAGACTGACGGGCTACGAAACTGATCGCGATGTCCCTGCCATGGAGATGACCAGTCGGATGTCTGCACACCTCAGATTTGGCACCTGTTCGCCACGCCAGATGGCTGCCATTGTTTCAGGAGAGCTTGGTGCTGATCACCCGCTGATTCGACAACTGCACTGGCGTGACTTCTACACCCAGATCGCCTGGTACTTCCCACACGTTTTTGGTCACGCATTTCGCCTGCAGTATGACGCGATACACTGGCAGGAAGACGCGGAAGATTTCCGCAAGTGGTGTGAGGGAAGAACCGGGTTTCCTATTGTTGATGCAGGAATGCGTGAACTGGCCGAAACGGGTTACATGCATAACAGGGTGCGAATGGTTGTCGCCTCGTTCCTGACAAAGAACCTGCACATAAGCTGGCAGCAGGGGGAATCCTATTTTGCCGAACACCTGGTGGACTATGAGCCTTCAGTCAACAACGGCAACTGGCAGTGGGGCGCTTCCACGGGATGTGACGCACAACCATATTTCAGGGTGTTTAACCCCTGGCGCCAGCAACAGAAGTTCGACAAGGACTGTGTTTATATCAAGCGCTGGATACCCGAGCTGGCTGATTATCCACCGGCCGCCATTCACAAGCTGGAGAAGGAAGGTGATTTCTACCTGCCACGGATTGTTGAGCTCAAATCCTCCAGTGAACAGATCAAGGCAGCCTTCAAGGAAGCCGCCGTGTAACGCATAATGGTGCCCCTGTGCCTTGCAGAACCCGAGCGTTGTTCAAATTCCTGCCAATCCTGCTGTTGCTGATTCCGCTTGCCGCACTTTCAGCAGAAAGTCACCTGAACCCTCATGATCGCGATTACTCCGGTCATTGGGAGCTGGACTATCAGCTGAGTGATCATCCGCAGGAAAAAATCCGCAGCCTTTATGTCCAGGCGAGATCGCAGGCGCAACGGCTTGCCGAGCGAGCGCAGAATTCCGGACGTTACGTGGACCCACAGATTTTTAACTACCAGTCCATCATTGGCCTTGGCCGACTGACTGAGAAAATTGCCAAGGCCACGGTTCTGGATATCACCCAGGGTGATGATCACGTTGTGATCCGCCGCAATGATGATTACGCACTGGTCTGTGACTTTACTGACCTTGGATTCAAGCAGAGTGCCATTGGCACCGAAGGATGTGCCTGGCAGGAAGACCAATTGACATTCCAGGTAGCGCTGCCTGAAGGCCTGAACGTGTTGCATCGCCTCAGTATTGCAGCAGACCGCAGTCGCCTGAACATCGCGACGACAGTAATTGTGGACGGTATCCGCTATCCCTTCACCCTGAACAGGGTCTACATGCCTTATGAACCCGGGGAAGGGCTTTACGACTGTGAATACACGATAGCCACCCAGACCACCTGCACGCTGCGCGGTCAAGATGAATGAAAACAGCGCTTACCGTTTTACTTGCCTGCCTTCTCGTCAGCTGCAGTTCCGCACCGGAGCGAGCGAAAAGCCCTGAGCTGCCGCGCCCTGTCGATACTGTTCTCAGGGTAGCGAGTGAACCGCCATCCCACGCCCTGAATATCGGTATTCGGGTGTTTGAGGCTAATGAAGCGGAAGGCACATCCCTGTATGGAGCGCAGAAGCAGGTGCTTTCCGTGGAGAAACGTTATGTACCTTACCAGCTTAAGAAGACGCTGGACCGCTCGGGCTATTTCGGCGCCGTCAGGGTGATGCCTCGCGAAGACCTCTCGGCGGAATTGAACATTACTGGCCGCCTTATTGAATCGGACGGTGTCGTACTGAAGTTCTCCATTAAAGCGGAGGATGCAGCCGGCAGGATCTGGCTGGATCGTATTTACCAGGATGGCGCTACAGGTGAAGATTATTCAAAGGATCCGGACTACAACAAGGATCCGTTTCATGGGCTTTACAACCAGGTCGCTAACGATTTGGTTGAGGTACTGAGACTGCGCAGCGAGCCAGAGTTGCAGACGCTGCTGGATATTGCAACGGTGGTGTACGGCCGGTCTCTGTCTGAAGAAGCTTTTGGTCGTTACCTTAAAGAAACTGAAGAAGGCCTGGTGCTTGTTGGTCTGCCTGCCCTGACTGATCCCGCATTTGTTCGTGTCCAGAGAATCCGTGACAGTGAGTACCTGTTCGCGGACAGCATCGATGCCCATTATGAAAGTCTGCAGCGTCAGGTCGGGCAGACCTATGCCTGGTGGCAGCATTACAGCTATGAACTCATCATGGGTAATCGGCGACTTGAGACGATTGATGCCACTCGTGGTGCAACCAGTGGTTCCTGGTATTCACTGGAGCGTGTCTACAAGACTTACCAGGAGTCCAAGATGAATGAAGACGCGCTGCGTGAGCTGACCGAAAGTTTTGATCGTGAAACAGAGCCGACGGTTACCGAGATTGCCGGCAAGGTAGTGCAACTGCACGGCACGCTGGATTTCCAGGTGGATGAATGGCGCCGCCTGCTGAGGCAGGCCTGGCAGCAGGAGACTGCTCTTTAGTCGTCGTCGGGATTGATCCTGATCGCGGACAACCTGACACCCAACGGTCCCCGGGGTACGGATACAGTCATTTGTTCACCGTCTCGCAACAGGGTCAGGTTAACCGCTTCATCTTTTTCACCCTGGGACGTCAGACCACGAATATCACCGGGCTTGTAGAGCGTGCTTTCTTCGTAGCGGAGAAGTACGTCGCCCGCCTTTACGCCGCTGGTTTCGGCTGCGGATCCCAGCATAACCGATGACACCGCAACGCGGTTCGACTGCCCTGAATAGTAGAGGTAGCGATCGTAGGTGGAACCATCAATCTGATCCCTTACTCGTACCTGTTCTTCGCGCAGGGCGATCATTTCCTCCCGGTACTGCTCTGACCCGATATAGCCCTCCCGGATGGCGCGGTCCCGAAGTTCCAGGCGTTTCAGTTCAGATTCACTGACGCGCCTGGCGATCTGCTCTGCGGTGTGACTGTCCAGTCCTGCTGCAACGAGCCCTTCAACAACCGCGACTGGTTCACGGCTCCCACCAAAGAAACTGATACTGCTTTCGGGTGTGGTGGCATCTTCGTCTTCAATCTGTCCAGTCCCGGGTGATGTCGGGTTTTCGCGGGATTCAATTAGTTTCAGTCGTGCACTCACACTGGCGAGTTCTACCTCCAGGTTGCGCAGACGTTCATCGGACCGGGTTGCCAGGGAACCTGTTCTTGCCTGGTCAGCAGAAACGCCCGGTTCGCGGGAATCCGCAATCGAAGCCACTTCCGTGGATTTGGAAATGAAGACGCCAATGACGATGCCGACGGTCAGTAATACGAAGCTGCCAAGATAGAGTTTGATCACGCTACCTAGTGTAGCTTTTTACCGGCGGAGTTCATCCAGGCTGATGACCTGTTCGGCGATGACTGCACTCGTTTCGTCGCGCAGTTCAAGGCGCACCTCTTGGTTCGGCCAGTCCAGCAGGATCATGCCATAGTTAACCTCGTAGTAAGGTTTTGTCAGGCGATGGGGACCCGGCTCGTCCTGCGGGTCATCAACCCATCCTGTAAGAGGCAGGTTGAGTGAGGAACTTGTCATCTCATAGAGCGGATAGGGTGTGACGTCGCTGCGTGAATAAATCGCAGCAGAGTGCCTGTCCCCGGATACGATGATGAGATTTTCGGTGCCGGACAGCACTTCATACAGGCGTTTTTGTTCTACTGGCATCATCGCCCAGGACTCCCAGTAGTGCCCCTCTGCTATCACCTGGATGCTGGAAAGCAGGATGCGCAGGTCTGCGGGCTTGTTGAGTTCAGATTCCAGCCACTGCCATTGGGCAGCACCCAGCATGTCCTGGTTCGGATCCTGAGTGCGGGTGTAGCGGCCTACAGCCTGATCGGGGTTTCTTTCGTAAGGACTGCTGAAGAACCGGGTGTCCAGCACAATGATCTGCACCCGTTGTCCCTCGGGACCTGCCATCGTTGAGTAATAGGTACCCGGACGCTGCCGGCGTTCATCATCCGAGGGCAGGTCCCAGACGTGTTCAAACAATTGTTCGGAATATTCCCGGACCACAAACGCAGCGCCGGTATCGTTTTTGCCATAGTCATGGTCATCCCAGGCGACAATGAGCGGTGTGTCTGCTCGAAGAGTAGCGAAATCCTGGGATGCAGCCAGTGCGCCGTAGGCATGACGCAGGCTCTTCAGCTCCGGATCATCTGATTCGTCCCGTGCGTAGACATTGTCTCCCATAAAGAGAAAAGCATCCGGATTCTGCCTGGCGATTTCACCAAAGATCGCGTCGGACCCGTAGGGTGTAAAACAGGAACCAATCGCGATACGGGTAAGACTGGCTGCAGGATCAAGACTTGCGGCGGGCATTGGCCGCGCAGGCAGGAAATCGTCTGCTCCGGAAATCGACGAATGTATGGAAACCAGGAACAGGAAAAACGACGCTAGATATCTCATGGGCAGAATGTATCCTTTCGCACGGGTCCGGCCAAGAGCTTTACCGAAACCTAACAATCCCTCGCTAGCATCTGCTCTTCTCCTTTAGAAGATGAAGAAGCCGATGCGGATCGTTTTCCTGATAGTTGTCATGCTGCTTTCACCACTCACCCAGGCAGAACCCCTGGTGATCGCCCATCGGGGTGCAAGTGGTTACCTTCCGGAGCATACCCTTGAGGCTTACCGCATGGCCATCGAACAGGGCGCGGACTATATCGAGCCGGATCTTGTGGTCACCCGCGACAATATCCTGGTCGCAAGGCACGACATTTATCTTAGTACAACGACCAATGTCGCTGAAATTTACCCGGAACGAAAGCGTACCCTGGAAGGGCGGGAGGACTGGTTCGTCCATGACTTTACGCTGGCCGAACTTCGCCAGCTGCGTGCCAGGCAACCCTTCGAGGGTCGAAGCACAGAACATGATGACCGCTACCGGATACCAACTTTTTCTGAAGTGCTGGATCTGATTAAGGCGGTCCGGGGTGACAGGATCATTGGCGTTTATCCGGAGCTGAAGGCCCCGGGGTTGTTCCAGGCAGCAGGTCATGATGTGGCCAGCCTGCTGCTGGCTGAGCTCAAGGTCCACGGGATAACGTCAGATATCTTTATCCAGTGTTTCGAGGCAGAGGCCCTCAGGAGGCTGGATAACCTGACAGACCTGCCCCTGGTCATGCTGGTGATGCCCAGGAGCCGCGATAACCTGGCCGAGCCCAACATACCGCTCGCTGAAATTGCCGAATTTGCCGATGGTGTTGGCGCCATGAAGTATCTGCTCATGGATAAAACCGGGCAATCCTCGGGGTTTGTGCAGCAGGCCAAATCACTTGGACTGTTCGTTCATGCCTGGACTTTCCGTGATGACCAGCTGCCACCGCTGATCAATTCCGGTGAGGAAGAACTCCTGCTTTTCCTGAAACTCGGCATTGATGGTTTCTTCACAGACTTTCCAGATACCGGCGTAAGCGCGGTTCAGACTTTTTCGCGCGCACCCGAAAGGTAGGTGTAGTGATCCCCAATGGCGGCCAGGTGACGATCCAGCAATAGTTCACCTTCTCCAGGGTCACCATGCTTGAAGACAAGTCCCGGCAGGTAGAGAGAAGGAAGCAGCGCCAGGCGGTAGGAATCGAGTATTTCCTGCCTGTGGCAGGCAACGCCCGAGTTCCGGAGTGTGTCGCAATAGAGGTCAAGTAATCCAGACTCCCACTGCCGGCGGTCAGCTGCCGCCAGGCTGCCCGCCATGAAACTCGCCAGGTCAAACCCAGCCGGCGCATGATTGGACTCACCCCAGTCGAGGACAATCACATCGTCAAGGAAGCGCAGGTTGTCCAGGCGATAGTCCATGTGGGTGAATACCTGGTCCTGCCCCGTGAATAAGGAAACGTACGCCAGGCTGTTGCGAGCATAATAATGCGCCAGGGTCCTGGCTTGTTCCCTGCCCGAAAAGTTCTGAAGGCTATCCAGCACAAATGACTGCATGTCTTCCACGGCAGACACTAAGCCGGTTTCGATACCCTGCAGTTGCTCTGGTGGATTCAGCTGAAAGTGCGCGTGAATCCGGGCGAGAGTTGCTATGGCACTTGCTGCCTTGCCCTCAGATGCTCCCTCGCTCGTGCTGACAGTACCCTCGTCACCGAGATCCTGTAACAGAAGAAGAAACCGGTCAGTTGCACTGTGGTAACACTCGGGTGTTCGAAAAGGCAGTTCGTGTGCCAGCTCTCCATAAAACCGCCGTTCATTAATATAGGAACCAAAACGTTCTGCCATCGAGCGACGTTCAGGATCCTGGCTCGCCTTTTTCATAATGACGGATCGTGTTTCTTCTCCGCAGTTGACCTTGAGCCGATATACGTCAGCCATGTATCCCCGGGGTGACGCCTGGATAGGGTACACGGTGAAGGAGCGCACATCGCACTGCAGTGCGCGAGCGAGTTCTTCCTGACTGATGTGTTCGGTTTCCATTGAAGCAGTTTAAACCAGTCGCTATCTCGCAAGGGAACTGGTAGCTTCCTCGCCGATGGTTACCCGAGTTTTAGTACCCGACGAAACCGGCGGCTGGCTGGTTTTTACGGAGCCGCGCGAGATACTGACTGCAACCTCGCCTGACAAAGTCGTAGAGGTGTTGGCCAGGGCTGAGTCTGCTGCGCAGGAAGGTTTTCATGTGGCCGGGTATGTCACCTACGAGGCAGCTTCTGCTTTTGATGCTGCGCTGGCGCACCATCCCGTCGGGCCTCTGCCCCTGCTGTCTTTTGGTGTTTTTGACACGCCCCGGCCGGCAACAATCAATATCCAGGAAGAAGTTACGATATTGCTGGCGCCGGATCTTCCGCGGAGTGACTATGAATTGTCACTAAACCGGATACGCGGGTTCCTGGCTGATGGGGATACCTACCAGGTGAACTTTACCCAGCAGATGCGGGGTCGGTTGCACGGCGAGGCTGAATCCCTGATGGCTCAGCTGGCGCAGGTTCAGCCCACACCCTATGCCATGATGATTGAATCCTCTGGGCACATCATTTTCAGCATATCCCCCGAACTCTTCTTCGAGCGAACCGGTAATCGCCTGCGAACGGAACCGATGAAAGGCACCCGACCAAGGGGGCGGTTTATTAAAGAAGACCAGATGCAGTACGAATCGCTCGCCGGGTCCGGAAAAGATCGCGCGGAGAACCTGATGATCGTAGACATGATTCGTAATGACCTCGGGCGGGTTGCAGATACGGGAAGTGTTCATGTCGATGAGATGTTCAGGATCAGAGCGCTGCCCACGGTGTGGCAACAGGTATCTTCGGTCTCCGCCGAGACTGGTGCCAGTCTGTCAGACATCTTTTCGGCCCTGTTCCCATGTGCTTCGGTCACCGGTGCCCCGCGGGCGAGAACCATGGAGATCATAAGCGAGCTGGAATCAGGACCGCGCGGCGTTTACACGGGCGCGGTCGGTATGATCCGGCCGGGTGGTGACTGCAGGTTCGCCGTGGCGATTCGCACACTGCTGTTGGACAAAAAAACCGCTGAGGCAACTTATGGTGTCGGCGGCGGTATTGTCTGGGATTCGGATACTGAAGAAGAATGGCAGGAAGCCCTGGTGAAGGCGTCGGTGCTCGGTGCGAGCCGACCGGATTTCCAGCTGTTCGAAACCATGCGCTTTGAGGTCGCTCGTGGATTCCAGAGGCTGGACTATCACATGAGTCGGCTCACCGGCTCGGCAAAGTATTTTGATTTCAGTTGTCCGCAAGCAGAAATTCGTCGTGCGTTGGATGACTTCCAGTGTGCCGACGACTGTCGCGTCAGGTTACTCCTCGACAGGCATGGTGCATTTACTCTGGAACAGTCCCCGCTGCCTGAGAGCAGTGAAGTGGTCAGGCTGCGCATCGCATCAGCCCCTGTGGATAGTCAGGATGTCTTTCTGTTTCACAAGACTACCCACCGCACGGTTTATGATGAGGCCAGGGCGTCGGTCACGGACTGTGACGATGTGCTGCTGTTCAACGAGAAGGGCGAGCTGACGGAAACCAGCATCGCCAACGTGTTCCTTGAGGTAGAAGGCCAACTGCTTACGCCACCAGTTTTCAGCGGTTTGCTGGCCGGGACGCTTCGCCAGGCCATGCTGGACTCAGGGGAAGCAAAGGAAGCGATCCTCAAGCTCGATGACCTTGAACGAGCAGACGGCGTATTCGTGGCCAACAGCCTGCGTGGGCTCCGCAGGGCGATCGTGCTGTCGAATAGTCAGTAAGCGCTGTCAGGCAAGCCAGGCAAGGGTCCTTCGCCAGCCACGAAGTGTTGCGTGTGGAATCCTTCACCGGCCTGGACCAGGTGAAAGATGGTGTCGTTGGACTGGGAAAAGCTGAACATTTCCTGTTCATCGTGACCCAGCAGGATGCTCACCATGATTCGCCCGATGATGCCGTGAGAGACAATGGCGATCTTCCGGTGTTCAAGTTGTACGATCTCATCCAGGAAAGGCCTGGCCCTGTCGATCATGTCCGGATAATTCTCACAGTTTGGACCGCGGTAGTGGAAACGGTCTGCCTGCCAGGCCGAGAATTCCTCTGGCCATTTGTGCGACACCTCATCCCACATCTCTCCGCTCCAGTCGCCGCAGTCCCACTCCTTGATGCGATCGTCGAACTCAACGTTAACATTCAGATGTCGATTGATGATCTCCGCAGTCTGGCGAGTTCTGTCCAGCGGTGAGGCCACCATGTGTTCGATATCCAGGCCTGCGAGAAAACGGCCACTGATATCCGCCTGCTGACGGCCGGTTTCGTTCAGGTTGGAGTTCCACTGGCCCTGCATGCGTCGAATGGCATTCCATTCGGTCTGGCCGTGCCTGATGAAGTAGAACTCTTTCACGTCTTGCGCCCTTCCATTGTTTCCCGGATTGACGAAATTAACACAAACGACAGCTGGTCACTCATTGTGCTGGCATTGCTCCTTCGGCTGGGTTTCCTTGCGCCGTAACCAATAAAAGAAGTCCTCATGCAGCGTTTATCAATTGCCATGTGTCTGCTGTTTTTCGTCTCAATGAGTTCAGCGGCTGACAAACCCAACATCCTGGTGATCTGGGGAGATGACGTGGGTGTGCACAATATCAGTGCCTACAACCACGGCATCATGGGTTTCCAGACACCCAACATCGACCGAATTGCTGCGGAAGGTGCGCTCTTCACGGACGCCTACGCGCAGCAGAGCTGCACGGCGGGTCGCGCCTCTTTCATCCTGGGCCAGCATCCGTTCCGAACAGGGCTGCTGACCATTGGCATGCCAGGTTCTGACCATGGTATTCCCGACTGGGCGCCTACCATCGCTGACCTGGTCAAGGACCACGGTTACATGACCGGGCAATTCGGCAAGAACCACCTCGGAGACCAGGACAAGCATCTTCCGACCAATCATGGTTTCGATGAGTTCTTTGGCAACCTGTATCACCTGAATGCAGAGGAAGAGCCCGAGACCTATTACTACCCCAAGGATCCCGAGTTCCGAAAGCGTTTCGGACCGCGCGGTGTCATCAAGTCCTCTGCTGACGGCAATATCGAAGACACGGGACCAATGACGAAAAAGCGTATGGAAACGGCGGACGAAGAGTTCCTGAACGCTGGCCTGGATTTTATCGATCGTGCGCACAAGGCAGACAAGCCTTTCTTCGTCTGGATGAGCACCACTCGAATGCACGTGCGGACAAGACTGAAAAAGGAAACCGAAGGCAGAACCGGCATTGGCCTGTATCCAGACGGCATGGCGGAACATGACGATCATGTTGGCATGCTGCTGGACAAGTTGGATGAGCTGGGTATTGCTGACAACACCATTGTGATTTACAGCACTGACAATGGCGCAGAAACTGTATCCTGGCCGGATGGTGGTATCACACCCTTCAAGGGTGAGAAAGGCACGACCTGGGAAGGTGGTTTCCGCGTGCCGCTCGCGGTTCGCTGGCCCGGCGTGATAGAACCAGGCACCAAGAACAATGACATCATCTCCCACGAGGACTGGATGCCGACATTGCTTTCCGCCGTTGGTGAATCAGACATCGTCGGCAAGTTGAAGGAAGGGCACCGTGCCAATGGCAAAGATTGGCGTGTACACCTCGACGGCTATGATTTCATGCCACGCTTCAAGGGTGAGGTAGACAAGGGACCAAGAGAACAGATCTTCTACTTTGGCCAGGGCGGCGAGCTGAATGCTGTGCGCTGGAATGACTGGAAGATTCATTTCGCCACGCTGGAAGGCAACATCACCAATGCCTCACGGATTGAACCCTCTTGGCCTGTAGTGATTAACCTGAAGGCTGATCCATACGAATATGCCTGGGAGCACTCGGCCATGTACCTGCGCTGGATGGCAGATAACATGTGGCTCTTTGTTCCCGTACAGGTTGAGATCCAGAAGTTCCTGGCATCGATGGACGGTTACCCGTTCCAGGAAGGCCGGTCCCTGAATGCTGGCGGTATCAACTATCGTTCGCTCAAGGCGCTGAAGATCCTTGAACAGATTGAGGGCAAGGGGTTGCTCGAACGTCCGGGTAACTAGGGCGACGATACCCGGGCGACGGGTGGCGTTCCTGCGCTTTTACTCCTGGATCGCTGTACCGATCTGAACCAGTTCAAGGTAGGAGTTCTGGAAGTGAACATAGGAAACGTCACCGCCGCCATCCGGGAATGCTTCTATCGAGTTGGCGAGTACCTGTTTCTTGTCAGGTGCTCCCAGCCGGAAATGTGAATAACCGGCGTCCCTGAAAATATCAAAACTGTGTTTCGGGGCGACGTCACCAGTCAGCAGCGCGATCGTAATTCCCGGGTCTTCCCGAACCAGCAGGTGAGCGGTACCTGAACCGTAGAAATCCTCGGTACCTTTTGATTCCGTCTGGAAGTGTTCACGGTATCCCTCGATATGCGGTTCCAGATCTTCCTGCGCTGTCCAGATGTAAACCCGGTGATTCTCCGAGCGTCTGTCGCTGGATTGGATAAGTTCATACATCTGGTGATCGGGTCCGGTAAAGAGCAGCGTCGACGCAGCGCCGGAAACAAAGTCATCGAATGAGGATAAGGGCTCGATCAGGTTCTCGTCCAAAAGCACTTGTGCTATGCCTGCAGGATCACGATGGGGCAATCTGAAGATGGCATCTCCTACCCTTGGTTTGCCCGCTGGGGGTACGGGTACGGCAGTATAGGAAGTGAAGGTGTCTTTCTCGAAGTAGTCCGGGTCTGAGAACTCTCCACGCCGATAGATGTATTGTCTTCCGATGCCGGGATACATGTTGGTTATGTACACCTCAGCACCGAACAGGGTCAGGAATCTATCAGTCGCCTCCAGGTCACCGGTTTTTGGAATCCCGGCCTGGTCCGCGCCCTCTGGTGCGGGCGCCTCGATCAGCGTGGTGCCAAAATGTGCTATGGACATGTCTGCCATGGGTAACCTCCGTGCCTGGATAAGAAAAATATAGCACAGCAGTCTGGAAGATCTTTTGGGTTTGTGGGAGCAGATTGTATCGTCATGAGCAATAACCGATGATGACGACTCGGGTTACAGGTTAAGAAACGTCGATGCTAAATGCGAAACTTGTGTCAATGATGGTGATTCCGGGCCTGCTCTTAATGCTGCCCGCGGCGAACGCCGAACAGATGAGACCAAAGCTGGTATTGCAGATTACGGTTGATGCGCTGCGCGGGGACCTTCCGCAACGCTACAGTCGTGTGATTGGGGATGGCGGTTTGCGTTATCTCCTCGATAAGGGCGTCCACTACACTAACGCTCATTATCAGCACGCGAACACGGAAACCATAGTGGGTCACACGTCTTTATCCACGGGAACAATTCCTGCTGCCCATGGCATGGTGGGCAATGTCTGGTTTGATCGGGAACAGGACCGACTTGTCTACAATGTGGAAGACCCTGAGTATCGACTTCTGACCGCTGGTGCCGATGTTGACCAGGACACCGAGATTGACCCCACCCAGAGAACCGCACGCTCTGATGGTCGCTCACCGCGAAACATCCTGGCCAGCACTTTTGGTGATGAACTGGCGATTGCAACCGGTGGAGCCGCGAAGGTATTTGGTGTATCGATCAAGGATCGGGGTGCCATTGCTATGGCCGGCCAGGCCGGCAAGGCGTTCTGGTTTTCCAAAAAATCCGGGGAGTTTGTCACCAGTGACTACTATTACGACCGCTACCCGGAATGGGTCACCCGCTGGAACCAGGCTGACCCCACCGCGGCTTACTCAGGGAAATCCTGGCAACTTGCACACGACAAATCGCGTTACCTGTTTGGCGATCGAGATGATAACGATTATGAAACGGATGTGGCGGGATTCGGTCGTACCTTCCCGCATGCCTTCGGCAATCAGGATGATGGCTACTATACAACCAAGCTGACACTGAGCCCGGCAGGAGATGAATTGACCCTGGCGTTTACAAAAGCCCTGATCATAAATGAAGGCATCGGGGAGGATGACGTCCCGGATTACCTGTCTGTCAGCTTCTCTTCAACAGATTATGTTGGCCACATTTTCGGCGCGTCCAGCCTGGGAAGTGAAGACAACCTTGCTCACCTGGATCACACGCTTGGTGGACTCTTTGCGTTTGTGGATAAACATGTTGGTCTTGAACATACCCTGATTGTTTTCTCCGCTGATCATGGCCAGCCTGAAGCGCCGGGTTACCTGAATGAGTTAGGCATTGGGAATGCACATTATTCTGACGTCGATTCGATGGATACCTCGGGCGCGATCACAACACTCAAGGAAAAGTTCGGAATCAATGAACCTTTGATCGAAGCGTTCTTCCAGCCATACCTCTACCTCAATCAGGAAGTGATTCAGAAGCATGACCTGGACCAGACTGAGATTGAAAATGTTATCGCAACAGAGGTGCTCAAATTCCCCGGAATCGCCCATGCCGTCTCCAGCCATGCGCTGCGCAGCGGTGCAGTTGCCGACACCGGGATTACCCGGTCTGTTTTGCACAACTATTACAGCAAGCGTTCCGGTGATGTTTACCTCGTTTTCCAGCCCAATGTATTTATAAACGACTTTGATGGCCTCACCGTATCGACAACCCATGGTTCGCCCTGGCGCTATGATACCTATGTACCTGTCATCTTTGCCGGGTATGGTCTTCAGTCGGCGCGTATCGATCGCAGGGTTGCCCCCTATGATATTGCGCCAACGTTAGCTGCCCTGTTGGGTACAAAACCTCCTTCAAGCACCTTTGGTTCGGTCTTGCCCGAAGTTGTTTCCAGGCACAGAACTGCAGACCACTGATGTGAGAGAATAGGTCGGTCATTAGAAGGGCTGGTCCGTGCGGGACTCAACGAATGTACAGGCGTCAATGAGACGCGGGTTTTCTCTCAGAACCAAAATCGCGGTAGGAACCGGCATGATCGCCGTTGTCCTCTGGCTGGGTCTTGCGGGTTTCAGTTTTTATACGACCGAACGAATGCTGGATCTTGCCGCGAAGGAACTGTTCGCAGCAAATTCGAGTCGTGTCGCCAGTGACATCACGTCTGTATATCGGCCGATCCAGCGAGCGACCGCGCTGCTTTCGCAGAGTCAGCTGATGGCAGCGGACAGTCGTGATACCCGGCTGGGTTCACTGCCTTTGCTCGCGGATACACTTGATGCCCTGGCAAGCGCAACAGCGATCCAGGTCGGCACTGACCAGGGCGACTTTTTTATCGTGCGCAAGATGACCTCATCCCGGCTCGCGGAAAAATTCAACTCGCCGCCAGCAACCCGCTACGTGGTGGATCACATCAGTGGCAGCGACGGCCGAAATGATCGCTGGTATTACGATGAACTGCTGAACCTCCTGCGTCAGGAGCAGTTGATTGACTCTACCTATGACCCCAGGAGCAGACCCTGGTATCAGCAGGCGATGAATTCCAGGACCACGATTATCACGGCGCCCTACATATTCTTCTTCATGGGTGAAATTGGTATCACGTCGGCTCATGCTTCCCAGGATCGCCAGTCGGTGGTTGCGATAGATATAGAACTGAGTTCAATTTCCAAAACCCTGGCTGATTCGAGGATCACTCCGTCCGCCAGATCCCTGCTGACCACTGACCTCGGTGTGCTGGCGTGGAGCGGAAATCTGCCGGTGCTCATGGAGACCGGGGAGGGTGAGCTTCGCCGCAGGAGTATTGCTGAATTCGAGGATCCTGTGCTGAGCAATATCGTGTCAGGTACACAACTGAACGGCTGGCGAACATACAGGACGCGGCTGGAACTTGAAGATGGTATTGCTCCCAGCCTCTATATGGCTGTACCCGGCAACGAGCTTCTTGGTGATCTTGGGGATACGCGGAATAGGTCATTGCTCATCTCGTTTGTGCTGCTGACACTGCTCATTCCAATTACCTGGTGGCTTGCCGGCAGGATCGCCGGTCCGCTGCGTGATCTTCATAAGGCGATCACTGAAGTCGGTCAGGGTAACTTTGATTTCTGGTTGCCCGAGATTAAATCTGCTGATGAGGTTGGTGACCTGAACCTGGCGCTGCGTACGATGCGTGGGTCACTGAAACAACATATCGATGATCTTGCTACAGCCAAGGCGGCCCGGGAGAAACTGGAAAGTGAACTCAACATCGCTCGCCAGATTCAGATGAGCCTGCTGCCAGGGGCGGGTGAGCTTGTAACCAGACTCTCAGGGGAAGAGCTTTTTGCTCGCCTGAAACCGGCGAAAGCCGTTGGTGGAGACCTCTATGAAGTCACGGAACTTGATAATGACCGCTATTTCATCGCGGTAGGTGATGTTTCCGATAAGGGGATTCCGGCCGCACTGTTCATGTCACGCACGATGACGCTGGCGAAGATGTTGGTACCTAAGTGTACGAACCTGGGTGAATTGCTTGAGGAACTGAATAACGAACTCGTTGAAGACAACGATGCTTGCATGTTTATCACTCTCTTCTGCGCGGTCATCAATCCTCACACGGGTGATATGCACTTTGCCTGCGCGGGTCACAATCCACCCGTTCATGTCACTAAAGATGGTTCCTTGCTGCTGGAGATGGAAAGTGGACCACCGCTTGGCATCTTCCCGGAGACAGAATATGTTGAAGTGCAGTCCCGCATTGAGCGAGGTGAGCGATTGGTTGTCTACTCGGACGGTATTACTGAAGCCTTTAATGAATCAAGGGCGGAGTTTACTGAAGAACGCCTGGTGGAACTGATGCAGGAACTGGGCACAAAAGGTTCAGCAGCAGAAGCAGGTTGGCATATCCTGGAAGCGGTTTCCGGTTTCGTTGGTGGTGCAGAACAGTCTGATGATATCACCCTGCTGGTACTGGATCGACCTGAGTGACGATGGATCAGATTCTTTTGCCTGTGGCTGGTCAACCTTTACAGAACGCTTCGAAGTTCCTCACAGGGTTTGCGGAAACTCATCAGATCGCATCTGAATTGACACAGTCATTGTTGATCATTGCAGATGAATTGATCAGCAACACCATTAAGTATGGCGAAGCGGAAGAGCTACGCCTGACCCTGGACCTGGGGAGTGAAAAGCAGCTCACCTTGATTTACAGCGATGACGGCAACCCATTTAATCCACTGGCTGCCGATTTGCCTGACCTTGACACACCAGTTGAGGATAGGGATATCGGGGGGCTGGGTCTGATGATGGTGCAATCCATGACCGAGACCCAGGAGTATGAGCGCACGGACGACCTAAATGTGCTCGTGTTGACACTGCGAATTGACTAACATCGAAGGTTAAGCCTTCAGGGAGACAGAAAATGGCACTGGATATTTCTCTCGATGACAGCAAGCAGGGCGCACTGCGCGTTGCGCTAAACGGTTCACTGGATAGTGAAACAGCGCCGCAGCTGTCGGCAGCGTTAGGAAACATTGATGACTCTGTGAGCGCGGTGGTTTTTGATATGAAGTCGCTGGGCTTCATCAGTTCCACGGGCTTGCGCGTCATTTTCACGGTGTTGAAAGCCCAGAAATCTCGAGGCGGGCGAGTGGCAGTCAGCAACATGAGCCCCGGCGTCAAGAAAGTATTCGAGATTGTTAAGGCGCTGCCGGATATGACAGTGTTTGCCAACGATCAGGAAATGGATGACTACCTTGCCAGTTTCCAGCGTGGCGACGACTGATTTCCCGGGCTCTTTGATAGTTCGGTATTTTCGATCTTTCGGCCTCTATTTTTCGAGTAGACCTGGCACCTGAATCAACTATCGTCTCTGCTTTTTATCCTCCGCAGTTTTCCGCATGAGTGACAACCAGCCCACGACTCTTGACCAAGCCGATCCAAGGCTGCGCTCACCCAGGTACTGCAGTTACGTCCTCGCCATGCTTGTAGTGGTGTACATATTCAATTTCCTGGATCGGCAGATTGTCACCATTCTTGCGGAACCCATTAAAAACGATCTAGGGCTGAACGATACCCAGATAGGTTTGATGACAGGTCTGGCATTTGCCGTTTTTTATACGGTTCTTGGTATCCCAATTGCGCGTTTGGCTGACCGTGCCAACCGGGTGTCGATAATCTCGGTTGCCCTGGTCATCTGGAGCGGCATGACGGCGTTGTGCGGCGTGGCACAGAATTTTTACCAGATGTTGGCAGCGCGAATCGGCGTCGGCGTTGGTGAGGCAGGCTGTTCACCGCCTGCACATTCACTGATCGCTGATTACTACCCGCCGGAGCAGCGCGCCTCCGCTTTGTCGATTTACGCGCTGGGTATCCCGATTGGCAGTATCCTCGGTTTGCTGGCCGGGGGATGGATTGCGGAATTCTGGGGCTGGCGGGCCGCGTTCTTTATCGTTGGGCTGCCAGGGATCCTGTTGGCGATCATCGTCAAGCTGACCCTGCTGGAACCCATCCGGGGTATGAGCGATACCTCGCACATGGCGGGTGGTGAACAACCACCACTGGTCGAAACCATGGTTACGCTGCTTCGCAACAGGACGATGGTTCACATCGCGATGGGAGGTGCACTGACTTCTTTTGTCGGCTACGGCCTGGGCCAGTGGTTACCCGCTTACTTTATTCGCATACACGATATGGGTATTGCAGAAACAGCGACCTATTTTGGCCTGGTGCTTGGCGTTGCCAGCGCCATCGGCACGGTACTCGGCGGTAACCTGGCGGATCGTTTTGCCCGTCGGGATGTTCGAATGTATGCCTGGTTGCCTGCAGCAGGTGTACTTCTGGCGTTTCCTTTCTACGTGGCGGCGATGTTAATGAACAACCCCTACGTGGCGATAGCCATTATGGTGGCTCCCAGTCTTCTGAACTCCCTGTGGCTCGGGCCGGCATTCGGCACTATCCAGAATCTGGCACCAGCCCGAATGCGGGCACTGGCATCGGCGATACTGCTTTTTGTGCTGAACATCATTGGGCTGGGTTTTGGTCCTTTCCTCGTAGGTGTGTTGAGTGATCTGTTAAGCGGCACTTTCGCTGAAAACTCCCTGCGTTACGCCATCCTGATTGCGACAGTTGCCTACTTCTGGGCGGGCGCACATTTCCTGCTTGCTTCCAGGACACTGGCTGAAGACCTGAAGCGCAATGCGGAAGAGGCTGCGTAGATCCTGATATGAGGTAAACTCAGGCTCTTTTTGCAGGAGCCGTCATGTCCTCTGAAATTCTCTGGCCGTTCATACCGAATGCCAATCCAACCCGCATAAAAGGTGCCGAAGGTGCTTACCTGATCATGGCGGATGGCCAGAGAGTGCTGGATGCCGCCGGTGGTGCAATTGTTACGAACATAGGCCATGGCAGGAAAGATGTGGCCGAGGCCATTGCTGCAGCGGCGCAGAACTGTACTTATGCCGTACCGCCCTGGCTCACAGCCGAACGTGAGGCACTGCTGGAAGAACTGACGACTCACTGGCTACCGGAGCACCTGCCCTGTGTGCACCTGGCATCCGGTGGTTCAGAGTCCAATGAATCTGCGATCAAGATTGCAACACAATACCAGGTTGCCATGGGGCGCCCGGACAAACAGATCGTGCTGGCACGTAGTCTCTCTTATCACGGTACCACTATCCAGATGGCGGGCGTTTCCGGGCACCAGTCGCGGAAAAGGGGCCTTGAAGGGTTGATCACCGAAGTGCCGCGCATAGAAACACCTTACCCATTGCGTTGTCCGCTTGGTCCGCATCACCCGAATGCGGCTGACTACTATCTTAAAAACCTTGAAGACACTATCGAGACGATTGGTGCCGAAAACATTGCGGCGCTGATCGCCGAGCCACTGAATGGCTCATCAGCCGGGGCTATCACACCGCCCGAAGGTTACTGGCCAAAAGCACAGGACATCCTGCGTCGTCACGACATCCTGCTGATCATGGATGAGGTCATGACGGGGTTCGGTCGTACCGGTGAAAAATTCGGCTCGGGGCTCTATGGCCTGGAACCCGATTTGCTGGTGGCTGGGAAGGGCATGGCCGGAGGCTATGCAGCCATCTCCGGTACCTATGGTCGCAGGGAAATTGCTGACGCCATTGGCGACGCCGGTTTCAACATCATGTTCCATACGTTTGGAGCGCTGCCGCTTTCCTGCGCAGCCTCAACCAAAGTCCTGCAGATACTCCGGGAGGAAGAACTGTTGCCACGGGTAAAAACCATGGGCGCAACACTCAAGGAAGCGCTGATCGATCGACTGGGTCAGCATCCTCACATTGCGGAAATCAGGGGAGAAGGCCTGCTGCTCGGTATCGAAATCGTGAAAGACCGCGAAACCCTTGAGAAGTTTGATGAGTCCGAGCGTGTTACCGACAGGGTTGTTGGCAATGCGATGGGTGAAGGTGTGTTCTTTTACCCCGGTGGAACGGGTGTCGCCCGTGACATTATATGTATCGGTGCACCGTTCATTATCGGGGATGCGGAGGTAGACCTCATGGTGAACGCCCTGGACAGGGCGCTCGCCGGGTTGAGTGCCTAGGCCTGCAGCATTTTAAACTGTTCATCTTTCAGGTGCAGCCTTACCTTTTTCCTTTCTTCCAGGTAGTCGTCCGAGGTGTTCTCTGCACCGGTTTCGATACGGTGCACCTCGTGGTCAACGTCATGGTACTCGGCAAACAGCTTAGCAAAGTGTGCGTTCGACATCTTCATGTCGTGAATCTTGTCCCGGTACTCAGGCAGTTCGTGGATCAGGTCGTGTTTTTCCAGCATGGTTACATCTCTTTCGAATCTGGTAACAGTATCAATCGAACATGAACGATCCGCGTTGATTTGAGTCAACTCGATGGGCTGTGCACTTAACATGCCTGAACAGGAGTGTTAACTGCCAACCACCGGTGGCGCGAACCTCAGGTCCAGAGAGTAGGGTTGTTCAGGCCTGACTTCCTCCGGCGGGATATCGAACACACCCTGCCGGTGTCCATGTGGCAGGAAGCGGGCATGTCTCCTGGCTTCCGCTTCATTGGCGTTAACCGGGAATGTATCGTAATTGCGACCACCCGGGTGTGATACATGGTATGTGCAACCGCCAATTGATTTTCTGTTTGCGATGTCTACCACGTCAAATACCAGGGGCGTATGAGTCTTGATGGTTGGGTGCAGGGCAGAGAAGGGTTCCCATGCCTTGTAACGAACACCGCCAACGTAGTGACCGCTGACACCGGTTTCCCGGATGGGAATCCGTCGGCCGTTGCAGGTTACCAGGTATCGATCAGCAGACATGCCGTGCACGCTGACCTGCAACCTTTCCACTGAAGAATCCACGTACCTGGACGTGCCCTGCCCTGATGATTCTTCACCCAATACGTGCCAGGGTTCCAGCGCACCGTGCAGGTCGACCTGGATTCCCTGCAGGTTGATGGTGCCGATACGCGGGAAGCGAAACTCCCTGAAGGCTTCGAACCACTCCAGTTCAAACTTGTAGCCCTCCAAACGCAGGAACTCAATCACGTCGCGCATGTCTTCCCAGATATAGTGTCCCAGCATGAAGCGGTCATGCAGTTCCGTGCCCCACCGGATCAGCCGGTGGTGATAAGGCTTGTTCCAGAACCGTGTAAACAAGGCGCGGATCAACAGCATCTGGACAAGGCTCATCTGTGGATGCGGGGGCATCTCGAAGTTACGGAACTCCAGCAGGCCGAGTCGCCCCGAGGCGGAATCCGGGGAGTACATTTTGTCGATACAGAATTCCGCCCGATGGGTGTTTCCAGTGAGGTCAGTCAGGAAGTTTCGCAGGATCCGGTCAATCAGCCATGGCTGTTTTGTATCTCCCTCGGGTAACTGGTCAAAGGCAATTTCCAGCTCATAGAGGTTGTCGTCCCTGGCCTCATCGACACGTGGTGCCTGGCTGGTGGGTCCGATAAAGAGGCCCGAGAAAAGATAGGATAGTGACGGATGGTGTTGCCAGAAGGTCAGCAGACTGCGCAGCACGTGGGGTCGTCTCAGGAACGGGCTTTCGTCAGGTGTGGCACCGCCGAGCGTGACATGGTTGCCGCCGCCTGTCCCGGAGTGACGACCATCCAGCATAAATTTTTCGGTACCGAGGCGCGTCTGCCTGGCTTCCTGGTACAGGGTGTTGGTATTGCTGACCAGTTCTTTCCAGGATGCTGCCGGGTGGATGTTTACTTCTATCACGCCCGGGTCCGGTGTGATCTTCATTAACTCCAGGCGCGAGTCCCTGGGTGGCTCGTAACCTTCGAGCACGATGGGCAGTTTTGTCCTGGCTGCAGCGGCTTCAATCACGTGCAGCAGTTCAAGGTAGTACTCGATACGAGAGACGGGTGGCATGAAGACGTAGAGCCTTCCTTCCCGTGCTTCGACACACATCGCCGTGTGTATGATTTCCTTAGGAAGGTCCTTCGCAACTTTTCTCGATGCCCGGGCACGTGTGTTGCCGATTGGCCCAAGGTCTTCGAATGGGTCAGGTTCCGGATCTACTTCAGGGGGTAGTTGCCAGGGAAGCGAATCCAGTGGAATTCGGTAACCCATCGGTGAATCGCCGGGTATCAGCAGAAGTTTACCGACCCTGAAAGGCCAGGGCCCGGTCTGCCAGTATTCGGTATTGCCAATGGCAACATGCTTGATTGGCAATGCGTAGCCAGTGGGTTCGTCCAGACCCTGAGAAAACAGTTTGGCTATTCGTTTTCGTTCCAGCGGTTCACGAAGTTTGTTGTTTTCAGGGGTTACGTTCTTCGGCAGTGTGCTTTCTTTCCACAGGTAATAGGCAGTGTTTTCAAAAGCCGTGACGATTCTTTTTTCCGGCAGCTCCAGGCTTTGCACGATCTGCTTCATCAGGCGCCGGGCATCTTTTGCCGTATGGCCATAGTCATGCTGTTCATCGGCCAGCCACTTGTCCTGGTTCCAGACGGCTTTGCCATCGAGTCGCCAGAACAGGGTCAGGGCCCAGCGCGGCAGGGGTTCACCCGGGTACCATTTGCCCTGGCCAAAATGCAGCATGCCACCGGGTCCAAACTTCGCCCGAAGCCTCTGCAGCAGGTCGCCTGCCAGCTCGCGTTTTTTATCGCCAAGCGCCGCGTTGTTCCACTCCTGGCCTTCCATGTCGTCGATGGAGACAAAGGTCGGTTCGCCGCCCATGGTCAGTTTGACCTTTGATTTTTTCAGATCAGCATCAACCTTCCTGCCCAGCGTATCAATTGCCTGCCATTGGGACTCCCCGTAAGGTTTGGTTACGCGGGGGTCCTCATGAATGCGTTGCACAGTGTTGGAGAATGAGAAGGTTGTCTCGCAGGGATCTGTCGCTCCGCTGATCGCCGCAGCCGTGGCAGGGTCGGGAGTACACGCTAGCGGAATGTGGCCCTCACCGGCGAACAGGCCTGATGTTGGGTCCAGCCCGACCCAACCGGCACCGGGCAGGAACACTTCTGTCCAGGCATGCAGGTCTGTGAAATCCGCCTCCGGACCGGAAGGTCCATCCAGGGACGTTTCGTCAGCCTTCAGCTGGACCAGGTAACCAGAGACAAAGCGGGCTGCCAGGCCCAGGTGCCTCAAAATCTGTACGAGAAGCCAGGCGCTGTCACGGCAGGATCCGCTAAGGCGGGTCAGTGTCTCCTCGCAGGTCTGCACACCCGGTTCCATCCTGATTTCGTACTGGATTTCCTGTTGCAGTCTCTGGTTCAGGGCGACAAGGAAACTGACAATCGGCTGTTTCCTGCGGCGGTTTACCTCTTTGAGCCAGCGGGTCAGTTTTTCTCCGCGCTCGCTGATTTTCAGGTAGGGCGCGAGGTCCTGCTTCAATAGCTTGTCGTAGCGGAAAGGATACTGTTCTGCCTCTTCCTCAAGAAAAAAATCGAAAGGGTTGATCACCACCATTTCAGCGATCACTTCCACATGAATAGACAGTCGCGTGGCTTTTTCCGGGAAGACGAAACGGGCAAGGTAGTTGCCGAACGGGTCCTGTTGCCAGTTGACGAAATGCCCTTCCGGCTCAACCTTCAGTGAGTAGGAGCTGATATTTGTCCTGCTGTGTGGCGCAGGTCTGAGGCGAACTACATGAGGGGCAAGGGATACTGGCCGGTCAAAAAGATAGTCAGTCTTGTGGTTGATCGCGACATGAATCGCCATGCGGCACAGCTCCTGTTAAAAACGTTGGAGTTCTAACCGGACTCTTCCGTGCGATCCCAGGTTGAACTCCAGGCTACCGGCGGCAATTTCTTGAAAGCATCCTTCAGCAGCTTGTCCCAGCTTTTCTTCAACTGGCGAAGGTGTTCACTGTCTTCATCGAATCGATAGTAGCGACCCGGTTGCAGGGCACCGGCATCATAGACGGAGAGTTCTATCGGTGGTCCCACGGACAGATTACTGCGCATGGTGGAATCCATGGAAACCAGTGCGCACATGGCTGCGGTTTCAAGGCTGACGTCAGGTGTCAGAATCCGATCGAGAATCGGTTTTCCGTACTTGCTCTCACCAATCTGCAGGTAAGTTGTGTCTGAAGAGGTGGAGATGTAATTACCCTGCGGATAGACCATGAAAATCGCTGGTCGCTGGTCGCGGATCTGCCCACCGATGATAAAAAAGGATTGCACATTGATGTTCGGAGCTGAGGCTTTTTCCTGTTCCTCGCGACTGATTTCGCCGATGTACTCCGCAACATCGGTCATATGTTCACGCGTCAGGATGCAATCATGCGAGGTCTTCTTGATATCCCTCTTGATCCGGCTGATGACGGACTGAGAGGTCGCGAGGTTGCCGGAGGTCAGGATTGTGAACTGTCGCTCGCCAGGGATGCCGAAAGCGTACATTTTGCTGTAGGTGCTGACCATGTCGACCCCGGCATTGGTCCGTGAATCAGAGATGAAGACAAGACCGGTTTCGGCGGCGATGGCGAGGCAATAGGTCATGAAAGGAAAGCCAAAATTTCAGACCTGCATGTTCTTTCCTTCCTCCGGAGCTGTCAAGGTTGAGTAAGAGGCAGCTATCTGCGCGATTCTCCAGCTATACTTCAGGGCATGAAACTCGACTACAAGAACACCCCTAACTCCTTTGATGAGCTTTTCACGCCTACAGGACGCGCCAGGCAAGGGCTTTCCGAACTGACTGGTTTCCTTCGAAAAATGAGTACAGGCAACCTGAACCAGCGGCAGCGAAATGCCGAAATGACCATCCGAACCATGGGTATCACCTTCACGGTGTATTCCCAGGGTGAGAATATTGATCGCGAATGGCCGTTTGACATCATCCCCCGCACGATCATGAAAAAAGAGTGGGATCGCGTGCAGCAGGGGCTTGTTCAGCGGTTGACTGCCCTGAACCACTTTATCAATGACGTCTACAACGATCAGAAGATTATCAAGGATAAGGTGGTACCGGGCGACCTGCTGAAGTCATCCGCGAACTTCCGAAAAGAGTGTGTCGGGATTACACCGCAGTTTGGTGTGTGGGCGCACATCTGTGGGTCTGATCTAATTCGCGACTCGGATGGCACCATGCATGTGCTCGAAGACAACCTGCGGGTGCCTTCAGGTGTTTCCTATATGCTCGAGAACAGGAATATCTCAAAACGCGTGCTGCCCGAGTTGTTCGAGAGTTACAACATCCAGCCGATGGACAATTATCCCACCCAGCTGTTTGATACGCTTAGCTCTATATCACCCTATCCAGCCGATTTCCCGGAAGTGGTAGTCCTGACCCCGGGCATCTTTAACTCGGCCTATTTTGAACACTCTTTCCTGGCGCAACGCATGGGCGCAGAACTGGTTGAGGGCTCGGACCTGGTTGTCGGTGATGACGATTGCGTTTACATGAAAACCGTGGCCGGGCTTTCCCGGGTTGACGTCATCTACAGGCGTATCGACGACATGTTCCTTGACCCTGAGGTGTTCTACAAGGATTCAGCGCTCGGTGTGAACGGGCTGATGCGTGCCTGGAAGAAAGGCAATGTCGGTCTTGCCAATGCCCCGGGCGCTGGCGTCGCGGACGATAAAGTCGTTTACACCTACGTACCGGACATGATCAGGTATTACCTGGGTGAAGATCCGATACTGCCAAATGTTCCTTCCTTTAAGTGCGAAGACAAAAGCCAGAGACAGCATGTCCTGGAAAACCTTGAAAACCTGGTAGTGAAACCGGCCAATGAGTCCGGTGGTTACGGCATGTACATTGGCCCCAGGGAAAACAGGCGTACCACAGCTGAGATGAAACGTAGAATTAAGGCGAACCCGAGAAACTATATCGCCCAGCCGATCATTAATCTTTCAACGGTGCCGACGCTGTGTGATAACTCCATTGAACCGCGGCATGTAGACCTTCGGCCATTTATCCTGCAGAGCGATCGATCGTTTGTCACCGCCGGTGGGCTTACCAGGGTTGCCCTGGTCAAGGGTTCACTCGTCGTCAACTCCTCCCAGGGCGGAGGCAGCAAAGATACCTGGATCATTGAGGAGAAGGGGTCATGATGCTCTCTCGTGTTGCTGAGCGCATGTACTGGTTTGGACGTTACATTGAACGTACAGAAAATACAGCTCGTCTGCTCAATGTGAACACCAGCCTGATGCTGGACCTGCCAAAGGTGAAGTTTATCTGGGGCAGTCTCATAGACATTACAGGATCACAGCCGGCTTTTTCTGCAAGATTCCAGGTCGAAGATGAACGCAATGTCGTCAAGTTCCTGCTTGATGATCCCTCGGGTTCAATCAAGAACAGCGTTGAAATGGCGAGAGAAAACGTCCGTACGACGCGTGAGGTTATGCCTAATGAAACCTGGGAAAAGGTGAATGCGCTCAAGCTGTTTGTAGACAGTCATATGGCGGATGGTCTCAAGCGAGATGGGCGCCACCAGTTCCTGAAGGAGGTGCTTCGAGCCTGTCATGAGATTACCGGCTACCTGGCCGGGTCCATGAGTAACAACGAGGCATACAACTTCATCAAAATCGGGCGGAACCTGGAGCGAGCAGACATGACCACCCGTATCATTGATGTTGGTGTGCTCAACCTGACTAAGGACGATCATCCGGAGATTCAGGAATACGAAAACATCCTGTGGAACAACGTACTTCGTTCTTCGACTGCTTATCAAATGTATCGCCAGCATGTGAAGGATCGGGTCAACGGCGAGGATGTGTGTGATTTCATGATTAATGATGAAGTCTTTCCGCGTTCCGTCGTTCACTGCTTGAAAGAGGTGCAGAGCTGTTTCGAAACCCTGCCTAACCCTGACCAGCCACTCAGATCGCTGGCACATACCCAGAGAATGGTGGCAGGAAGCGACGTCATTGTGCTGCTTAATGAGGGCAAACTGCATCAGTATATTGATGAGATCCAGGAAGACCTGGCAGAAATTCATGACCAGCTCGTGCAGAGCTGGTTCCTGCACGATGCGGCAGAAGTGACACACGAGACAGCAAAGGCCTGAATGTGACGACGGATGTTGTCGTTGAACCCAATCCCGCGATAGCGGTCAAGAAAGTAGCCGCCCTGGATCTTGGATCCAACAGTTTTCACCTGGTGGTTGCCAGGATCGTTGCACAGGACGTCCAGATCCTGCATCGCCTCAAGTTTCGGGTGCAGCTCGCAGACGGTCTCGATGAAGACGACAGGCTATCCGACAAAGCGATCGAAAGGGGGCTTGATAACCTCAGGTTGATGGCAGAAAGCCTCAATGACTTTCATCCCGACCAGGTGCGAATCGTTGCAACCTATACCTTGAGGAAGGCCAAAAACGCCAACAAGTTCGTAAAGGCAGCGCGGAAGATCCTGCCTTACCCGATCGAAATCATCTCGGGTCTGGAGGAGGCGCGCCTCATTTATTCCGGGGTCGCGCATACCAACTACCATGAAGGTAACCGGCTGACCATCGATATAGGTGGTGGCTCAACTGAACTGGTGATTGGGGAAGGTTTTGAACCTGTGTTGCTGCGTTCCCTGCCATTGGGCTGTGTGACCCTGAGTCAGCGTTGCTTCAAGGGCGGACGTATCCGCGAGAAAGATTTTTCCAGGGCGATCAGTAGGGCGCGCCAGGAAATCGACACTATCAGCTCGGTCTATCTGCGTGAGGGTTGGGAATCCTGCGTGGGATCTTCAGGAACCGTGAAGGCGATTGTTGATTTTGCCCATGCGCTTGGTACTGAAACCAGGGAAAACCATGTCATGCTCAATGATCTTAAGCGCCTGACAAGGATCTGTATCGAAGCCGGTCACGTTGACGAACTCAGTTTTCCCGGAATTACACCGGAGCGACAGCACGTGTTTCCTGCTGGTCTTGCTATTCTGACAGCGCTGTTCGAAAGCCTTGATATTGAATCCCTGGAGTATTCCCAGGGTGCCCTGCGCGAGGGTGTGCTCTATGAAATGGAAGAGCGCATGGAAGAAAAAGACATACGGGAAAGAACAGCCCAGAGTCTCGTGACCCGTTACGTGGTTGATGTAGAACAGGCCCAACGAGTTCGTGAAACCACGCTGAAGCTTTACCAGGATGTAAAAAAGAAGTGGCAGATCGACGCACCTGAACTCCAGAACCTGTTGACCTGGGCTGCCTTGCTGCACGAGGTCGGTCTGCACATTCATTCACGTAATGTGCACAGGCACTCCGAGTACATCCTTCGAAACGTTGAACTCCCGGGTTTTAATATCGAAGAGCAGAAACTTCTGGCGACGCTCGCAAGATTCCAGCGAAAAAGAATCCAGAAAGATGAATTCAGGGAATCCCTGATGTACGCACCACCTGAAGTGAGCAGGTTAATTTCCCTGCTGCGCCTCGGTGTGCTGCTTAACTTCAAGCGGCAGGACGACATCCTGCCGGAGATCACCGCTACGGTTAAGAAGAACCAGATTATGCTCGATTTTGGTGAAGGCTGGCTTGAAGAGAGACCCGTGTTCGCAGCGAACCTGGAACGTGAAAACCACCAGATTTCAGCGTTGGGTATCACCTTGTCGGTAAGTTAAATGGAAACCGTTCATATCCTGATGGCAGGGGTTACGGCCATCATTCTGTTTGTTTTTGGACTCGAACACTTTTCCAGAGAAATTGAGCAGGTATCGGGTGAGCGTTTTCGAAGACTGCTCGGTCAGGCAACCAGTGTTCCTGTCGTTGGGTTGGCGATTGGCGCTGCTGTTACGGCACTTATCCAGTCCAGCTCCGTGACAACTGGTCTGGCAATCATCTTTACGCAACAGGGAATTCTAGGCCTGGAAAATGCCGTGCCGATAATTATGGGTGCCAATATCGGCACTACTGTCACCGCATTTGTTGCTGCGTTAAACATGGATCTCGCGGCGAAGAAGACAGCATTCTGCCACTTCCTGTTCAACGTTGGCGGCGTATTGCTTTTCCTGCCTCTGCTTCTGACCATGGGACACCGACTGGGGGAAATCGAGATAGAACCGGCACTGGCGCTTGCCAATATTCACCTTGTTTTCAATCTGGTTGCCAGCTTTGTATTTCTCCTGTTGATTGATCCCTTCTCGCGCTTCATTGACAGGATGTTCGGCGAGGGTGAAATGGATTTCAGGAGGATCGATTTGCCCTCTGATCCGGCGAATGAAGATTTTGAACAGATCAGGGAGCATCTCAGCCTTGGCGCCGGCAACCTGTATGCGTTCCTGCAGGAGAATTACAGTCTCGTTACGCTGAGTATTGAAACCAACTACGGCAACATTGTGGAGACCGCAAGCAAACGCCTTGACTACTTCGCTTTTGTAAAACGGGAGTATATGAACTATTTCGTAAAACTTGCATCAATCGCGACTGACCAGGAACAGTCCCGTTCGCTGATGAAGTTGGTTCAGGTCTATGACTATCTTTTCCAGATTCATGATTCCATATCTGACATTTTTGAAACGAAACGGGTGATTGATGCGCACTATCTGGAACTGGAGGGTGACGTTTTGATTCTCTGTCGTGAGTTGTCGGGATCAACGCTTGGTTACTTTGAAGATCTTTCGTTGTACCTGCAGGGGGGTCGCTCTGTAGATGTAAAAGGCGCTTCCGCTGAGGTGCAGCGTCGGTTGAACGAGACTCACGTGAAGCTACTCCGGCTGTTGGCGAACTCTGACAGGAAAGATGTTGGTGCATTGACAAATGTGGTCACATACTCCCAGCGTCTCAAGGATAAACTGGATAACTACCGACGGCTCGTTGACCCCGATCAATGAATGAAGCGATTTCCCCGCGTTAGGATGTTCTTGAGTTCACCTTGAGAGAGCGTCGGTGAAAAAGCACAGCACAGGTTCCCTGACACCGAACAGTTGCAGGCACAAAATGACCTGTACAATGCCAGGCGTTCGGATGGCACTCACTATGACTACCTCTTTATAGGCTCGGGTAATGCCGCATTTTTATAGGCTCGGGTAATGCCGCATTGACCTGCGCGTCTCTGCTTGCGAGCAAAGGCTACCGTATTTGCATGCTTGAAGCTCACGATCTGCCCGGTGGCTATGCACATACCTTCAAGATGGGTGGGTACCACTTCTATGCCCAGGTTCACTATATCTGGGGTTGTGGCGAAGGTGGCCGCATTTACGAGTTCCTGAAACACATCGGGCTTGACGAAGAGATTACTTTTGAGCTGTTCGACCCGGACGGTTATGACCACATGATCATGCCGGATGGGAAACGGGTCACCATCCCCTATGGCTGGGATGCGCTGCAGGAAAACATAGCGTCAGCTTATCCGGAATCCACCGGGCTCGACCGGTTTTTCGATCTCGTGAAGTCGCTTCGTGAAGAGATGGCGCGTCTGCCAAGGAAGATTCGCTGGTGGGACGTTGCACTTAAAGGCTGGTTGTTCTACCCGAACCTGATGCGGTTCCGGCACGCAACGGTGCAGGATTTGTTTGATCACTGCGATGTCTCCGTTGAAGCCCGGACAGTGCTGACAGCACAGGCGGGAGATTTGTTGCTCCCACGAGAGAGATTGTCATGCCTTTTTTACATCGGGCTTCTGGGTGGTTATGGTTCTGGTGCCTACGCGCCCAGTGAATTTTTTAAAGGGTATATCGATCGACTGGTAGCTTTTATTCAATCGCGTGGCGGCGATCTTTACCTGGAAGAGAAGGTTACTGCGATTAGCTCGAGCGGTAGAACCATAAACGGCGTCACTACCATCAGCGGCAAGACTTTCAGCGCTGACCACTATATCTGCAATATGGATCCCCAGGCTGCGGCGCACATGATCGGCTGGGATAAGTTCAAGCCATCAGAGCAGAAGCTCCTACAGTATGAATATTCCGACAATGGCATCGTGGTTTACCTTGGACTCAAACCAGGCTTCACCCCTGGAAACTACGACATCGGAAATTACAATACCTGGCACTGCCTGGACTGGGATATGAATGAGATGTGGCGGGCCTGTGACCGTCTTGATCTTGAGCGCGGCTGGTTCTTCCTCTCCACACCGACCCTGCACAGCGCCGCCAGTGGCATGGCGCCGGAAGGCTGTCACACCCTGGAGATCGCCACCTACCTTCCTTACCAGCCGTTCAGGGAAGCCGCGGACCAGAGTTATGCGGAGTACCATGCACTGAAGATGCAGCTGGCAGATCGGCTGATCGATCTGGTAGTTAAACACCACATTCCTGACCTGCGGGATCACATCGCAGTGAAAGTCGTGGGCTCTCCTGTTACCAGTGAAGACTTTTGTCATGCGCCATTCGGCAACGCTTACGGCAGCGCCATGACACCCAAAAACACAACAACACGGCTCGGCGCCGAAACCAGCTTTTCAAACCTCAGCTGGTGTAATGCGTCCTCCGGGTCGCCCGGCATTTACGGCACGGTCATGACGGGCATGGAACTCTATATGGATCTAACCGATGATGTGTTCTTTCCGTTGGATCGTCTGCCCGCGACATCGAAGAACGACGATTGAACCTGACGCAACTTTATCCGCGGTCCCTGAAACACCTGAGCTCTGAGCTCCAGGTCCTGGTGCGTGGTCGACTGTGGCTGCAGGTCACACTGGCCATGGTGCTGGGCCTGGTTGTCGGGATTCTATTGGGTCCTGAAACAGGTTGGGTATCCCCCAGGCTTGCCGGCCTGGTCACCAGCTGGCTTGCCCTACCCGGGCAGCTGTTTCTCGCCCTGATCCAGATGATCGTCATCCCGTTGATATTCGCATCCATCATCAGGGGCCTTGCAGCAACGGAAGATGTTGATCAACTGCGAAAGATGGGACTAAGGGTTGTTGCCTATTTCGTGATAACGACAGCAGTCGCCATTATCCTGGGTCTGGTCCTGGCGAGCGTTATTCAACCGGGGACCTATGTTGACGGAGATTCGCTACGGGTGTCCCTGACTGATTCTGCGTCTGCTGCTGCACCGGATGTTAAGGGGATCAACTTCGCAGACCTGCCTTCGGCGGTTGTAGGCTTGATCCCGACGAACCCCCTTACTTCGATGGCAGAAAGTAACACCCTGCAGGTGGTGATCTTTGCCGTGGTGTTTGGTGTTGCGCTGGTCATGATGTCACCGACCCAGTCGCGACCATTGCTTGAGTTGATGGGGTCATTGCAGGAAGTGTGTATGACGGTGGTTCGCTGGGCCATGTTGCTGGCGCCGTTTGCGGTATTCGGCTTACTGGTGCAGCTGACAGCAAAGCTGGGTTTTGATGCCCTGCTCGGCATGGCGGTTTATGTCGGTACGGTTTTGCTTGGCCTGCTGCTTTTGTTTGTGATGTACATGATCATCCTGGTTGTCGCCACAAGCCAGTCGGTGCTCGGCTTTTTTGTATCCGTCAGGGAAGTCATACTTCTGGCGTTCTCGACCTCGAGCTCTGCGGCAGTGATGCCACTGTCTATTAAAGTAGCCGAGGAGCAACTGGGCGTGCGACCTTCAGTGTCACAATTCGTTATTCCCATGGGGGCCACCATCAATATGAATGGTACGGCGCTCTACCAGGGTATTGCCGCGCTGTTCCTGGCACAGGTCTATGGCATTGATATTTCGTTATCCGGGATGGCGCTGATCGTGGTCACTGCCGTGGGCGCTTCTATCGGTTCTCCTGCGACACCGGGTGTGGGCATTGTCATTCTTGCCATGGTGCTGAGCAGTGTCGGTATTCCCGCGTCAGGTATTGCGCTGATCATGGGCGTTGATCGAATCCTGGATATGAGCCGTACCGCCCTGAATGTTACGGGAGACCTGGTGGCAGCACGCGTGATGGACAGTTGGGTAGGTGGCAATTTGAATGCGGAGCAGTCGATCAAAATTGAAGCGGAAAATGAGCTCATTCGCCAGGAAACCGGCCACGATGTTGTTATTCGCCGGGAGTCTGCCTAGTCTGCGGATTTTTCGTTGATTTTGCCTTTTCGGGTGGTACGCAGCTTCCTCACCAGTTCGATGATTGGGAAATCACTGGCAGCCCTGAGACCAGATATTGTTGAAAGGTTTCGCAGGCTTTGTTTTGCGTTTTGTGCCAGTAGCGTTATCGCTCTCGCCTCGGTAATGTTCCCTTTCTCTTCTACCAGCGAAAGTCTGTGCAGCGAATACAGGCCAACGATCGTTGCTGACATGAAAAAGAAGTCCCAATGCGTTAGAGACAGGGCACTCAGGTCAGTGATGTCTCCGGGTGCTGACCAGCGCACAATGACCGATAGCTCGATGACATCGAATACATCAGCAGTCAGGCCGCCCACCATTGAAGCTGTGCCAGCAGCCGTAGCATTCACAATAGCGCTGGCGCTAAGATACCCAGTAGCTCTTCCCCGCGGCGCGAGTTTCAGGGTCAGGTTACTGGATGACAAGGTGACTCCAGCGCTTGCGATACCTGTAGCGATGTGAATAAAAATGAGCAGTGGAATGGTCATCACGTGCATTTCCGGCATCGTGGTGAAAGTCCAAAGAAAAATGCAGAAGACAAAAAGTGGTGCGCAGGCACCAAGTACGGCCTTGTTGCTGAAACGATCGGCCAGGTTGCCCCATTGCGATACGGTGACGTAAGCGACAACCTGGCTGGCGGTTGCCAGCAGCATCACAGTGAGAACATCAAGGCCCATCTTTTTCAGCATGTGAACGGTAAAAAATGGTGCAGCGAGGTTGATCGCGAAGTTCCAGCTTCCCAGGAAAGTGATCAGTCTTCGAAAATTTTTGTCGCTGAAGGGCTCTCGCAGTTGTACCAGGAGGTTATCACCTGGTTCGGCCGGGGGCATCGGTGAATCTTCAATATGCCTGGCCGCATAGACGGCGTACATGCCGCCGATGAAGGAAAGACAGTAAATTACGGTGTAGGCGTATTTCTGTGGCTGACCTGTCAGCGTTTGCCAGTAGTCGACAAATGTAGCCGCGATCAGTGTCAGGATCACACCCACACCTATCATGATCTGCTGGCGTCGCCCAAATACCTCACCCATGTCCTCATCCGGGATCAGGTCCCGCATCCATGAGTTCCAGGCGCAGGAAAGAAAGGCGCCGGCCAGATACCTGAGTGTAAAAGCAACGACAATGATGGTGATTGCCCAGTCATTGGGTAGAAATGCGGCAAACCCGATCACCAGCATCATCGGACGTGCGATCAGGCCGCTGATTCCGTAAACGCGCCTGCGGTCCCTCACTTTTTCGAGTACAAGCACTGCCGGGATCTGTGCGAGCTGGCACAGGTGGGGAACAGCGGCGAGCACGCCGATAATCAGGTTGGAAGCGCCAAGCTCAAGGGCAAATGCTGTGAGGAATGCGCCAACAGCAAGGGTTTCCATGACCTGGATTCCAATGCCATTGCGGTTTATCCAGCGAATGCTTTGCTGGTAAGTGTCCGCACTCAATTGGTTCAGTCGCCAGTGCCGGTATCGCCCGGCAACTCCTGGGTATCCAGTTCCTGGATCTTTGGTATCCTGCGCCGGCGCGTTTTGGCAGGGATCATGTCACGCATGGCTTCGAGTTTGCCGTAACAGAGAATCTTGTCATTTGCTTCCAACACCCGGGTGGAATGAGGATTGGGAATGATCTTTGCGCCACGATAGAGCGTCAGCACATTAATGTCCTTCTCCCACAGGTCTGTATCCCTGATCGCAGTTCCGACAAATTTCGAGCCTTCGGGCACGTACAGTTCGCTGACACCGTAACCACGGCTCACGGTGAGTCTCTGCCTGACGTCGATCTCGGGGAAGTCTACCTGCGCAGCGATGTAGTCAATGACAGCGCCGGCGACGTCCAGTCCGGTTGCGGTTTCAATACCTTCCAGCCCCGGTGATGAGTTAACTTCCATCACCTGCGGACCTTCCTTGCTTTCGAGCATATCAACACCGGCCACTCGAAGACCCATGATCTGGGTGCAGCGGATGGCGGTTTCAATGTAGGATTCATCCAGGTCAACAGGTTCCGCGATACCTCCGCGGTGAACATTGCTCCTGAATTCCTGTCCCTGTGCAACCCTGCGCATGGCCGCGACCACCTGGTCGCCTACCACAAAAGCGCGGATATCCTTGCCGCGACTCTCGGCAACAAACTTCTGAATGAGCACGTTTTGCTTCTGGCTCTGTAATAGTTCCACGATCGATTCTGCCTGCTTTACGGTTTCAGCCAGAAGCACCCCGATTCCCTGTGTACCCTCGATCAGCTTAATGACCACGGGTGCCCCGCCGACACGTTCGATTGCCGGCAGTACGTCGTTCTTGTCTCTGACAAATGTTGTCCTGGGAATGCCAATATTGTGCCGGCTGAGAATCTGCAGGCTGCGCAGCTTGTCCCGCGAGTTCAGGATACCGTGGGCCGTGTTGGCACAGAACACGTCCATTTCCTGGAACTGCCTGACCACCGCGGTACCGAAATAGGTAATGGACGCGCCAATTCGGGGTAACACGGCGTCGTAGTGACTTAAGTGCTTCTGGCGGAAATACAGGTCTGGTGTGCCGCGTTCAAGGTCGATGGCGAACTTCAGTGTATCCAGCACCTTGGCCTCATGACCACGATTGAGTGCCGCCTCTTTGAAGCGACGCGTGCTGTAAGCCCTCAGGCTCCTTGAAAGGATGGCAAGTTTCATTGATTCAGCTCCAGCAACATACGGTCGTAGTCGCGAATTTTCGCTCGCCCATGGACATATGACCTGTTCACGTCAACCAGCATGTTGCCGGCTGAGATGGCTCGCCGACCAAGCAGCATCGGAAATATCATGTCGTCCCGACTGGTAAGAGTAAATTCCGTTTCCAGTTCGAACGGTCCAAGTGTCATGAGGGAGGTCACAACGAATCTTTCCTCCGTGTGGCCGCCTGAGTCTCTCACGACACGTCGATCAACCAGCGGGGCCCGGCATTCTATCACCACATCACGCCGTTTTCGGAGAGGGTGGATCTTGAATGTTACGACTTCGCGGCCTCCAGATTCTGTGAGATTGACTTCAAATGCGTGCAACGAGGAGGTTTTGGCACCGGTATCAACCTTCGCCTTAATCGCTGGAATTCCGAGTGCCGGAAGCCTGACCCACTCACGCCAGCCAACAATCCTGGTATCGTTTGTCATGTCTGGTTCCTTACGGGTTCAATGCCTGCAATGGAAATCAGGGACTCTACACAGTCGCGCAGTGTTTCATCGAATTCACGGAACTCGACACCAGTAATGGCCCTGATTCGATCATTGCGGCAGTCGCAGCCAGCCCAGAGTTCACGATAACGCGCCTCGCGCTGCTGCAGTCTTTCAGGGTGGACTTCAACCGGCCCGGTCACCCGGAAATCAAGTTCGGGAAGCACTTCACTGATGCCGGCACAGACGTCAGATACGTCGATAGCATCGGTAGACCAGGCGATGTAACGCTCGCCGTTAAATACCTCTGTGCTTTCGAGCAGCCCGATGTGACAGTCTGCATCATCGCGCACATCTACCGGAAACCAGGGTCGGTACACCCAGTTCTGGTCGTATTTGCCGAGGAGCATCTGTTCCACATGGTGCTGCCAGGGGCCAAAGTTTTTCTGGTGGGCAGACAGTATTGGCCCGAGGTTATCAGAAGGGCAACAGGTCACCGAATCCCAGCCACCGTGCAGATCAGAAGCTTCAGCGAACATGTTTTCAGCGAGGATTTTTCCCATGGAGTAACCCTGGGTTTTGGCCGTACGTTTCGGATTCGCGTCATCCGGGTAGCGATCCTCAAAGATCACAGGTCTCCTTGCCAGTTCCTCCAGGTCCATTTCCGAAAGTACAGCGGCCAGGCTGGAGGTGACAACCACACGATTGACTGAGCCTGACTCGTTCACTGACTGGATGATGTGGTCGCAGACTCGAGCGATGTAGTCGTGGTCCGTGTAATCACTGACATGTGAAACATGGGCGACACCCTGGCAGCCCTTGAAGATGTCATCGTAGCAACCGTCCTGGTCCAGGTCGGCATCATGCAGTGTGAGGCGCCCTGAAGCATAGCCGGGCATTTCTTTCAGGAAACCGACCTTCATATCGTCATTTGAATCACGCACGCAGGCGCGAACACGATAACCTCGGTCCAGCAAATTTTTTACAATCCAGCCACCGATAAAACCTGCAGCTCCGGTGACGGCGACTGTGCCGCCGGCGGGTATTGGTGCCATGTGCATACTCCTTTCGCGGCGAGTATATCCGGTATTCGACACCCTGTAAGAATTGCCCGGCTAAATGGGGGCGGTCGAACGGGAGCGTGACACTCCCAAATCGTTAAGCCATCAACGCATCAAGCGCGGCATTCAGCGTCGCTGATGGGCGCATTGCCTTTGCGGTCAGCGCAGGGTCAGGCGAATAGTAGCCACCCACATCTACCGGCGCACCCTGGGCGGCCAGGAGTTCTTCGTTAATCTTGTCCTCGTTGGCATGCAGCGTATCTGCAAGGGTCTGGAACTTCTCTTTCAGGGAAGGATCCGCATCCTGTGCAGCAAGGGCATCGGCCCAGTACATGGCCAGGTAGAAGTGGCTGCCACGGTTGTCGATTTCGTTCACCTTGCGTGATGGTGACTTGTTGCTTTCCAGGAACTTTGCGATTGCATCGTTCAGCGTATCCGCGAGAATCTGCGCCTGCTTGTTTTCGAACGAATGCGCCAGGTGTTCCAGTGATGCACCCAGGGCAAGAAACTCACCCAGTGAATCCCAGCGCAGGTGCCCTTCAGCCTCAAATTGCTGTACGTGTTTGGGAGCGGAACCCCCGGCGCCGGTTTCAAACAGGCCACCACCGTTGATCAGTGGCACGATCGAAAGCATCTTTGCGCTGGTGCCGAGTTCCAGGATCGGAAACAGGTCTGTCAGGTAGTCTCGCAGGACGTTACCGGTGACAGAAATAGTGTTTTCGCCAACTCTTGCCCTTTCCAGTGAAAACCTCGTCGCTTCGGGTACAGCCATGATGTGGTGTTCCACATCGCTCAGGTCATACTCAGGCAGGTACTGGTTGACCTTCTCGATCAGGTTGGCGTCGTGGGCACGGTTTTTATCCAGCCAGAAAACGATAGGCCAGCCCGTGGCTTTGGCTCGATTGACTGCCAGTTTCACCCAGTCGCGAATCGGGCCATCCTTTACCCGACACAGTCGCCAGATGTCACCTTCTTCGACCTGGTGTTCCATAATGGCGCTGCCGCTACTGTCGATAACGCGAATTGTACCGTCACCTGGCGCTTCAAAGGTTGTGTCATGTGACCCGTACTCTTCCGCTTTCTGCGCCATCAGACCAACGTTAGGCACGGAGCCCATGGTCGTCGGGTCAAAAGCACCATGTGCAATGCAGTGTTTGACGGTCTCATCATAAAGGCTGGCATAACATCGATCGGGGATCACAGCTTTCATGTCGTGCAGTTCGCCATCCGGACCCCACATCTGACCGGATTCCCGGATTGCAGCCGGCATGGAAGCATCGATAATGATGTCCGAGGGCACATGCAGGTTGGTGATGCCTTTGTCGGAATCCACCATGGCCATGTCAGGCCCGTTGGCCATACAGGCATCCAGGTCAGCCTTGATCTCAGCGGCCTGGTCAGCAGGCAGTTGCTGGATTTTTTCATAGGCGTCGCCGACGCCGTTGTTGGCATCCACGCCCAGCTGCTCAAAGACGGCAGCATGCTTTTCAAACGCTGCCTTGTAGTAAGCGCGCACACAGTGACCAAACATGATCGGGTCAGAGACTTTCATCATGGTGGCCTTTAGATGCAGGGAAAACAGCACGCCGTCTTCAGTGGATGCGATTTGCTCCTCCAGGAAACTGCACAGCGCCTTCTTGCTCATGAAGGCAGCATCAACGATTTCCCCTTCAGTGACCGGGACCTTATCGGCCAGTAATTGTTTTCCGGCACTGCCCTCAAACTCAATCTTGAGTTCATCGGCGCCGCTCATGACAACGGATTTCTCGCTGCCATAGAAATCGCCACTGCTCATGTGCGCGACGTGTGACTTTGAGTCACCGGACCACTCGCCCATGCGGTGCGGGTATTTACGCGCAAAGTCTTTTACTGCGCGGGCCGCACGTCGGTCAGAATTTCCTTCTCTCAGGACGGGGTTAACGGCGCTGCCTTTTACCTTGTCGTAACGAGCCTTGGTGGCTTTCTCTTCTTCTGTTTTTGGTTCTTCCGGGTAATCGGGCAGGTCGTAACCTTTTTCCTGAAGTTCCTTGATGGCTTCATGCATCTGGGGATTGGACGCACTGATGTTCGGCAGCTTGATGATATTGGCTTCCGGTGTCTGGCTTAGTTCACCCAGGTAGGCCAGTTCATCAGGAATTCGCTGTTCTTCAGTCAGGCGTTCCGGGAAAGTCGTAATGATGCGTCCGGCCAGTGAGATGTCTCGCATCTCAACGTCGACACCAGCAGTGTCTGTGAATGCCTTGATGATGGGTAGGAAGGAGTAGGTCGCCAGCCTCGGCGCTTCATCTGTGTCGGTGTAGACGATCTTCGGTGATTCAGTCATTAAAATTCTTATGCCTTCTCTGATCGGTATCTTGTGGATACTTTTTATACGTGGTCGCCCGGGTCAGGGCTGAGTAGGAGCTCAAAAAAGCGAAGGCATTATAGAGGATATGAAGGCACCGCGCATTTATGCTGATTTGCAGACATAGCTGCCACTTATGCATTCATAAATGGCAGGTAAAGACCTTAATCCAATGCGGTATTGTCGCTGCTGAGGCCTACTACAACAGGTCTGCGGCCCTGGCCCGCTGCCAGACGCCGTCGCCAAACAGCTGCTGCGAGTGCATGACGCGCTTGTGGTAGATCTGAACGTCATGCTCCCAGGTGAAACCGATACCACCGTGCAATTGTGTTGCCCGGTTGGCGCAGAACTCTCCGGTGTCGGATGCGCTGGATTTCGCCAGTCTGGCTGCGAGTTCGGCTTTTTCCGGTTCCGTGTCACAGGTACAGGCTGCCGCATATACCAGGGAACGGGTTTCATCAGCATTGATCATCATATTGACGATGGGGTGTTTCACAGCCTGGAAAAAGCCAATGGGGCGATCAAACTGTGTTCGAACCTTGGCGTAGTTGGCAGTGGCCTGAAGAAGCCATTCACAGGCACCGGCAGTGTCAGCTGAGATCAGTGTCAGCAGGGCTGGCATCGCGGCTTCGAGAACCTCGACACCGGAGTCAGCTACCTTGTCAGCGGTGGTGCCGTCAAAGGAGATTCGGCCCTGGTCACGGGTGAGGTCAACAATCCGATCATGCTGCATCGAGATGCCATCAGCGCCCAGTTCGACGCAATAGAGTTTTACGCTGTCACCATCTTTGGCGGCAACAAGTACGGCTTCAACTTTCTGGATATCCTGAACGTACCAGGAGGTACCGTTCAACTGGCCACCCGCTGCGGTCACGTTGGTGGAATCCAGCTCGAGGAAATTATCTTTACCATGAACCGCCAGCGTCATGCTGAGGCCTCCTGCGATTCGCTCCAGCCACTGGTTCGCTTCCGGTGTGCCTGCTTCCCGCAGTACAAAGGTTGAAAGCAGTGTCATGGTCAGCGGGGATGGCATGGCGGCGCGGCCAAGTTCCTCAGCGACGGCCACGGCAGTCACGAGATTCATGCCTACACCACCGGCTTCCTCGGGGACAGCAAGCGCTGTCCAGCCAAGTTCGATCATTTCTTTCCAGACATCCTGGTCGTAGTGACCTGACCGTTCATCCCCCAGGTAGGGGTCTTCGGTTCCTTTTGTTGCTGCGCGCAGCGCATTGATAGGTGCCTTGTCTTCCATGAAGCGACGGGCGGAATCCTTGAGCATCAGTTGCTCTTCACCAAATCCGAAATCTTTGGGTTGTGCCATGGTGAGTCTCCTTACTTCGTTTTCGGCAGGCCGAGGACCCGCTCACCAAGAATGTTTCTCTGGATCTCACTGCTGCCGCCGGAAATGGTGCCGGTGTAGGTGTTCATATAACCCAGTGCCCAACGACCATTTTGTTCCGCGTTCTCGTCACCGATATACAGGCTGGATTCGAGACCCAGGATGCTGAGTGCCACCTGGTGCAGTTCCTGACCGAGCTCGCTGCCGGTCAGTTTGCCTTGTAGCGGAATACGCATGGCGCCGCCGTTCAGCGCCTCAACGCGCGCTCTCCTGAAGTTCTGCGTGGAAGCTTCAGTCCTTTCATACAGCTTGACCAGCTTGTCTCGCCAGACCGGGTCGTCCCAGACCAGTTTGCCGTTTCTCTTTTTCCTCTTTGCGAGGTCGATCAGAGCCTCGATCGCGGCGAAGGGAGAGTCGCTGGTCGCGACTGCGCCAACTCCCTGGGCAGCGCCGCGTTCGGTGGTCAGGGTCGACATGGCCACCTTCCAGCCTGCGCCGACAGCATCGACACGCATATGATCCGGCACGACAACGTTTTCCAGGAAGACTTCATTGAAGCCGGATTCTCCGGTCATCTTGTGAATGGGGTTAACCGTTATTCCCTCGTGCTCCATCGGTCCAATGAAATAGGTAATACCGTTGTACTTGTCGTTTTTGTCGGTTCGCGCAAGCAGTAGCATCCAGCGTGCAAAGTGACCGAGGCTGGTCCAGACCTTTGACCCGTTGACGATCCAGTTGTCGCCGTCTTTTACTGCACTGGTCTGCAGACCTGCCAGGTCTGAGCCTGCGCCCGGTTCGCTGAAACCCTGGCACCAGATGTCCTCACCGGAAAAGATAGGCGGCAGGTAGGTTTTCTTCTGCTCTTCAGTACCATGGACCAGGAGCGTGGGGGCAGCCATACCAAGGCCGATCCAGTTAATAAAGTAGGGGACGTTCGCGCGTCGAACCTCTGTACTCGCGATCTGCTGAAAATTGTCGTGACCGTGCCCGCCATACTCCTTGCTGACATCGGTTGCGATAAGTTGCGCTTCGTAGCATTTGTTCTGCCAGTCAACCAGGTAACTGCGATGATCTTCAGTCATGACCTCGTAAGCAGCCTGCGGCAGGGGCATGTCTGTTGGTGGTGGCCGATTCTCTTCCAGCCACGCGCGGCAATATTCCCGGAATTCTTTCTGTTCTGCGGTCTCTAGTGCAGCCATAGGTTTACCCTCCTTTCAGACCACGAACTTAACCACAGCATTGAACTTCGGGCAATTCACATTGGTTAGACGATTACATTTAGATGGCTTACATTGATGAACA
>JADHNI010000065.1 GCA_016779585.1 Pseudomonadales bacterium
CAGATGCTTTACGGCACCATCATTGGCAAAACAATCGCCATAGCCCGAACCATCAGCAAATGGCTCAAAGAACAGGCTTTCGCCGTCATCTATCGTGAACTCGTAGGGTGGAAACTCTTCCATTTCCAGCCACTGTGCCCGGCGTCCTTCATCCAGCGCATAGGCGCCATTGATATGCTCCTCAACCTGAACCTTCGGAAAACGTTTCTCGTAGAAGGCCCGGAACGCTGCACGATCTTCTTCCGGACCAGCCAGCACGAATGTCGGCAGAAACAGCAGGAGCTGTAGCAGCAGCACTTTTTCCAGCAGGAAGGGTGTCAGCAACGCATTCATTATTTCAGTGTCATCTCGCCGGATGCGGTCTCACCCTGGTTGTCGATCCACGTGACCTTGACCACATCGCCGGGCTTTGCATCCTTGATCTTGAACGCAAAGTAAGGGTCCTTGGATACCGACGGACCCCACTGGGCACTCATGACCTGTTCACCATTGAGTTCACAGGTGACCGTCTCGATGTAGTGGGCCGGAACCACGGAACCATCGTCAGCGCGACGAGTACCGGTTTCCATAGGGTGTGGCATGAGGCACTTGATGGCAGCAACACCATCTTTCACTTTACCCCTGAGTTTTACGTTACCTGCCATGTTTAACCTCCACAGCCGCCGATAGTGACCTTCACTTCTTTCGCGGTCATATAGGCTTTTCCGTTAGTACGAACAATTGCTCTCGCCATCGAGCTCTCACCGATTTTCACCCGCGTTGACACATCAGCCACCGATCTCTGACCAATTTCAAACACGGCAGACAACGGAGTCGGGTTGTTGTCGATAACAATATAGATGCGATCAACACCTTCCAGATCGGTAGAAACACTCACCGGGACAACAGCTCCATTTTCAGCAATGTCAGGGATCTTGAACTTGATCTGGTCGGACTCCTCAACCGGAATGTCTCCCAGCAAGTTTTTGATCACATCGTCCACAGAATCTGCCTTGAATGCTTCTACTGCGCGAGCGAAGACCAACTTTGGCATAGCCGCCAGGGTCGTCACCAGCGCCAGCGATCGAACAAACTTTCTTCGGTTCATGTTCATCATGCGCCCTCTTTTTTCCTTTACGCTTAAAGGGAATGTATGAAATCAACCACCAGGTCGATTTCTTCTTCGGTTAATACACCGTGACGGCCATAAGGTGGCATCACGGACTCAGGATTTCGGATCGTGGCATCCCAGATCTGTTCTCTCAGTACAGCCCTGTCGGGGAAACGGGCTTTCATGACCATAAGAGGCGGTGCAACGGTACCCGGCAGTTCACCACCTTCTATGATGTGACATGCCAGGCAGTTGCCGCGATTACGATCGAAGGCCAGCTCGCGCCCCATCTCAAAGTCGTTGGCATACACGGAGCCGGTAAACAGGAGCGTCAGAAATAACACTAGCCTCATCAGTTCTGCTCCAGCATATAATTCACCGCAGCTTCTACTTCTTCGTTACTGAGCGCAAGAAAACCGCCCTTCGGAGGCATCACGCCATCTTCACCCTGGAAACCGTTGATGGCATTCGCCATCAGGGTACTGATGCCCTTTTTCTGGCGCTGTGCCCAGGCCTCAGCATCCCCCAGGGTAGGCGCACCACCTATGCCACCATCGTGACAGAGTGCGCAGGCTTTCCTGTAGGTCGCGAGACCTGTTTCGTTGGCGACTGCGACCGGTTCCGGTGCTGCCTGGACAGGCGGTGGCGCTGCCACCATGGAAGTAATAACAATAGACGAAGGATCCTTGCAGTTTTCCATGCAACGCGTGTTGCTGGTATCGGGACGATCATCCCGGAAAAAACTTCGGTTGTTTGGCAGAACCACGTCTTTAAAGCTTTCACGATCCAGCACGAAGTCATCCTCAACGAGATCATTGAGGTAGAGCACGTAAGCAGTCAGTGCATAAACCTCATCATCTTCCAGGGACTCCGGCGCTGTGTATGGCATCGCCCTGTGGATGTAATCCCATAAGGTGCTCGCATGTGGCCAGTAACTGCCGACGGTTCGATGCGGCCGGTCATCGGTCAGTGTACCCTCGCCACCAGCGAGCGCCGGATAGCGACCGACACCTTCACCAAAACTGCCGTGGCATTCAGCGCATTGTTCCTCATAAATCCATTCGCCATCTTCAACAGAGCCACTGCCATCTGGCAGGCCCAGCCCATCCGGCCTCACATCAATGTCCCAGCCAGCAACTTCTTCAGCCGATGCTGGCTTGCCATAACCATAGTAGCCAGGCTCGGCGGACACGCTGAGCGAGCTCATTAAAAACAGGAAACTAGCTAATCTGAACATTGGACACACTGCCATCTGCATTCACCTTCCAGGTGTGAATCGCATTCTTGTGGTAAATGGAATTGGTACCGCGCGCAGCACGAAGCTGGGCATAGGTCGGCTGGACATAGCCGGTTTCATCCACACTCCGACTCTGCAGCATCGCCGGCGATCCGTCCCAGTCCCATTCAATGCCAAAGCGGGTCAGAGACTTGGGCTCAACAACACTGGTGAACTTTGCTTCCCGCCAGCTGACGCCACCATCAAAAGAGATGTCGACATGTTTGATCCTGCCGCGACCGGACCAGGCGAGGCCTTCGACCCAGTACTTGCCTTTACCCTTCCCTTTTCCACTCAGCGGTTTCTCTGGCGACGGCGAGGTGATCACGGAGTTACATTCCTGCTCGTAGGTAAACTCCCTTGCCCGTCCATCTGCCAGGAGGTCGGTGTACTTGGAAGTCTCCTCCCGGTGATACCAGGGCTTGTCACCAATCTCGAGACGGCGCAACCATTTGACACAGGTGTTGCCCTCCCAACCCGGGTTGATCAGGCGAACAGGATAACCCTGTTCCGGTCTGAGCATTTCACCGTTCTGGGCGTAAACAATCATGGCATCGTCCAGGGCTTTCTCCATGGGGATGCTGCGGCTCATGTGAGAACCGTCGGCACCTTCCGCAAGGATCCAGCTGGCGCGCGGGTCCACGCCAACTTCCTCAAGGATCGTCGAGAGCAGTACACCAGTCCATTCACAACAGGACAGCATGCCGTGCGTAAACTGTACGCCCTCCATCTGCGCCCCGCGCCACTCCATGCCACCGTTGGCCGGACATTCCAGGAACCGGATTCGGCTGACGGAGGGGAAACGCATCAGGTCATCCATCGTGAGGATAATCGGATTGCTGACCATGCCATGGATCATCAGTCGATGTTTGGAGGGATCAATCTCGGGGATTCCGGCATGGTAACGCTCAAACACCAGGCCGCTCGGCGTGATGATGCCTTTTAAGTCCGCCAGCGGTGTAAAGCTGATAGAGGCTATCTTGTCAGCCGTCAGCCATTCAACATTGCGACGCTGCACATGAGCTTCAAATTTCGATGGCTGGCCATAAGGGTTTGTCAGGACACCTGGGCCCAGGGAACGAGTCCATGACGGCACGGCCGGCGGCAGGAAGGCTTCCTCTGCCATAGCGGTCTTTGCAACAGCAGCGCCACCCACGAGACCCATGGAGTTCATCAGGAATTTCCGGCGGTTCAGCTCCGCTGGAGCAAGCTTTTTAGACTTATCATCCATGTATAATTCGCTCTTTTTCTTTTACTGCTTCTTCTAATGCAGCCCGAAATCCGTAAACTGGCTTAGGGTAGATGATATTTTTCGTATATTATAAAATTCTTAAATACGTTTGCAACACCGAATATTCCTGAATAGGGAAAAGGACATTTATGGACCTCCAGACCATGCAGGCATCTGCAGAAAAAGCCAGTGATATGATGAAGTTACTGGGACATCCTCACAGGCTTATGATCCTCTGCGAGCTCAAGGTCGGGGAACAGAGTGTCGGTGAACTGTCAAAAAAAATCGGTATAGCCCAGTCCCCGCTGTCACAACACCTGGCGAGAATGCGTCACGAGAACGTGGTCGAGTCGCGCCGGGATGCGCAAACGGTCTACTACTCACTCAAGGAAGGTGAAGCGTCCCAGCTGATTCAGGCCCTGTACCAGATCTTCTGCGAACCGAACCAATGAACAACCTTAAATTCGGGATTTTCCTGGCGCCTTTTCACAGCCTTCGGGAAAACCCGACCCAGGCGCTGGCTCGCGACCTGGAACTGGTCCAGCAACTGGATCAACTCGGATATGACTACGCGTGGATTGGCGAACACCATTCCGGCGGGATGGAAATAATCGCCTCGCCCGAGGTTTTCATTGCCCAGGCAGCAGCAGTTACCAGGCACATCAAGCTGGGTACCGGTGTCTCTTCGCTGACCTTCCATCACCCTTTTATCCTTGCCGATCGAATGATGCAGCTGGACCATATGACGCAGGGTCGGGTCGCATTTGGCATGGGTCCCGGCGCACTACCCTCGGATGCACAGATGCTCGGCATTGATACGCTGAAACAGCGCGACATGATGCTGGAAGCCATTGAAGTACTTGTGCCGCTGCTGAAAGGTGAAACCGTGTCACGGACCACCGACTGGTTTGAACTTCACGACGCGCGGCTGCAACTGGGCAGTTACAGCAAACCACACATTGAAATGGCCGTTGCCTCACAGGTATCCCCTGCTGGCGCGCGCGCTGCCGGCTCTCATGGTCTCGGGTTACTGTCTGTTGGTGCGACAACATCCGGTGGTTTTAACGCCCTTGCTGCAAACTGGGAAATCTACGAACGCAAGGCAAAAGAGAACAACCAGGTTATTGACCGCTCCAGGTGGTCGCTGGTTGGTCCCATGCATATTGCCGAGACACGTGAGCAGGCCATGGCCAACGTTCGACATGGGCTGGGTGAGTGGATTACCTATTTCAAGGATGTGGCCGCCCTGCCCATCGCACCGGATGAAGGTGATCCTGCAGAAGCCCTGGTTGAGAGTGGTCTCGCTGTCATCGGCACCCCTGATGACGCAATTACGCAGATCCAGCGATTGGAAGAACAGTCCGGCGGCTTCGGTGCATTCCTGCACATGGCCAACAATTGGGCCGACTGGGCAGAAACAAAGCGCAGTTACGAGTTGTTCGCCCGTTACGTTGCACCCGTGTTCCAGGGCCGCAGTGAACCGAGACTGGAAAGTTACCGCTGGGCGGCAGGCCAGCACGCCTCCTATATGAAGAAAGTGGAACAGGCGATCGGCAACGAAATTGCCAAAGACGAAAAAGAGAAAGCAGAAAACAAAAAAAGGTGATCACGGTCGTTTCTATGCCAGAAACAATTAACTTGATCTTTATGCGGTATCCGCCGCAAACCTGATAACTTCCTACTTCTTGACTACTGACACCCCATTAAATGCTTAGAGACGATCTCCCCCGCCAGTTCATTAATATTGAAGGCGCCATCAACCTGCGCGACTTCGGCGGTTATCAAACACAGGATGGACGCGAGGTAAAAAAGGGCCTCCTGTTCCGCTGCGGCCTGATGTCCGAGATCGCTGAGCATGCTTTTGAAGACTTTGCCGCCCTGGATATTGGCGTAATATGCGACCTGCGCAGCCATGAAGAGGCAGATGCTAACCCGACACCGGATGTGGCGCCCTTCGATGTCAGAGTTCACATCCCCATCTGGCCAGGCAGTTCCAACCAGTTCCAGCAGACGATCAGCGAGGTCCAGAAACGACCGACGGCAGAGGATTTCGCGAATTTCATGAACAAAGTCACTCGAGAAATCGCCCGTGATCATGTGCACGCCTACAAGGAACTGATGTCACACCTTCGTGACACTGATCGAGGTTTTCTTCTGCACTGCTCTGCTGGCAAAGATCGAACCGGCTTTGGTGCGGCAATCATACTGACGATGCTCGGCGTTGATCACGATACTGTGCTGCACGACTACCTCGTCAGCAACGAGGCGACCGAACTCGCCGAACGTGCCCGGGAGCGCATGATGTCGCACATGCGCGAACAGGGACTGCCGGAAAAGATTGACGACAACGTACTGCACATCATGTCCGGTGTTAAAGCCGACTACCTGCTCGCCGCTTTTGAGGAAATCGACAATCACTATGGCGGTATCCACGGTTACCTGGAAGAAGTGGGTATTACCGCGGCCGAACAGAGAGAACTGGAACGCAAACTGCTCGCGGGTTAATCCTGCAGGAAACTGGCCACGGAAAACTTCTCGCTGATCAGAATCGCAGGGCGCTTCGCCAGGATGACCGCGTATGTACGCGTCACCGAATCTTCTGACTCCCTGCGGATATCCAGCACCTCCCGGTAACTGCCTCGAGCCGAGTTTCGTAGCACTTCGCCCATACCCACATTTTCATCGATCAGCTCATGGAAAAGTTCTGTATCCAGGGATGCGGGGTTCAGCAAACTGATGGCGCCAGCGTAACATCGCCCTGAATCGCTACCCCGCAACTCGACTCGCCTGAGAAAGGCAGGATCGCCCGCTTCCAGTTTCAGGTGAGGTATAGGCGAGGGCATATCGAACTCAAACTGCTCCTGCGTACCAATAGCGATGTCTTCCGCGAAGTAGGCACTGAGCAAACGGGTGACTGTTCCATCAGCGACGAGCAGCGCACGCAGGAACGGCGGCAGATCAAGGTTGGGTTTCAGCAACTCTGAAGCATCTATCTCGGGAGCGACCGGGATGGACTGCAGCATGCTCAGGTGGGCATCAATCATGGCCGCGAATTGGACCAAGATTTTCGTGGAAAATCAAAGAGTTTCAACGTAGATTGAACAAATGGGAGAAGAAAAAAAAGCGCCCCTGAAGCAGTCCACATTGATGCTGTTTGCCCTGCCGGAGTATGCCGTTTACCTGGCATCCATTCCGGTATTGCTATACCTGCCCCTGGTCTATTCAAAAGACTTTGGCCTTTCCCTGACCGAGGTTGGGCTGATCCTGATGCTGGCCCGGGTCACCGATGTCATCACCGACCCGCTGATCGGCGCACTCAGCGATCGCACACCCGGACCGTTTGGCCGGCGCAAACCCTGGATCGCGGTTGGTGCCCTGCTGATGATGATTTCAGCCTTCCAGCTGTTTAATCCCACGGTCCTGAATGAACTACCCATCGACAGGTGGTTCCTTTTAGTCTGGTCAGTCACCCTGTGGCTTGGCTGGACCATGGTGAACATCCCCTACTATGCCTGGGGTGCTGAACTTTCCGATGACTATTATGAACGAACACGCATCACAGGCTGGCGGCAGGCATTTGGTTTCCTTGGCAACGTCAGCGTCCTGACGATCCCGGTTCTCGCCGGCAAGTTCACCGGCTATGGCAACCTGCCAAAGGAAGGCCTGACCATTATTGGCACCATGGCACTGATCATGCTGCCGATCCTGATCGCCATTACGCTGACAACCGTACCCGAGCGCGAAGCCTACCCCAGACCCAGGACCAATGTTTTCAAGCATGCGAAGGCCATGTTCAGTAACGGATCATTCATGCTGCTCTTTGCGGGCTTCATGATGATGTCGCTGGGTACAGGCTGGGGCTCTGCCTGCTTCATGTTGTTTGCCACCTACGTTGTCCAGGCAGAGGGGCAGACGCAGCAGATACTGCTCGGATACTACGGCGCAAACATCCTTGCACTGCCGCTCTGGGTCATGCTGTCAGAGAGAATCGGCAAGAAACCGACCTGGATGATGGGCGCCATCCTGTTTGTCATCATTACACCATCATTCCTTTTACTCGGACCCGGAGACCTGTGGGGCTTGTTTTTCTGTCTTGCGATTTACGGCGTTGCAGGTGGCAACTTCGGCGCTCTCTCCATGTCGATGAAAGCAGACGTGATTGAAATTGCATCGAGAAAATCTACCGAGAACATTTCCGGTGCGTACATCGCTGTCTGGTCACTGGGGCAGAAGATGGTCACAGCGCTCGCCCTGGGCCTGTGCCTGCCGTTCCTGGAGTGGCTGGGTTTTGATCCAAACGGCAACAACGGCCCCGCTGAAATCCAGGCACTGGCTTACGTTTATGTCTTCCCACCCTGGCTGTTCTACGCAACTTCAGCGCTGATTATCTGGCGTTACCCAGTCTCGGCGCTGCGCCTGGCGCGAATACGCGAGGCGTTTGACCGGCGTGATTCGAGGCGTGCAGCAGCCAGCTAGTCACACTAAGATAAAAACCAACGAAAAACCTTAAGTCTTAAAGGAGATCGAGATGTCACAGACCAACGTTCTGATCGTCAGCAAGGGGCACGCCTATAACCATGATGCGTTCCTCGCCATGTTCGAGGAAGATGAAGACATCAACACCACGCTGGTTGAACAACCGGCGGCGCAGGTTATCCTGCGGCCCGAGAATGTTTCTGCTTACGACACGATCCTTTTTTACGACATGTCCGGGATACCCAATGTCGGGCTGACCCACGATGGCGCCAGTGACAAGGGAGAGCCTCCTGAGGATTTCAAAAACTCCATGGTTGCCCTGCTCGAGGCCGGCAAAGGCATTGTACTGCTGAATCACGGCACGGTTTCATGGCCGCACTGGCCACTCTGGCGTGAAATTCACGGCTCGTCGTTCCTGCTGAGTGGCGGCGAAGTCTTCGGTGAACAGATGCCAGGTTCCGGGTATCGTGGCGGACACGGTCCGTTTCCCAACCCGGAATTCACACTGACACCTGTTGAACCCGGGCATCCGGTGCTTGCTGGTCTTGACGATGGATTCACCGTGGCCGATGAGATCTATATCAAGTCACCCAACTTTGAGTCAGGGGTGCTGCCATTGATGCGCAGCGACTACGACTATGTCGCAGAGAACTTCACCCCACCGCCACTCGCACCCCAGGAAGAACAGGACAACTGGAACCACCCTCCTGGTTCCAATCTCGTTGTGTGGGCAAACGCAGCCCGTAATTCACCAGTGGTGGCTTCAGACATCGGAGACAGTCCTGAAGCGTTCGGAAACCCTGGTTTCCGCCGGCTTCTCAAGAATGCTTTGCAGTGGGTTGCGACGGATGAAGCTCGCGCGTGGGCTGCCAGCCAGTCCTGAAGGCTCAAAAACGCTGCCTGTGACAGGCGTCACAGAATGCACTTCGGGGTTACCGTTAATCCCGAAAGGGAACCGATTATCGGAACATCCGTAGGAAGCATCGAAACATGGCCGTACCTTTGCGGCCGTGAAACGATTTATATACCTGCTCATTGTCGCCGTCTCACTGACGGCCTTCCCTCCCACCTCCTGGGCTGACGGGCAATCCCCGAAAACCGAAACAGAAACGGAAAGTGCGCTGGAGCAGGTTGAACTCGCAATTGTCAGGTTAAAAAGAGAACTGATGGACCTGGAGCGTGAATACCGGTTCGAGCGAAACGGCGCAAAGGTTGAGGACGTGCCTGAAATGACCCGTCAGTACGCCCTCACATCCATGCAGATCAACGAAGAACTACGACAGCAGGAAGCCTTGAAAATGCAATTGGTTGAGCAGTCAGTCAACACCTACCTCGCCGACGAAGACCACTAGTCTGCGGCTGGCAGCTTAAGCAACATCTTGCCAAGGTTCCGGCCTTCATAAAGTTCCTGGAAGGCCAGCGGAAAGGCTTCCACTCCCCCCTCGTGATAATAGTTGGGCAATTTAATGCTGCCATCGGCGATCCAGGTCGACATTCGTTTGCGCGCAGCCGCGTACTGGTCGGCATAATCGAACACGACAAATCCCTGCATTCGTGCACGCATGGTGCCCAACCAGATGTAATTGTCAGGACCACGCATCTCGTCCGCCACATACTGCGAGGTAGAACCGCACAACAGGACCACACCGCGCATGCCAATCAATTTCAGGCTCGCGTTCAGTATGTCACCACCCACGTTGTCGAAAATCACATCCAGTCGATCAGGTGCTGCTTTTTCCAGCTGCTCGTACCAGTCTTCATCGCGATAGTTAATGGCCACATCAAACCCCAGCTCGTTGACCAGCCAGTCACACTTCTCATTACTGCCTGTCAGACCGATGACCCGCGCGCCGGCCAGTTTGCAGAACTGCCCCGCCATATTGCCGACTGCACCAGCCGCACCGTTGACCAGGACGGTCTGGCCTGGTTGGGGTTTACATTCATCAAAGATTGCAAAGTAAGCCGTAAGACCGGAGACCCCAAAACCACCGAGCCAGTCTTCAAGCGGTGCCTGGGACACGTCACAGGGTTCCAGCTCTGCACCTTCACAGACGGAATAACTCTGCACCCCACTTGAGGCAAGCACATAATCACCAACCTGGTAGTCGGGGTGATTGGATTCGATGACCTTGCCTGCAGCCGTACCTCTGACAAGATCACCTGGTTTTACCCGAAACAGGAACTCATCACTGTCGCGCACAATCAGGCGCAGCGCGGCATCCAGGCCAAAGTAATGTGATTCCACCAGCACCTGACCTTCACCTGGTGCTGGAACTTCTGCCTCCCTGACCTCAAAGTCATCGGGCCCAGCGATACCATCGGGCACCTGCTTCAGAAATAGTTGCTGATTCAATCTCTCATTGCTTCCTTCGGTCATCGCTCCCTCCTTACTGACTGCGATTGATTTTTTGTAGTACACCACATTTTTGGCAAAACGACCTATACTGGGCGTTCTAAAAAATCCAAATCAAGAGGGTGCTGATCATGAGCGACTTTACTGCCGAAGAAATGAAGGACCTGCGAGAACTGCTCGAGAAAGAGAAAATTCGCAAGCTGAAACAACTCTATTCACACCTGATGGATTCTGGCCAGATTGATGCCCTGGGAGATATTTTCACCGAGGACGCCGTCTGCGAATTCGGCCCTGAGTACGGCAACTGGGAAAGCCAGGAAACGATACGCACCAACTACCATGGCGTGTTTGACGGCCAGGATCCTTTTAGTGCCATGCATCACATCACCAACCACTATATTGACCTGACCGGTCCGGATACCGCCAAAGGGCGCTCCTACCTGATTGATGTGGTCACCACCGTAGAACCCGAGGAACAGCCTATTGTCTGGTTCGGGCTGTACGACGAGGAATACCGGAAGGTGAACGGCGAATGGAAAATCAGCAAGTGCAGCCTGCAGTTCCTGTGGCCGCAGAAAATGGTGATGCCATCATTTGCCACGCCCTACCCGCAGGTGAGCTGATCCGGGGTCATGAATCTCGCTGACGCTATTCGCAAGTGGGCCAGCCTGACACCCGGCAACACGGCCATCATTGATGCGACAACAGACCGTCGTGTGACCTTTGCTGAGCTGCTGGAACGTGTCACACGTCTCGCGGCCGGACTGGCCGACCTGGGACTCGAAAAAGGGGAGCGTGTGGCGGTGCTCTCTACCAACAGCATCGAGTACTTCGAGGTTTATTACGCTTGCGCCATGGCGGGCTATATTGCCCAACCCATGAACTGGCGACTGTCAGCTGAGGAAGTGGCGCGCATCGTTGAAGATGGCAAACCTGCTGTCTTCCTCAACCACTCGGAGTTCCGGGACCTCAGGGATGAGGTACAGCAACGCATTTCGCTGGAGCTTCGTTATCTCGAATACGGACCCGAATCCGATGGTTCGTTCGAGGCCTTGGTCAGCAGTGCCACAGCCCAGGATATTAAGAGTGACATTGGTGGTAATGATCCGGTACTGATCCTTTACACCGGCGGCACCACGGGACTCAGCAAGGGCGCACTGCATACCCATTACTCGCTGTACATGGGCATGCTGAACCAGACTGTAGCGGAGAGAATCGTTCCGACAGACGTTTACATGCTGACAGGACAAATGTTCCACATTCCAGTGGCGCTCGCCATGAACTACATCGCTCATGGCTGCCCCTGCGTATTGATGAATTTTGAAGCGAAAACGGCACTGGAGATTATCCAGCGCGAAAAAGTCTCGGCCTTCCTCGGCATCACCACCATGCTGAACTGGATGATGGCCGTCGATGGTTTCGAAAATTACGATCTTTCCAGCCTGCGCAACATCCAGTATGGCGGCGGCCCCATGCCAGCCAGCGTGGTTAAAGCGGCGCTCGAATCTTTCCCCTGCACATTGATCCAGGGTTATGGCCAGACCGAGGGTATGACCATGACCTTCCTGTCACAGGAAGACCATGCAAAGGCGGTCAACCGTGAGCATGCTGAACGATTAAATTCCTGTGGCCGCGAGGGGTTCGTCACCCGAATTCGCGTCGTCGATGAGGCAGGCAATGACGTACCGCGTGATGGACATACTTCCGGCGAAATTGTGGTGCAGAGCGAAGCCAACATGGTGGGCTACTGGCAGAAACCGGAGTTAACCGCAGAGACGATAAGGGACGGCTGGATGTGGACCGGTGATGTCGCCACCTGGGATGAGGACGGTTATGTGTTCATCGTCGATCGCGCCAAAGACATGATTATTTCCGGCGGTGAAAACATCTACTCAACCCAGGTTGAGGCCGCAATCCACAAGCATCCGGGTGTGCTCGAATGTGCCGTGATTGGTGTCCCGGATGATGAGTGGGGGGAATCCGTGAAAGCCGTGGTGGTAATGAAGCCGGGAGAGACAGCAACGGAACAGGAAATCATCGATACGGCGCGCGAACACCTGGCTTCCTACCAGAAACCCAGATCTGTCGACTTCGTCGAGACACTACCTAAAGCACCAACTGGCAAGATCCTGAAGCGCGAGCTGCGCGATCCCTACTGGCAGGAAGCCAGGCGCAACGTCTGATCAACCCTGTTTCGATTTCACCGCTGCCTGTGCCGCCGATATTCGGGCAACTGGCACGCGATACGGGCTGCAGGAAACATAGTCGAGCCCGATCTCATGGCAAAAGTGCACCGACTCAGGGTCTCCACCGTGTTCACCGCAGATACCGTACTTAATGCCACGCTTTACTTCTTTGCTGCGGGCAATCGCCATCTCCATGAGGCTACCCACAGCCCTGGTGTCCAGCGACACAAAGGGGTCGTCAGGAATCAGGTTTTTATCCAGGTACTCGGGAATAAACTTGCCTGCATCATCACGGGAAAAGCCATAAGTCATCTGGGTCAGGTCGTTGGTGCCAAAACTCATGAACTCCACTTCCGGCGCAATACGCTGCGCCGTCAGGCAGGCCCGCGGCGTTTCCATCATGGTGCCTACGCGATAGGGTACTGAAATCTTCCGTTTCTCCATCACCTCATGCACCGCTTTTTCCACGATACCGGTGACCAGCCTGACTTCCCTGACATTGATCACCAGTGGGATCATGATTTCCGGTCGTGCGTTAATACCTTCATCATGGGCATCGGCGGCAGCCGATATAATGGCCCTGACCTGCATCTCCGTGATTTCAGGGAAGACAACGGACAACCGGCAGCCACGGAAACCAAGCATCGGGTTCACTTCCATCAGGCTGCGCGTGATATCACGAATCACCACCGCGGGTTTACCAATTTTCTCGGAAAGATTCGCCACTCCATCCTTGTCGTGCGGCAGGAATTCATGCAGTGGCGGGTCAAGTAATCGGATGTTCACCGGCAGGCCGTCCATCACCTCAAACAACTGCTTCATATCGTGGTACTGGAACTCATACAGCTGATCCAGGAAACGTGCCCTCTCGTCCGGGCTTTCCGACAGTATCATCGCTCGCATGATGTCGATGCGAGCGCCATCAAAGAACATGTGTTCTGTTCTGCAGAGACCGATACCTTCAGCACCAAGTTCCCGCGCCTTCGCGGCATCTTCGAGCGTTTCAGCATTAGCCCTGACCTTCAGGCGGCGATGGGCATCCGCCCAGGACAACAATGTCTGGAAATCATCACTGCCGCTGGCTTCAATTTTGGGCACATCACCCAACATGACTTCGCCGGAGGTACCATCGAGAGTGATGACGTCACCTCGCCTGATTTGAACACCGGTCGTTGTGACAGCTGTGCCTTTTTTGATATCAACGCTGAGCTCTCCGCAGCCGGTAATTGCACAGACGCCCATACCACGGGCCACCACGGCGGCGTGTGATGTCATACCGCCCAGTTCGGTGAGAATGCCCTGCGCCACTCGCATGCCGTGAATATCTTCGGGCGTTGTTTCACGCCGTACGAGGATAACCGGGTCGCCATCCAGCGAGACCTGGACGGCCTCATCCGCCGAGAACACCACATTGCCGGTCGCACCACCTGGACTTGCGGGTAATCCGGTCGCGATAATTTCCTTGTCTGCTTCCGGGTCAATCGCAGGATGCAGGAACGATTCCACATGCTCCGGGGTCACCCTGAGCAATGCCTCACTCTGCGAGATCAGTCTTTCGTTCACCATGTCGACAGCAATTTTCACTGATGCCCTGCCCGTGCGCTTACCGCTTCGGGTCTGCAACATATAAAGCTGGCCTTCCTGTACGGTGAACTCAAGGTCCTGCATGTCACGGTAATGTTTTTCCAGCAGCACCTGGGTTCGATCCAGTTCTGCATATGCTTCAGGCAGTCTTTCTTTCAGTGCATCCAGTGGTTGTGGTGTGCGAATACCGGCGACAACATCTTCGCCCGCTGCATTGAAGAGAACTTCTCCAAAGAAGGTCTTCTCGCCGGTTGAAGGATTACGAGTAAACGCAACACCAGAGCCTGAGTCTTCACCATAATTACCGAACACCATCGCCTGGACGTTAACCGCGGTTCCAAGGGACTCCGGAATGTTGTTCATTTCACGATATACACGTGCGCGTGGTGTGTGCCATGACAGGAACACTGCCTCAACGGCCAGCTCCAGCTGGCGGAAGGGATCTTCCGGAAAGTCGACGAGATTCTTGAAGATATCGATGACCCGCTGCCAGTCCACCTCATTCATGTCCGTATCGATCTTTTTGCCGTTTGCTTCCTTGTACTCTTCTATGTGATGTTCCAGCAGGGCGGCATCAGTGCCAAGAACGACATCAGCGAACATCTGGATAAACCGGCGGTAAGAGTCATAGGCAAACCGCGGATTCCCGGTTTTCTTGGCCAGCCCCTCAACAATCTCGTCATTCATGCCAAGGTTCAAAATGGTGTTCATCATCCCCGGCATGGAGACCGGCGCACCGGAGCGAACAGATACCAAGAGCGGGTTTCCAGGGTCTCCGAACGTCGCCCCCATCTTTTCTTCGACCAGGTTGAGGGCGATGCGATACTCCTGCTTCAGTCCACTTGGCAGGCTATTACCGGATTCAAAGAATTCGCGACAGGTTCGCGTGGTAATGATAAACCCGAACGGGACAGGCAGCCCCAACAGGGTCATTTCACAAAGGTTTGCTCCCTTGCCTCCGAGGAGATCACGATCATCCTTATTGCCCTCGTCAAAGAGGTAAACGCGCTTGGCCATAAATTAACTACTTAAGAAAAACCAGAGATTATCAGGCACCCGCGGGCAGTGTTCGCTGCTCTCCCAGAGCATCAGCAATCAATTGCCTCCGGCTGAGTACCCGATGTTCCTGATGGAGGAACAATTATTCTGCGGCGGGTCCGGTGAAGGTTTTCAGCTCTTCGTACCAGCCTGAACCGTTGATATTCATGGGGATGCTACCAAACTTCTCCATGGTCGCCATGTGGTGACGACGCCCTTCCCAGGCTTCCGGGTCTGCCTGCCATTCATTGAGAACGCGCTCGGCCTCTTCGTAACTGGGGGCTTCTACCTCATAGAGGGACAGGTAACCGGATTTGGTCTCGAGGTCCAGGTGCGGCCCGGCCAGCTTATAGACAGATCCCCGCACGAACTGGGGGCATTTGGTTGTATCTTCGATGTGCTGGTCAATAAACCATTCATCGAACGCTGCCTGACTTTCATCAGACAGCGGTTCACATAACCCGATCAGGACAAAGCGAGGCATGTCAGGAATTCAGGTGCGAGGCATGGGAGGCTTTGCCGTCCCGGCCCGCAATACGTGATGTGGTCATCTGGCCGTCGGCTGCGGGGACGTTGGTAATCCAGTTACAGAGCTGCGGATCGGCTTCACGAATCTCGCCCTCAAGGTGGATACCTTCACCCGTAAAATAACCGGTCTTGTCGTCTTTGGTGATTCGGATGTTACCGTCTTCAGTAAGTTCGTAGAGGCAGTCCGTATCAAAAGGATGTGTCATGCTCATGATTATTCTCCTACCCATTCCGTCAGCTTGTGGTGCAGCCAGCGAACTTTGGCTTCCTGGTAACCGGACAATGTAATGCCGGGCTTATAGGTAGACTCAAGTCCCCACTGGACTTTCGGCATGTTAAACACGTCCTGGTCAAATACGCGCCCCAGGAAGCCGTAGACCGAGGACCATTTCTGATCAGGTTCGATCCAGGTCATGGGTGCGGCCGGCGGGCGTTCGCCTTCAAACGGCATCAGCTGGTAGCACTCCATGATGGAGGTTCGATGATCGTCACCATTCGGGCGGAACCGGTAGACAATCTTGTTAAAAGCACCCCAGGGGTGAAAGTTGGGGAATTGCGTATAGTCGATGCTGTCAACGATTTCAGCATCACAGTACTTGTCGACTCGATCCCCCGCGTCCGGGCGCAGGCCTTCGCGGCTGGCGGCCGCCAGGAACGCACGGGCATTCATGTTGGAGGGAATTTCCGGAGCCGGTGCATCCGGTGGCAGGTCCATCATGGCCCGAAGGATATCTTCATCAGACATCTCATAGTCGAGCAACGGGCTGGCAGTGCCGCCAGGTGTAATAACACGTGAGCAGTTTTCCCAGACATCCACCTGGCTGTTGACGTCACCAAGGCTGCGCATGATCTGCGGGTGGGTACCATTCACATGGTAAGCCTCGCAGAAAGCTTCCTGCGCAATCTTCCAGTTGCAGGGCATAACACGGGCGACATGTGCCTGGATATACAGTGAACCCAGGTCCCAGCGCTCAAACTGATCTGCCAGGTCTTTGATGAACGGTTCAAACGGCTCGCAGTTCTGGTCAGGGTTGATGAAAACAAATCCAGCCCAGGTAGCGAGCGGAATTTCCGGCAAGCCAAACTCTTCGTCCTTGATCTGCGGGAAGTCCCAGCGAGCCGGAACATCTTTCAGGCAACCATCCAGTTCCCAGGCAAAGCCGTGGAACGCGCAACGCAGCTCGGAAGCATGGCCATCAAATTCTTTCAGCATGCGTCCACGGTGCAGGCAGGCATTGGGATAAGCCTTGATGGAGCGATCAAGCTGTCGAACGATCAGGAACGAGCGCCCGGCGATGTCATAGCGCAGGTGGTCACCGGGATCTGGTATCTCTTCTTCCCGACAGGCCATCTGCCAGACTTTCATCCAGAGCTTTTCAACCTCCTTTTCGTGGTACTCACGAGAGGTATAGCGATGCGCACCAAATTCATTCAGTCCGACATCTTTCGGTGATTGCAGTCTCAGAACCTCCGGGACTTCATGGGTGTCCTGGTCGAGCAGATCCTGGTAAGTAAGCCCGGGTGATCGGGGCATCGTATCCGGATCAAGATCCTTAAACATTTCGGCCATTGGTTTTCCCTCGATAAATAGTGTTTTAGTTAGCTGGATTGTCTATTTCCGTGGCCTTTGAATCAACGTCCAGGGAGGACGGGTCGATTCGCTGGTCAGCGGGTTTTGCATCAAACTCGATATGCAGCTCCTTCATCGCCCGGAGCGAGAAGCTCGGCGCGACTTCAAAGCTGTTCTTACCCTCAGCAAACCGCATATCTTCAACACGGTCAATAAGGGCCCGAAATGCCCAGAACAACTCACGCCTCGCAAGCGGCGCACCCAGGCAATGATGGATACCGGAACCATAACCGATATGGCGTCCCGGCTTGTCCCGTTCCAGATCTATCTGTTCCGGGCATTCGAACTCGCGTTCATCCCGATTGGCAGCCGCATAGCGAACGTTCACCATGGCACCTTTCGGAATCGTGATGCCGTGCATCTCGACATCTCTTGCTGCCATACGAAAGAGCCCTTGTACCGGGCCCTCCAGGCGAACGACTTCTTCACAGAAAGTGCGCAGGTACCTGTCGGGGTCAGACTTCAGCTTGTCCCAGACCTGCGGGTTTTCAATGAGCAGCTTCATGCCGTAACCGATGGCATTGGTGGTGGTTTCAGAACCGCCAACAAAGGTATCCGCCATCATTTCCGCATGCAGTTCGTTGTCTGTCAGCGTCCTGCCCCACTCCGGAATCTCGCGGTTCACAAGGACAGATAACAGGGAGTCATCAGGCTCTTTCCTGAGCCGGTCAAAAATCTTCTGGAAGTAGTGCTGCGCCTCGATCTCCATTTCGACCGACCATTTCTCTTCTTCTTCGGTCTGCATCATGCCAAGGCGTTGCACCCACGCATCGGTCCAGGCCTTGATTTTCCAGATGTCTTCTTCAGGCACGCCCACCTGGGCACCAATCACGATCAGTGGCAGCGGTACTGCATACTGGTGTATCCAGTCACAGTGGCCGTCATCCACGAAGGCGTCGATCAGCCGATAGGCTGTATCACGAACAAATGGGTCCATGCCATCAATCTTCTTCGGCTTGAAAGCCTCATTGAACATGGCGCGCATCTGCTTGTGGTTAGGATCATCCCGACCTGCGAGGGTTGCGCCTGGTACCCAGCCTTTTTCTTCGTAGAGCTTCAGCATCCGCGCGGCACGGTCTGAATCCAGCTGTTCGCGGCTGCCACCCTGCCCACCGCGCATGTCGTTGGAAAAATTTTCAGTATCCAGCAGGACCTTGCGCATGTCCTCGAACCGGCTGATCACGTAAAAACCAGTCACCGGATCGATCCACACCGGCGCTTCATCACGCAGCATCTGGTAGGCGTGATACGGACAGTTCTGCAGCTTCGAATCCAGGAAGTTGATGTCTTCCAGGCTTTCCGGCACCAGCG
>JADHNI010000066.1 GCA_016779585.1 Pseudomonadales bacterium
GGAGATAGTAGAAAAGAAAGCTAAAGAAGGGGCGATACCCGCTAGGCTACAAGAGCTTTTGGAAGCTTCCGTTTCATTGGCCTACGGTCTTCATCCAGAAACCGAATTTAGATACCTTCTCGAAGAAATCGGCATTTGCGACGTAGAGATGTATGTAAATTCTGCAAGAAGCCTGACCTCTGCATCAGTTACAAAACTACCAAGTGTGGTAAAGGGATATTTTAACAACGAAACATCTAGCCTCTCCGAATTGGACAGATTGGTCATATCCCATGTCCCAGAAGGTGGGAACTGGCAAGATATTCCCGAAAGCGTTCCAGGGCAACGATTGGTTCAGATTCGAGAGATGACAGCCGAGCGAGGTGTAGTAAGAACCACTTATTATGGAAGGTTAAGAAGGGATCAGCCTGCTTACACTATCAACACATATTTCAACCGACCTGGAAACGGCACACACATACACCCCATAGAAAATCGTACGCTCACAAGCAGAGAAGCGGCAAGGCTCCAAAGCTTTCCCGACTCATATATCTTCATGGGTAGTCAAACAGCCATAAGAAACCAGATTGGCAATGCTGTGCCTCCTCTTTTAGCAAAAGCTATCGGCGAGAAGTTCCTGGAGCAATCTGATTCAAACCTTGGCATTGATATCTTTTGCGGTGCGGGAGGACTAAGTCTCGGGTTAGAAATTGCTGGATGGAAAACTTTAGCAGCGGCAGACAATGATCGAAGCGCTATCGATACGTTTTTATTCAATAGACCATGCGAATATGAGCCAGAAGATCACTTTGAAGACGAGTTATGTTCTGTCTACAAGCGTGACCTTCAAAATTTAGATCAGTTCAACTCCCTAGTTAAGCAGATTGAGAAAAAATTGGATGGGAGAACCTTGGGCCTGATGGTTGGTGGACCACCCTGCCAAGGCTTCTCTCATGCAGGCTTTAGACTGGAAAATGATGATCGAAACGATCTCGCTTCGGTTTATCTAAATCTCGCAGACAAACTTAGACCTAATCTCTTTTTGTTGGAGAACGTCGAGGGTCTGCAGACCTTTAAAAAAGGTCAGGTCTTGAGAGACATAGTCAGCACACTAGAAGGTCTTGGATATTCAGTTCACACACCAGTATGGAAACTACATGCAGAGCAGTTTGGGGTTCCGCAAATGAGAAGGCGTGTATTTGTAGTTGCTTCACTAGACAGGAAAATGGATCTAACGCCGCCAGAACCTAAATTTCAGATCTGTCCAGGCCGTCGACAACCTAAAGCATCAGCAGATTTATTCGAATCCTCATTGCCAGAACCAATCTCGGTCGCAGAGGCCTTATCAGGCCTAAGCCTTCCTAAAAAAGGAGATAGTGACTTTTTGAGATGGATTACTACCCCTCATCATGAGTCGTTTTTTTTCGGGATGACTTAGTTTTCAACAACCTGGTGGATGCGAGCAACACCCAAGTGTCTCAATGCTTTAAGCCGAACCACTAGGCAATTTGCATCTACAATAGTTTCCTAGAAAAATCCCAACCCTCTTCCATCGGTTTCTTGCCAGCGGGATCGCAAACAAACCATGAATCGCCAAATGCTATAGCTTTATCTCTGGATCTAGCTTGGCCCCAGGCAGCAACACACATATCCAAGTCATTGAAAGTGGCGACAACTCCAGCGTAACTAACGACAACAGGATTCTTATTCACAGGTTTAGCGACGTAATACTTTCGGAGCTCCCAATCACCTTCAACCGGCTCTAGTGGGAGCTCATGCGCACTAGCTAGAAAAGTACATAGCATTGAGAGACCAAAGACGATGCGATTCAATTTACTCTCCGTCTTAGCTTGATCGAGTTAGGTTATCAGCTTCCTGTCTCGATTATTATTAATTAGCGCTCTTGGAGAATAACTACCCACACAGGGTTGCACCAAGGTTGCACCGGAAAATAAATACAACATTGAGCAAATGGTCTCTGTGAAAATATCTATATAAAACAAGAAGTTATGGTGCCGGAAAGAGGACTCGAACCTCCGACCAATTGCTTACGAAGCAACTGCTCTACCAACTGAGCTATTCCGGCGAAGAAACCAAATTTTAACGACAGTCGTACCTATCTGAAAGTCCAGGCATCGTTGCGTGATGCGCTCTACCAGCCCTTCGGGCTTAAGATTGACTCTGCCAATCTTCGGGGGGGCACAGGATGCAGATTATATGCCTATGCCAGCGCACGATAAAACCTTACGACGGCTTCTTCAGCCGCAAGAATGGCGACCACCACGGCGATGAACACGACGACACCATGGAAAGGGCCGCCGAAGTAAACCGCGTCACCGAAGGCGAAGTCGATGGCGTAAAGAATCACGAACTTGGAGCCAAACAACACCAGCCAGGCGAAGAACACACGAAGAAAGAAGAAACTTGTTCAACGCCCCGCTTTTGCCTTTGAAGAACAGACCCACCTGGTGTTCAACCATCAGTGTGAGTTTCAGCAGCACTTGTAGCAGTACGGCTGCCAGCAGTGAAATTGTGAATGAGTCGATCGCTACGTGTTCCCAGTATTCGGCAAAGAGGTTCAGTACAACCAGGTCGATCATGATGGCCGTGAAATAGCGAAGGAAGACCTGTTGTTTCGTTGAAGGCTCGTTAGCCGAGGCTGCTTCGGGAATATCCAGGAGTTCCAGATTGTTTGTACTTGTTTCAGTCATCCCGCAAGTTTAGCGGTTAATACCATAGAGGGGCAGGAATATTCAGTGGGCCGACGAACTCCCAGGTTTCCTTGTTGATGACCATGAACCCGTCCAGAAATCTCGAGCGAAGCGGATAGTAGAGGTAGTCATCTGCATTGCCACCGACCCGTTCAAGCCAACGGTTTAACTGATCTTCCTGGTCCTGGCCTCGAACCACATCCAGGGGGATGGAGTTGTCCATTACCTCGTCCATGTGTCCTGCAAGCGGGACATAGGTTTCCCGGACAGCCCACGTGGGGACCTCATCCCGGTAGTTCTGGGCGAGCAGGTCAGCCCGCTCGCTCACATCTTCAGGCAGTTTGACGCAAAGGTAAGCCGGTGTGTCTAAGCCTTCCGGAGGTAACAGACTGTTGCGCTCATAGGTTTCGTGGTTAGCACTATAAAAGTAGCCATCGAAGTAGATCAGGGCGAGAGGTCTTTCTGAATAGACGATATAGGTGCCGGCAGCCAGACACAGTGCCTGGAAAGTACCGATCGCCGCCAGGTCAAATTTCAGGCCGGGTTTGCCTGCCTTGAATACGATCAGTGTGAGCAGGGGGCCAAGTACGAGATCGACAGCGATGATGATTCGCATGCCTTCCTAGCCGCCATCGATGTCGTAGAAGAAGCCGGGATACCAGGAAAACAGCACCAGGTAGGCCAGCAAAAGGAAAACAAGCAGGGAAATAAGGAGATGATAGAAAGAAGCTAAATAACGTGACACCGTTGACCTCATTCAATGCGCATGGATAGATCAATAGCCTCGCTGTGTTTTGTTAGTGCACCGATGGAAATGTAGTCGACGCCTGTGGCGGCAATTATCTTCAACTGTTCCGAAGATTCAATACCTCCCGATGCTTCGATCTTGATGCCTGTGTCACGGGTGATCATGACCGCTCGCTGCATCTGCTCCGGCGAGAAGTTGTCCAGCATGATCCAGTCAGGTCCAGCGTCAATGGCTTCCTGTAACTGGTCGAAGTTTTCAACTTCCACCTCCAGACGAACGTCCGGGTTGATCTTTCTTGCACCATTGATGGCATTCGTAATCGAGCCCGCCGCTTCAATGTGGTTTTCCTTGATCAGGAAAGCATCGAACAGACCGATTCGATGATTCTCGGCACCGCCGATTTTTACCGCATACTTTTGCGCCAGCCGCAGGCCCGGAATGGTTTTTCGTGTGTCCAGGAGGGTAACGTTGTAGTTCGCAACGATTTCAACAAATTCGTTGGTTTTTGTTGCCGTGCCTGACAGCAATTGCATGAAGTTCAGTGCGGTGCGCTCCGCGGTCAGGAGACTTCGGGCAGAACCTGAAAGCGTGAACAGCGGTTCGCTGGTCCTGGCCCGGTTGCCTTCTTCAACCAGCCATCTTATCTCGATGCTGTCGTCCACCTGGCGGATGGTTTCGTCTACCCAGGGACGTCCGCAGACAATCGCCGGTCGTCGTGTGATGACCCTTGCGAATGCAGTCTTGTTTTTATCGATGAGACTTGCCGTTAAATCTCCGGAGCCAACATCTTCGCGCAACGCCGCAGCTACCGTGTCGGCGATTCCCTCAAAATAATCCATTAACCTGATCTCTGTCGCAGCGTGAGCGTTTTGCCCTGTTGAATAAATTCGATTTGCCGGAGTGCGCTCATGCCCAGAAGAATAGCACCTTGCATGCTCGGATTGATGCTGGCGTTGACGTCAAGCAGTTCTATTTCTCCGATAGTCAACCTGGCGATGCGCGTATCGTAGACCATTACCGCACCGTTTGCCGTCATTGCGCGACCTCGTCGCCCGTAGGGAAGGCCAAGCTCCTGTGCGGTGGTCTCGGGAATAACCACTTCGGTGGCGCCGGTATCCAGCAGGAAATCGACTTCACGGCCATTGATCGTCCCGGTCACAACATAGTGGCCCTGCCGGTTTTGCTTGAGTGCAACTTCAACCTGGTTTTCATAAACCAGTGAGTTCGGATCGGCGTTGGGGTTTCTTTGTCTTTGTTCAACACCACTGAAAAAGTAGGTGAGTAGTGCCAGGCCAATAATGCAGGCTATCACCATCATGCCCTGGCCAGTTCGCGTGGTATCCATAGGTGGGCATTCTATCGGGATGCTATGATCGCGTCGATTTGCACACTTTGCTAAAGAATGAACATCACGTGCCACCGATTTGACGGTGTGAAGCAAATGGAAAGCCCCAACCAGGACGACAGGCCTGACGTTGATCTGTCTCTCATTGTCGTGCACGGCATCAGCCTGCCGCCCGGTGTTTTTGGTGGCACCGAGGTGGAACAACTCTTCCTCAACACGCTGGATACCAGCGATCCTGTCCTGGCAGATCTCGCCGGTGTACGCGTCAGCAGTCACCTGTTTATCCGACGTGATGGAGAAGTGGTGCAGTTCGTTCCTTTTGACAAGCGTGCCTGGCATGCAGGTGTCTCCTCCTTTCGAGGCAGGAAACAGTGCAATGACTTTTCCATCGGTGTTGAGCTTGAGGGGACAGATAACCTGCCCTATGAAACTGAGCAGTATGCTGCCCTGGGAGCAGTGTGCGCTGCGCTGATGCAAACCTATTCGATTCACGAGATTCGTGGCCATTCGGATATCGCACCTAGTCGTAAAACAGATCCAGGCCCTGCTTTCAGTTGGCTGTCGCTGAAGCGCAAAATTGCAAGCAGTCTGTGAAGACACTGGTTCCATTCTTTTTTGCGGTTTTTGCAACGTCAGGCTGGGCTGCTCCGGTCTTCGATGATGCAGGCAATGAGGTTCTTCTTGAAAGGATACCTGGACGCATCGTCAGTCTCGCGCCTCACATCACCGAGATGTTGTTTGAACTCGGCGTCGGTGAGCGCATTGTGGCGACCGTGGATCATTCCGATTTCCCGGAGGCTGCACAAAAAATTCCGCGACTGGGCAGCGCATTTTCCGTGAGCGTTGAATCCGTGGTTGCCCTGGACCCGGATATTGTATTCGTCTGGCAAACTGGCGGCAGCCAGAAGTCGGTTCAACAGATACGGGCACTGGGGTATCCCGTCTATGTCAATGAAGCGCCAACACTGGGTGCAATTGCTGACTCTCTGCAGCGGATGGGCCGACTGGTCGGTGAGCACCAGCGGGGTGATGAGTTGGCGGCTGAATTCAGGCAGGGATTAATCGAGATTGGCTCATCAGTTCCTAAAGTGCGGAGGCTCGTTTTCTTCCAGATAGCCGACGCCCAGTTGTATACCGTGAATCATGAACACCTGATCGGGCAGGCCCTTGCACTCTGTCATGCCGACAATGTGTTCGGAACCTTACCCATGACCGTGCCGATTGTTTCCTATGAAAGCGTGGTTGCTGCGAACCCGGAAGTCGTTGTTGTCTCGGTACCTTTTGCGGAATACGTCAGCCCATGGGATCGACGCTGGGCTTCCCTTGGATGGGAGAATCGAATTCGCCGGATAGATGCGTCACTGATTACACGACCCGGCTTCAGGATGCTCGAAGGTATGAAAAATCTCTGTCATGAGGTGAATAAACCGGGAATCGATACCTGACCTCGAAAGCTTTCGGTAATATTTACTGGTCCGTGTAATAGCGATCTGGAGATTCAGATGGATCAGGAGTCTGAAAACAGGGCTGATATCGACCCGGTTGAAAGTGAAGAGTGGGTCGAGGCGATCAATTCCGTTATGGAAACCGATGGCGTTGAGCGAGCCCAATACATCCTGCAACGCCTTTCTGCCAGGGTAACCGAAACCGGCGCGCAACTTCCCTACGCGATTAACACCCCCTACAGGAATACCATTCCAACCAGCAAAGAAGCCCGAATGCCGGGGGACCTCTTCATGGAACGAGAGATTCGTTCCCTTATTCGCTGGAATGCCATGGCTATGGTGATGCGCGCCAACCTGAAGGATGGAACTTTAGGTGGTCATATATCGACGTTCCAATCCAGTGCCACGCTCTATGACATCGGATTTAACTATTTCTTCCGCGGTTCCACGGACGAGCAACTGGGTGATCTACTCTACATCCAGGGACATTCTGCGCCGGGCATCTATGCGAGGTCTTACCTCGAGGGTTATCTTACCGAAGAACAGCTGGACAAGTTTCGCCAGGAAACTGACGGCGACGGCCTGTCTTCCTATCCGCATCCCTGGTTGATGCCGGAGTATTGGCAGTTCCCGACGGTTTCCATGGGGCTGGGTCCCCTGCAGGCGATCTACCAGGCGCACATCATAAAGTACCTCGATATGCGTGGCCTGTCAGAAATGGGTTCGCGCAAGGTGTGGTGTTTTGCTGGCGACGGTGAGATGGATGAACCTGAGTCCCAGGGCGCGATTGCCCTCGCTGGTCGTGAAAAGCTCGACAATCTGATTTTTGTCGTGAACTGTAACCTGCAGCGCCTCGATGGACCTGTCAGGGGGAATGGCAAGATTATTCAGGAACTGGAGGGTGTGTTCCGTGGAGCGGGCTGGAATGTGATCAAGGTGGTCTGGGGCCGAATGTGGGATCCGCTCTTTGAAAAAGACAGGCTGGGTCTACTGCAGCAACGCATGGACGAGGCAGTTGATGGTGAATACCAGAACTACAAGAGCCGATCGGGTGGCTATACCCGTGAGCATTTCTTTGGCAAGTACCCGGAGCTCCTAAAGATAGTCGAAGACCTCAGCGATGAGGATATATACCGGCTTAACCGTGGTGGGCACGACCCCTACAAGGTTTATGCGGCCTATCATGCGGCGACGAATCACAAGGGCCAGCCAACCGTCATCCTGGCCAAAACTGTGAAAGGTTACGGGCTGGGTCCAGCGGGCGAAGCGCAGAACTATACGCACTCGGTAAAGAAGCTCGATCTCGAGGCTTTGAAAGACTTCCGCGATCGCTTCGATATTCCGATCCCGGATTCTGAGCTGGAAAAGGTGCCTTATTATCGTCCGCCCGAAGACAGCACCGAGATGCGTTACCTGAAAGCCCGCCGCGAGGCCCTGGGTGGTTCGCTGCCGCGAAGGAAACCTGATTTCACAGCGCTGGATATACCACCCCTGAGTGACCTGGAGTCCATCACCAGGGGTACCGGTGATCGTGAGATCTCGACAACCATGGCGTTTGTACGAATCCTGAGCGCGCTGATCAAGAACAGGGATATTGGTGATCGGATTGTGCCGATTGTGCCTGATGAGGCGCGGACCTTTGGCATGGAAGGCATGTTCCGGCAGCTGGGCATCTATTCGTCCTCGGGTCAGCTGTACGAACCGACCGATACAGGTCAGATTATGTATTACCGGGAAGACAAGACTGGCCAGGTAATGGAAGAGGGCATCAATGAGGGAGGCGCCTTTGCTGCCTGGTTGGCTGCGGCGACTTCATACAGTAACCACGAAACGCCGATGATTCCTTTTTACATCTTCTATTCCATGTTTGGTTTCCAGCGCATCGGAGACCTCTGCTGGGCGGCAGGTGACCTGCAGGCCAGGGGTTTCCTTCTCGGGGGTACGTCCGGTCGAACCACGCTGAACGGTGAAGGGTTGCAACACCAGGATGGTCACAGCCATGTATTGTCCTCTACGGTACCGAACTGTATTTCCTATGATCCTACCTATGCTTATGAGTTGGCGGTGATCATCCAGAGGGGCCTGCAGGAGATGTATGTCGACAAGCTGCCTCGCTACTACTACATCACCATCATGAACGAAAACTATGAGCAGCCAGCCATGCCGGAGGGTGTCGAGGAAGGCATTATCAAGGGCATGTACCTGCTGCAGAAGAACTCGGCAAAGAACTCCAGGAAGGTGGTGCAGCTTATGGGCTCGGGGACCATTCTCAGGGAAGCCATTGCCGCGGCGGAACTGCTGAAAGATGATTTTGGCGTCACCGCCGATATCTGGAGCGTGACCAGCTTTAATGAACTGCGTCGTGAAGGGCTCAGTGTCCATCGTTGGAACATGTTGCATCCGGAGGAAAAGCCCCGCCAGAGTTACGTGGAGGAGTGCCTCGACGGCACCAAAGGCCCGGTGATTGCCGCGACAGACTATATGAAGACCTACGCTGACCAGGTTCGTGAATTTGTGCCCGGCACTTATGAGGTATTGGGAACCGATGGTTTCGGCAGGAGTGACACGAGGGCCCGACTGCGCAAATTCTTTGAAGTTGATCGGCACTACATTGCGGTTGCAGCGCTGTCTGCCCTGGTGAAAGACAATGTTATTGAAGCGAGCCAGGTGGCAAAGGCGATCGACCTGTATGGCATCGATCCGGAAAAACCTGACCCGGCGGTGCTCTAGGAGTCGACATGATCGAGAAAGTACTTGTCCCGGATGTCGGTGAGGCCGAAGACGTCGAAGTTGTTGAGATTCTCGTCACCGTGGGCGACATGGTGGCTGCCGATGATTCTTTGGTGGTACTCGAGTCAGATAAAGCCAGTATGGAAATCCCATCGCCCTATGCAGGGAAGATTACGGGTATAGAGACTAAGGAAGGTGACCAGGTAGGTGAGGGGTCTCTGCTGTTAGAGATTGAGACAGAGAGCAAGACCGAGGCAACTGTAGAACCAGAGCCTGAACCCGGGTCTAGATCCGAACCCGAACCTACGCCCGAACCTGAAACCGAAGCCGATACGGCGGAGACAACAACTCGTATAGAAACCTCCAAGGTCATCACTGTGCCGGATGTAGGAGACGCCCAGGAAATTGTCGTGGCCGAGGTATTGACGCCCCAGGGCACCCAGGTGGATGAAGGTGAATCAGTTGTTGTGCTTGAGTCAGACAAGGCGAGCATGGAAATTCCTTCAGACCTGGCTGGTGTTGTGCAGGAGGTTTTTGTCGGTGAAGGTGATGAGGTCAAGGAAGGTGACCCGCTGGTGACCGTGGTCGGCCGGGTTGCCCCGGATCAGGTCAATGAACCGGTGGTGGAAAAGACGCCGGTTCCGGAGGATCCTGAATACAACCACGAAGAGAGGCCGGCTGATGTATCAAGACTGGCCCCTCTGCCGCAGCAGCAAGATCCCGCGATTACCCCAGGTGGCAAGGTGCATGCAGGACCTGCCGTGCGCAAACAGGCTCGTGAATATGGTGTAGACCTGGGTGATGTGAAGGGCAGTGGACGCAGGGGCCGTGTCCTTAAGGAAGATATTCAGGAATATGTGAAGTCCCGCCTCTCTCGCTCGAGTGATTCCGGTGGCCTGGGTATTCCGGAGGTCCCGGAGGTGGATTTCACAAAATGGGGTGAGGTGGAAGAAAAGCCGCTCAGCCGGATTCGTAAAGCGAGCGCCCGTAACCTGCACCGGAGCTGGCTAAATGTGCCGCACGTCACCCAGTTTGACGAGGCCGACATCACAGATCTGGAGCTGTTCCGAAAGTCGCGGAATGAACAACTGCAAAAAGAAGGTGTGAAGCTCACACCGCTGGCATTCCTGATCAAGGCCGTCGTTGACGCGTTGATCCGATTCCCGCAGTTCAACGCCTCCATCACCAAAGATTACGACCACCTGATCCTCAAAAAGTACTATCACATCGGCATTGCCGTTGAGACAGAGGATGGCCTGGTGGTTCCTGTTCTGAAAGATGCTGACAGCAAAGGTGTGGTACAGCTGGCAAACGAATCTGCTGAGCTTGCGGCACAGGCGCGGGACAAGAAACTTCCCATGGATGCAATGCAGGGTGCCACATTCACGATTTCCAGCCTGGGCGGTATTGGAGGCACGGCCTTCACGCCAATCGTGAACACACCGGAAGTCGCTATTCTGGGCGTGTCCCGCTCGAAGGTGTCACCCGTCTGGAATGGCTCAGAGTTCACGCCGCGAACGATGTTGCCGCTCTCACTTTCCTACGATCATCGAGCCATAGATGGTGCAGAAGCTGCGCGATTCACAACATACCTTGCCTCTGTGCTCACGGATATGCGCAAGGTCCTCATGTAGTATTCGTTTTTTCGGGGTAAGGTTTTCGGGAGTAATGGGTGAGACTATGACTGCAGTTGTATTCAATTACGACCTTGATGGAATGGGTGGGATCACCGAAGCGCCTGATAATCAATCTGCCGGTTGGCTGCACCTTGATTATTCCGAGCCAGGCGCCTACGAGGTGCTTAGCTCACTCGGGCTCCCGGAAGGTGTCGCAGAATCCCTTGTCAGGGAAGATACCCGGCCCAGGGCAACGGTGACCTCTGATGGTGCCCTGCTTTTCCTGCGGGCGATCAACCTCAATCCCGGCTCTGACCCTGAAGATATGGTATCCCTGCGCATGTGGATCACACCCAGGCAATTGGTGACGGTGCGTCAGCGGAGATTACTTTCTGTGCAGAATGTTCGGGAAGCGCTGGAAGCCGGGCAGGGGCCTGGTGACCTGATGGGTGTTGCTTTGGAGGTGATCAAGCAGGTTGCCAGCAGGATTACTACCTTTGTTTCCAGCGTTGAGGAGCGAATCGAGGAAGTGGAAGTGCGCTACCTGGAATCACAAGACTTCGGCGAACGAGCCGGAGTTGCCGGCATTCGCCGGGAAGTCGCCACGGTGAAGCGATTCCTCTCGCCGCAGAAAGACGCATTAAACTCACTGCTGAACCAGATGCGTGAAAGCCTTACTGAAGGTGATGCATTTCACCTCAGAGATCATATTGATCGGATAACCCGATCCCTTGAAGATCTCGACATGATCCGTGAGCGTGCATTGGTACTACAGGAGGAGATGGCCAATCTGAATATGGAGCAGCAGAACCAGCGCATGTATGCGCTGTCGATTATCGCGGCGATTTTCCTGCCGATCACCTTCGTTACCGGTGTATTTGGTATGAACGTGGCGGGTCTCCCTGGTATCGAAGAGCCGGGGGCCTTTTCCATGGTTGTTATCTCGATGGCGGCGCTGACTGCGGGTGTGATGGGTTACTTCAGGGCGAATCGCTGGCTATGAACATTGCTGAGTTGCAGACATTTCTGGATAACCGGCTGCTGACGATAGCCAGCTATGACATAACCGTTGGCCAGGTCATTCTTGTGCCTGTCGTTGCGCTTCTCGGCTATGCGCTTATCGGATTTATCGTTTCCCTGGCGGTTAGGGCAATGCAAAGGCGCGCGGTCAACGCGGATCTCATTCAGGTAGTTCGCCGTGCCGTTTACATCCTGGGCATCGTGATTCTCGTCATCACGATGCTGGACTTGCTCAACATCCCGCTTACAGCGTTTGCCTTTGTCTCTGGAGCTATTGCTATCGGCTTTGGCTTTGGTGCACAGAACATCATCAACAACTTTATCAGTGGTTGGATTCTCATTTGGGAGCGGCCAATCCGGATCAATGACTTCATCGAGCTGGGTGATACAACCGGGACAGTGGAAGAGATAAACACCCGATCAACACGAATTCGGCGAGTGGATGGTGTACACCTGCTGGTACCTAATTCCCGATTGCTGGAAGAAACGGTCGTTAACTGGACGCTTGTCGACAAGCTTCTGCGATGTGTCGTCAGGGTTGGTGTTGCCTACGGTTCCGATGTCGTCAGGGTGCGGGAGATACTGCAGGAAGTCGTTACTCACCCCAGTGTCCTGGAAGACCCGCCGGCGCAGGTGATCTTCGAGGACTTTGGTGACAATGCGTTGATCTTCGATACCTATTTCTGGGTAGAGTCCGGGGCCGAGAAAAGTGCACGGGAAATTCGATCAGAAGTGCGCTTCGAGATTTATCGCCGGTTTCATGAAGCGGGTATCGTTATTGCTTTCCCGCAAAGGGATGTACACCTGGATGGTACGGTTACACTGAAGAATTCTGTTCAGGATTCTTGAGGTCGGGCGGCTCCTCTTCGTTTTCCTGATCAATGACTTCAAGAACTTCAAGTGATGTTTTGGGGGCATCTGGGAAGGGTTCGAAGTGACCACGATCTATGTCATGAGTCCATGAGCGCCACAGGGACCAGCACCCGAACACAACCAGTATCGCACCACTGAACAGGAACATGCCCATGGGCAGGAACATCATGATCGATGAGGTCACGATGGGGCCGACCACGGCACCGGCGCTGTGCACCAGCAGGATCACACTGCCGACTTCAATGAGCGACAGTGAAGTGTTGTCATTGGCATGTGCCAGGCTGATGGAATAAAGGGGAAAGGTTGTACCTCCAAGCAGGAACATCGCAAGGTAAAGTACGGCAGTGTTATTGAACGGCAACAGGGCAATTGCGCAGGCAAAGGCCCCGGTAAATGACAGGATAGACAGCACCAGCCGGCGATCAATCCGGTCAGACAGTCTTCCGGCCGGGAGCTGCAGCAGCATGCCACCCAGGACAGCTGATGCCAGGAAGATACCGATCGACCCACCTTCCTGCAGAACAGTTGTGGCAACCACTGGCCCCAGGACCCAGTAACTTGAAGTGGCGAGACCGCCGACAAATGCACCCACCACTGCAACATGTGATGCCGCATAAACCCTTTTGAGCTGGAAACCTCCGACGGGTAGCGGGGCAGGCGCTGTTGAGCGAGTAACACTAACCGGAATGCTGCCCAGGGTGAGCAGTACGGCGCCTACGATTAACAGTTCCGTGTAGTTCAATCCCGTGCCCACAGCGAGTTGCCCGATACTGATCGAAACAAGAGTCAGTACCGTGTACACGGAAAGCACCAGCCCACGGTTCTCAGAGTTGGTTCGTTCGTTTAGCCAGCTTTCGATGACCATGTAAAGACCGGCGATGGACCAGCCTGTCAGCGTTCTTACTACCAGCCAGATTGTGAGTTCCTGGAACAGGCCTGCTGTCAGCAGGGCCGCTGTTGCACTCGAGGTCAGCACGCCAAACACCCGTATGTGGCCAACGTTTGCCACAAGCCTGGGAATGGTCAGGCAGCCGATGATGAAACCAAGGAAGTAAGCGGAGCCTGTGTATCCGATTTCGCTGGTAGACCAGCCCAGGTCCTGAGCAATCAGGGGCAACACAGTGAGTTGGACACCATGCCCTACCAGGAGAATGAATACGGATGCGAGTAACGCAAACAGGGATACAACCAGGGTTTTCATACGCGGGCTCTCGAAGGAGGCGCGATTTTGCACGAATTTTGTGAAGGGTCCAGCTTATTTTTAACGATCAGCCTTTTTCCCAAAGCACCTCGTTAACACCGGTGATTCGTGCTGCGCTTCGCGCAACGACAAACAGGTAGTCTGAAAGCCGGTTCAGGAATTCAAGGGCTGCCTGATTTACGGTTTCCGTTTCTGCAAGCAGGATAACGCTGCGTTCTGCTCGTCGGCACACGGCTCTTGCCATATGGCAGTCCGCAATCAGGCGTGATCCTCCGGGCAGGATAAAGTTCTCCAGCGGTGCAAGGTGGTCGTTCAGGGCATCCAGGTTGGCTTCGATCGCCTTGACGTGTTCAGCGGTGACGATCTCAAATCCAGGGATCGACAGCTCACCACCGAGGTCAAATATCCGGTGTTGCAGGGATCGAAGAAAACCGGCGATCTCGGTCAGGTCAGAGTTACTTGTCGCCAGCAGTTCCTCAACAACGACACCGACGATACTGTTGAGTTCGTCGACGCTGCCCATGGCTTCTACGCGAGGATGCGTTTTGGCGATTCGGCTGCCATCGCCCAACCCCGTTTCACCCTTGTCGCCTGTCTTCGTGTAAATCTTTGAGAGTCTTTTGCCCATACTTTTATGCTGCTTCGTTACTCGGGTTTGATGTGATGCACCATGATGGACTCGGTGCGTACGGATTCTTCAAGATTTTTCATGACAATATCGATCATCTTGTCCTGGTTGGGTGGTCCTGCATCGGCGGTCGCAGCGCATATACTCATGCCTATGGTTACCGGCTGGTATCCCGCGGTGGTGGTATAGCTCTTTAGCCTGACGCCATCGAAAATGCGTGTGTAACAGTCTGCAGTGCACTGTTCGATTGTGGGTTGCATCAGGACGAGTGCGAAATGCCCGGGTGAGAAGTAGGTTACAACATCAAGTGGGCGCACAAGACTCTGGATACGTTCAGAAATGCTTACGATAAGTTCGCCCGCAATTTTTGTGTCGTAGGCTGCCTTAACCTCTTCGTAGTTGTGCACAGAGATCATGACAAGGCACACGGCACCACCGCGGGATTCAATTTGCCTGATGGTGTCGTTCAGGGCCTGGTCTGCATACTCGCGATTGCCCATGCCGGTCAGTGGGTCCAGCAGCTGACCTTTGCGCAGGTCTGTGCACAGGTGGTGCAGGGCGTCGTTGTCTTCCTTCAGCTCATTAATCCTGCTGGAAATTCGGGCGCCTGCCAGAACGAGGTGTTCCAGCACATCAACACGTTTGGTTCCAGTTAAGGCGTCGACGGCCTTGTGGAACGATTCCTGCTGTACAGTCTCATGGCCAACAGCACCAATCAGGATGATGTAGGTGTAGTGACCTCGTTCTTCGTCGATATCGCGTATGGCTTCAGCGAGTTCCAGGCCGCTCATATCGCCGACGTGTGTATCGGTGATGACCACGCTGGCCGGGGAGTCTTCCAGCAACTGCAATGTATTCACTGCGCCGGAACAGACCCTGCTGTTTTTGAACTTCTTCAGGTTATCGTCGAAGAAATCAACAACAGTCTGTTCTCCCTTTACGACAACAACCGGTGAGTCAAACATAGTGGATCAAAAGAGCAGTTGGTATGCTTGATACAAATAAAGCAAAACAGTTTAAAGAATATAGGGGTAAAACAACATGCCTTCCTTTGATGTGGTCTCTGAAGTGGATTTTCACGAGGTGACCAATGCTGTTGATCAGGCGAACAGGGAGCTTCAGACGCGTTTTGACTTTCGTGGTGTCGAGGCAAAGTTCGTACGAAACGAGGACGTCATTCGTGTCACAGCAGAAGCAGAGATTCAGCTGGACCAAATGGTCGATATCCTCCGCGAGAAACTGGTGAAACGTTCCATTGACCCGAAGGTTATGGATATCGGTGACCAGGAGCACATTGGTAAACTGCTGCACAAGAACATCAAAATCCAGCAGGGTGTCGAGAGCCTGCTTGCCAAGAAGATTGTCAAGATGATCAAGGACAGGAAGATGAAGGTTCAGTCCGCAATCCAGGGAGACAAGGTTCGCGTTACCGGCAAGAAGCGCGATGACCTGCAGCAGGTCATCAGCATGCTCAAAGAAGAAGAACTGGAAGTACCGCTGCAGTTCAACAACTTTCGGGATTGAGCCGGGACTTGGCTACTGCCGACACCATCACCTGGATCGATACCTTCCTGATCTACACCCGCCCGAGGGTGGTGGCCATGGCATTCCTGGGATTCTCTGCAGGCCTGCCATTTCTGCTGGTGTTTTCCACACTGACCGCATGGTTGACTGAGGGCAATGTCAGTCGGTCAACCATTGGGTTCTTCGCATGGGTTGGTATTACCTATTCTATCAAGGTGCTATGGGCCCCGGTTATTGACTCCGTTGGCATCGGCGCGCTGACAGCGCGGTTGGGCCAGCGAAGGTCCTGGATGCTGCTTGGCCAGATTGGTATCGCCCTGGGTCTTGTCCTGATGACGATGGCCGGGCCGGGGAGCCTGCTGCTGTTGTCGCTGAGTGCGTTGCTGGTGGCATTCTCATCAGCGACCCAGGATGTGGCGATTGATGCCTATCGCATTGAAGCCGCCATTCCGGAATTCCAGGGTGCCATGTCGGCTTCCTATGTCTTTGGTTACCGGGTGGCGCTGCTCGTTGCCGGTGCAGGTGCGCTTTACCTTGCCGAGTATCTCGGCTGGGTTATGGCCTACCTGGCGATGGCTGCGCTGATGCTGGTGGGCATGGTCACGGTGGCACTGATTGATGAGCCCGAGACGGAGCGGGGGGCTACACCGCTGACCTTGTCTGTCTCGGGTGTAAAAAGCTGGTTCCAGGCTGCAGTCATCGGGCCTTTTGTTGATTTCTTTTTGCGTAACGGTCGAACCGCGATCATCATCCTGGTTTTTATCGGAGTGTTCCGGTTGAGTGATATCGCCATGGGGATTATGGCGAATCCCTTTTACCTGGATTTGGGTTATTCGAAAACGGATATTGCCAACGTGGCAAAGGTATTCGGCTTTTTTATGAGTATTGCCGGCTCGTTTATCTGCGGCGCACTGGTAGTGAAATGGGGCCTGATGCGCCCGTTGCTTATTGGCGCTGTGGCTGTCGCTGCGACGAACCTGCTGTTTGCTGCCCTGGCAACGCAGGAACCGAAGATCTCCTACCTGGTTGTGGTGATTTCGGCTGATAATGTATCAGGTGGCTTTGCAGCCACGGCTTTTATTGCCTACCTGTCCAGCCTGACGAACAAAGCTTATACAGCAACCCAGTATGCACTGTTCAGTTCGCTGATGACTCTGCCGGGCAAATTTCTATCGGGGTTTTCCGGCATTGTTGTCGATCGTTTTGGTTACTTTGAATTTTTTGTCGTGGCCGCCTGCCTGGGCATACCAGCGATTCTGCTGGTGCTGTACCTGGCGAGACTCAAGCATCCCAGCCAAACAGTTTCAGACTGACACGACCGTTGAGCAGGTTCACTCCCTCTTCTGCAAGACGCGCCTCCTGACGCACTCGACCGGGATTGGTAATTTTGCCCTGGGAATTTACAACCCGGTGCCAGGGCAGTTTGGTGTCAGCAGGTAACTGGGACAGGATGCGGCCCACGAGCCGTGCGTGTCCCGGCAATTCTGCCAGCTGAGCGATCTGGCCATAGCTTGCCACCTTTCCTCGTGGTATCTGGTTCACGACCTGGTATACCCGCTCTCTGAGCTTTTTATGCACGTCTGCTGGCCGGCTTTTCCCGCTTACCATTGTAGGTCCCACTTTTATGGTGCCAAGTAACGCTCAAGGCTGTCTGGCCATCTGCTGGCCGGCTTTTCCCGCTTACCATCGACAGGTCCCACTTCTATGGTGCCAAGTAACGCTCAAGGCTGTCTGGCCATCTGCTGGCCGGCTTTTCCCGATTACCATTGATAGGTCCCACTTTTATGGTGCCAAGTAACGCTCAAGGCTGTCTGGCCATCTGCTGGCCGGCTTTTCCCGCTTACCATTGATAGGTCCCACTT
>JADHNI010000006.1 GCA_016779585.1 Pseudomonadales bacterium
ATACCGAGTTGATTGCCGCCCACTCCGATAGACCATCTTTCTGTGCTTCCTCAACAAGTCGCACAGCCCTTTCCCGGACCTCCGGGGGATATCGATTTGAAGTAGTCATTACTCTATCCTCTCAAAGAATAGAGTCTCCGGGAAAGCCGGGGGGATTCACACCTAGATTGGTGTCCGGTTTTATTGAACCACTACATACTGACTGCCAAGTATGGAAGCATTCATGCTGCACAAGAGCAGCTAGGCAGCGTGCAAGACATACAAAGCACCTTCGTGGACTTTCAGCAGTATCTTTACGCTGCTGAGGGGAATTAGAGGGCTAGATTATTACGTCACCACGGTTAGCGCAGAGGGCTGTAATGTTTACAACCGTCACTAATGCTAAGTAACTGATATTGAAGCGATTATGAAGAAAGGGCAGAGACAAAGATGAGCGAAGGAACTTGCAAACTACTTGTAAACTCAGTTTTGCCCCTCGCAAACCCTTGCTACATAAGGGTTTGCAAAACTGTCACTATTGAGTGGGAGTAATGCTGGATTCAGCTCATACTGACTGGATGCGCGAAGCTATTGATCTCGCAGCGATTGCAGCGAATAAGGGTGAAGTGCCGGTTGGCGCTGTTGTCGTGTGTGACGGTGAGGTCATCGGCAGGGGTAGTAATGCGCCGATATCGGATGCAGACCCAACGGCCCACGCCGAGATCAATGCGCTGCGGGACGCGGCAAAACGAATTGGCAATTATCGATTGCCGGGATGCACGCTGGTGGTGACCGTGGAGCCCTGTACCATGTGTGCCGGTGCGCTTGTCCATGCTCGAATCGAAACGTTAGTATTTGGCGCTCGGGAACCTCGCGCCGGTGCAGTCTTTTCCTCGGCAAACGTACTGGAAAATCCCGGACTCAATCACAGGGTTTCTGTGGTTGAAGGTGTATTGGCCGGGGAATGCGGAGAACTGATGTCATCCTTTTTCAGGGAGCGTAGATACTAATGGTTATGCTGGTCTTTCCAGGACCGACAGCGCTGTCGTCCTTCAGGGTCAGCAAGCTGCGCGCCGAGCTGGCTGCTGCGGGTGTCGACGTCCGGCGGATCGATACGCAGTATCTGCACTTCGTTGACCTGGCGGAGAAACTTAACCAGGAAGAACTGGCCGTCCTGGCGGGTCTTCTTCGATATGGTGCTGAGGAAGAACAGCGCCGGGAACTCATGCAGACAGACCAGTTCCTGCGCCTGGTGGTTCCGAGGCGAGGCACCATATCTCCCTGGAGTTCCAAGGCGACTGATATCGCCAGGATCTGTGGTCTCGATAAGGTTATTCGCATTGAACGGGGCACCGCCTACCGGATTAATGCCAGCGAGCCAGAGGCAGCAGACCCCTTTATTCATGATCGAATGACCCAGGAGGTCGTTGGAACCACGCAAGTCAGTTACCTGTTTGAGACAGAAGACCCGGCACCACTGGGTACGATTGACCTGCTCGGACAGGGTCCGGCTGCTCTGCAGGTGGCTAACATCAGTCTTGGTCTTGCTCTCACCCGGGATGAGATAGCCTATCTCGTGGAAGCCTATCGGGAACTTAAGCGCAATCCGACAGATGCTGAACTGATGATGTTTGCGCAGGCGAACTCAGAACACTGCCGGCACAAAACTTTCCGCGCCAGCTGGACCATCGACGGCGAGGAAAAACCGCACTCTTTGATGGACATGATCCAGAACACTTACCGCCAGACAAATGGCGAAGGTGTGCTTTCCGCCTATGAAGATAATGCGGCGGTGATCGAAGGTTCCAGGGCAAGCCGCTTTTTTCCGGATCCGATGACACGGGAGTATGATTTCGTTAACGAGGATGTGCACATCCTGATGAAGGTTGAAACGCACAACCACCCCACCGGTATTGCCCCCTTCCCAGGAGCCGCGACAGGTGCCGGTGGTGAAATTCGTGATGAGGGTGCGACGGGCCGTGGCGCCAAACCCAAAGCGGGCCTTACCGGTTTTACAGTGTCGAACCTTCACATTCCTGGTGCCAAACAACCCTGGGAGGTTGACTATGGTCAACCGTCTCGCATTTCCTCGGCCCTGGACATCATGATTGAAGCGCCGATTGGTGGTGCTGCTTTTAACAACGAGTTTGGTCGGCCAAATATCTCAGGCTACTTCCGGACCTTTGAACAGGAGGTAGACGGCGAGGTGCGTGGTTATCACAAGCCGATCATGATTGCCGGTGGTATCGGCAATATTCGACCGAAACACGTACAGAAAGAACGCATTGAAATAGGTGCGGCGCTTATCGTGCTGGGCGGTCCAGCCATGCTGATCGGCCTGGGCGGTGGTGCTGCTTCGTCCATGGCGACGGGGGAGAGCCTTGAGGAGCTGGACTTCGCCAGCGTTCAACGGGGCAATCCGGAAATGGAACATCGCTGCCAGGAAGTCATCGACCAGTGCTGGCAGCTTGGGGACGATAACCCGATCCAGTTTATTCACGATGTGGGTGCGGGTGGCCTGTCCAATGCCTTGCCCGAGTTGGTCAAGGATGGCGGCGTTGGTGGTGATTTTGAGCTGCGCCGAATACCGAACGCTGAAATGAGCATGAGCCCGATGGAGATCTGGTGCAACGAAGCCCAGGAACGTTATGTGCTCGCGGTTCGATTTGCCGACCTCGATCGGTTTACACGCATTTGCGATCGTGAGCGTTGCCCTTATGCAGTGGTGGGGCAGGCGAAAGATGGGAACCGGCTGCGCGTCAACGATAACATCCACGGTGAGCGCCCGGTGGACATGTCATTGGCAACGCTGTTCGGTAAAGCGCCGAAGTTGCAGAAGCAGGTGGCTCGTGCACCCCTGGCTCTGAAGCCTTTCAACACAGACCGGAACATCATCGAAGGGCTGGTACGTGTACTCAACCATCCTACTGTCGCCAGCAAGAAGTTCCTGATCACTATCGGTGATCGAACCGTGGGTGGGCTGGTTTACCGTGACCAGATGGTCGGACCCTGGCAGACCCCTGTAGCAGATGTTGCTGTCACTGCCTCTGGTTTTACCGGGAATACCGGCGAAGCCATGGCGATGGGTGAAAGATCACCGATAGCTTTGATTTCCAGCCGGGCTTCTGCCCGCATGGCGATTGGAGAGGCTATTACCAACATCGCCTCTGCCAATGTTGCCAAATTGCAGGATGTCAGCCTCTCTGCCAATTGGATGGCTGCCGTTGGTGCGAAAGGCGAGGACGCGAATCTTTTTGATGCTGTGGAGTCTGTGGGTATGGAACTTTGCCCGGATCTGGGCATCGCCATTCCGGTAGGCAAAGACTCGCTTTCCATGCAAACACGCTGGCAGGAAGACGGTGAACCCAAGTCGGTGACATCCCCGATGTCATTAATTGTAACTGCCTGTGCACCAGTGCTTAATATTCGGGAAACAATTACGCCGGAACTTTATCCGCTGGAAGCCGAAACGGTCATAGTTCTGCTGGACCTTGCCGAGGGTCGTCAGCGCATGGGTGGCAGCATCCTGGCACAGTGTTACTCGGAGCTGGGCAATGAGGCACCTGACCTGGAGAATCCGGAAATCGTCAAGCGGTTCTTTGCCTTTGTGCAGGAAAAAAGGGAAGACATCCTCGCTTACCACGACCGTTCTGATGGTGGCCTGATCACCACGTTGCTGGAGATGGGATTTGCCGCGCGCTGCGGTCTTGAAGTTACCGTTCCCGATGAAGAAGACCCGATCCCTTACCTGTTCAATGAAGAGCTCGGTGTTGTTATCCAGATTGAGACTGAAAAGGCTGAGGACCTGATCGGCGAGCTGACTGGCCATGGCATAACCGCGACCCCGGTAGCGCGGGTCAGGAAAGACCAGGTGGTGCGCCTGGTACATCAGGGCAGGGAACTGGTGTCGTCGCCCAGGGCTGAACTGGAGCGCCAGTGGAGTCGTTCCAGTTTCCAGATACAGAGACTCCGGGATAACCCAAAGTGTGCACAGGAAGAGTTCAACACCATCGGAGAGGACTATGATCCGGGGCTGATTGCGGAACATCGTTTTGATATCAATGAAGATATTGCGGCGCCGATGATCGCAACCGGCGTGAAACCGCTGGTCGCGATCCTTCGTGAGCAGGGGGTGAACAGCCAGACTGAAATGGCGGCCGCGTTTACGCGGGCGGGGTTCACGGCTGTCGACGTTCATATGTCGGAAATTTTCAAGGGCGATACTGCACTGGCGCAGTTCAAGGGGCTGGTCGCTTGCGGCGGTTTCTCCTATGGTGACGTCCTGGGTGCTGGTGAAGGCTGGGCAAAGTCCATCCTCTATCACGAGAGAACACGTGATTCTTTCCAGGAGTTTTTTGAGCGCGCTGATACCTTCACCCTGGGTGTCTGTAACGGGTGCCAGATGCTGGCCACGCTGAGTGACCTGATCCCCGGTACTGACTCCTGGCCGAAGTTTATCCGTAACGAATCTGAACAGTTTGAAGCTCGATTGAGCCTTGTGCGGGTTGAACGCAGCCAGTCTATTTTCCTGCGCGGAATGCGCGGCGCCCTGCTGCCTATCGTGGTCAGCCATGGCGAAGGACGCGCCACTCTGACGCGCATTGCCATGGACGATCTGATCAATCGTGAGCAGATTGCGCTACGATTCTCGGACCACTTTGGTGATGCAACGACGAGTTACCCGGATAATCCGAATGGATCACCCGGCGGTATGACAGGTGTGACAAGTCTTGATGGCAGGGTTCTGGCGATGATGCCGCATCCTGAGCGGGTGTTTCGGACAGCCCAGCACTCATGGCACCCTGATGACTGGGAGGAAGATGCGCCGTGGATGCGTTTGTTCCGTAATGCCCGGGTCTGGGTAGGTTAACGGATTGGATCTCTCCGCCGATCGATCCCAATATCCTGGGATCGTGTCGGAAACTCGCCCCTGGGAAGGTCTCTGAAGTAGTGCTTCAGGGTCTCCGTAATTACGGGAAAAGCCAGTTCGTCCCAGGGGATTTCTTCTTCGCTAAAAAGGCAGGTTTCCAGAGACTCAATTCCTGGATGAAAGTCCAGGTCAGTCAGGCGGGCGCGATAGAAGATGTAAATCTGGGAGATATGCGGCAGGCTGAACATGGTATAGAGGTCCATGATCTCGGCTTTGGCGTTGGCTTCTTCCATGGTTTCCCGCAGAGCACCCTCGGCTGCGGTTTCCCCGTTTTCCAGGAAACCTGCCGGCAGGGTCCAGTATCCGTGTCGCGGTGCAATAGCGCGTTTGCACAGCAGTACCTTGTCCTCGTGAAACGGCAGGCAGCCGGTCACAACCTTGGGATTCTGGTAGTGGATCGTTTCACACTGGATGCAGACAAACCGAATCCGGTTATCACCTTCCGGGATTCGTTCCGCCACTGGGTCGCCGCATTGACTACAATATTTCATGACCGAAGTATAAAGGATCACCACGGAAACGCTTAAGCGCATGCTGGAAGAGATAAAAAACAGGCTTGCCCGCCATCAACCGGAATCCCTGCCGCATTTCCATCGCGATCGGGCCCGCGCGGCAGTTCTGATCCCCTTGCTGGACAGGGGTGCGGAGCCCCATGTGTTACTCACCGAGCGTGCAGGTGCATTGTCCAGTCATGGTGGTGAGGTTGCGTTTCCCGGTGGCAAGGAAGACGAGACAGATGATTCACTGGTCTGGACGGCGCTGCGTGAAAACGAAGAGGAACTTGGTATTGCACCGGACTCTGTAGAGATCCTTGGACAACTGAAACCGTTTGTTTCCAAATACGGCCTGATGGTGACGCCTTTTGTTGGTCTCGTGGATGAACGAGTGACCCTCTCACCGAACCCGGACGAGATCGCTTCCGTATTTGAAGTTCCCCTGACCTTTTTTGAAAGGACCTCGCCAGCGCGTATTGACCAGGTGGCGCGACACGGAGAGGCCTATGCAGTACGGGTATTTGAGTATGACGGCTATGAGATCTGGGGATTAACGGCGTTGATCGTGGATGAATTCCTTAATATAGGTCTGCGATAATCCGGATTCAGTTGATGGAGTGTGAACCATGATTTATTCACTGGGTGACCGATCACCGGAATTCAAGGGTGATTACTGGGTAGCAGACAGCGCCACCGTGCTTGGGGCAGTGGTGCTCGAACATGATGCCAGTATCTGGTTCAACGCTGTGCTGCGTGGCGACAATGATGTCATTACCGTTGGCGAAGGCTCTAACATCCAGGATGGTTCGGTGCTGCATACAGATCCCGGCATGCCGCTCACCATAGGCAAAGGTGTGACAGTTGGCCACAAGGTCATGCTGCACGGTTGCACCATTGGCGATAACTCCCTCATTGGTATCAACGCGGTGATCCTTAACGGCGCAAAAATAGGTAAAAATTGCCTGATTGGCGCGAACTCACTGGTACCGGAGGGCAAAGAGATTCCTGATGGTTCTCTGGTGATGGGGTCCCCGGGCAAGGTGGTTCGTGAGCTGAACGAGGCCGCCATCAAGGGCCTTACCTTGAGCGCGCAGGGCTATGTCGCCAACTACAAGCGGTTCCAGAAGGAATTGAAACCCCTTGCCTAGGCGTTTATAGTTCGCACCTGAAACCTATCGGTAACTCGCAGAGCGAATGAACACGAATACAAATTTCGACGTTCTTTCCAGCAGCACTCTTCAGCTGCTACTCGCCCCTGCACAGCTTTCAGGCCTGCTGCTACGACTGCCGTTGTAGGCGGCCATCCCAAATACCTGCACTGCCCGGTGCCTGCAACTCGCAGGAAAGAAACAAAAAACCCGAGACACAGAACATGAATGCTGAAAACCCATCGATAAATACCGATAACGTGACGGCCAGGAAAATGCCGTTTCACAAGTACAAGGCCTTCCAACCGGTTGCACTGAAAGATCGCACCTGGCCCGATAATGTCATCACCGAGGCTCCTCGCTGGTGCAGTGTGGACCTGCGGGACGGTAACCAGGCGCTGATCGAGCCAATGACTCCCAACGAAAAGCAGAAGATGTGGGATCTGCTGGTTGAAATCGGATTCAAGGAAATCGAGGTTGGCTTCCCCGCGGCATCGCAGACAGATTTCGATTTTGTCCGAAAGATCATCGAAGAAGATCGTATACCTGAGGGCGTCACTATCCAGGTACTGTGCCAGGCACGTGAAGAACTGATCCGGCGAACCTGTGAGGCTGTGGCGGGTGCGAAGAATGTCATCTTCCACCTCTATAATTCCACCTCCACCCTGCAGCGCAAGGTGGTGTTCAACATGAGTCGTGAGGAGGTTATCAAGCTTGCTACCGACGCAACCCAGGTCGTGTGGGAGAACACACGTGATCTTGTGGCATCCGGCACCAACCTGACGCTCGAATACTCACCTGAGAGCTATACGGCAACGGAAATGGAATTTGCCGTGGAGATCTGTGCTGCAGTGATGGAAGTCTGGAAGCCAACGCCCGAGAACAAGATTGTGCTTAACCTGCCTTCTACCGTCGAGATGGCAACGCCGAATATCTACGCGGACCAGATTGAATATTTCATTCGTAACCTGCCAAATCGTGAGAGTGCAGTGATCAGCCTGCATACCCATAATGATCGTGGCACTGGTGTTGCTGCATCTGAGCTTGGCCTGATGGCAGGCGCCGAAAGAATTGAAGGCACACTCTTCGGCAACGGTGAACGCACGGGCAATCTGGATGTGATCACCATGGCGATGAACATGTTCTCCCAGGGAATTGACCCGAAGCTTTATCTCTCGGATATGCCAAAGATTGTTGCCGTCAGCGAGGAGTGCACGAAGATTCCCATCCACGTCCGCCAGCCATACGCCGGTGAACTGGTTTTCACAGCGTTTTCCGGTTCACACCAGGATGCAATCAAGAAAGGTATGCAGTTCGTGGAAGCTGGTGGTGATACATCCTGGGAAGTCCCGTACCTGCCGATTGATCCTGCAGATGTCGGCAGTTCCTATCGTGAAACCGTGCGGGTAAACAGCCAGTCCGGAAAAGGTGGTGTGGCATTTGTCCTTGAGCACCACTTTGGTGTCTCGTTGCCGAGATCCCTGCTGCTTGAATTCAGCCCGGTTGTTCAGAAGCTCTCGGAATCAGACGGCGGTGAACTGAAACCCGATGCAATCTGGAAAGCTTTTGTGGATGAGTACATCGAAGTTGAAGGGCCTTACCAGCTGATTGATTACCAGGTGCACACTGAAGCTGGTGGCGGCGAAACCTGCCAGGCGAAGATCCAGGTCGGTGACAATGAAGTAGATGTCAGTGGTGTAGGCTCCGGACCTATCGATGCGTTTATCAATGCCATGGTTGAAACCCTGAACGAACCCCTGAATGTGGTTGAGTACCAGGAGTATGCACTGAACGAAGGTGCTGAGGCGCAGGCGATCTGTATTCTGGCGATCACGGATGAGCAGGGTAACCGTTACTATGGCGTCGGCATCAGCCAGAACACCACGACAGCGGCGTTCAAGTCGATCATCGCGGCGATCAACCGCAAATGGCAGATCTGACTCGCTGACAATAGGTACTGCCGGAGAATACCGGGGTATACACTCGCTTACCTCGCTTCGGCGTCCTGCCTCAGCTTCGGAACAGGCATCACTGGCTACTCCGGCATCCTGCCTCCGTACGCTCGCGAACTACGCTCGTGCACACCCCGGCTATTCTCCGAATCACGATCATCGCGAGAAGATGCTCGCGATGATCGTGAGGCGAGCGCGCCCGGGTAACGGGGCGCGGCAGACTGGAGGGCAGGGACAGCCCGAAAGTCAGCGTTACATGGATGTACTTGAGCGGTGACGCGACCCATTACCCGCGGCAGCGAGCCCTTCGAATCTTCGTTAGAGAAAGCTTTTAGAACGGTTCGGGAGGCTCCGACAGCTTCGCGGTGCGGATCATGTTGTCATGGATCTGCACAATCTCAATCCGGTATTCCCCAAGCGTAAAACAGATGTTTGCATCCGGAATCGTCTCCAGGTGTTCCGTAATCAGCCCATTCAAAGTCTTCGGACCATCGACGGGAAGCTCCCAGTCCAGGGTCCGGTTGATCAGCCTGATCTGCGTGCCGCCATCAATGAGGTAGGAACCATCTTCCTGAGGGTGGATGTCCACACTGGTGGACGCAAGGTCCGTGGTGAAGTCGCCGACAATTTCCTCAAGGATGTCTTCTAAAGTTACGATTCCCTGGATATCACCGTATTCATCCACCACCATGGCGATACGCTCTTTTTCAGCCTGGAAGTTAATGAGCTGTGTCTCCAGTGGTGTACTTTCCGGTACGAAATAGGGATCGGTTGTTTCCTGCAGCAGTGCAGCCTTGCTGAGGTTGCCGTCAATAAGGAACCTGGCCGCGTTTCGGATGTGCAGCATGCCAATGATCCTGTCCACGTCTTCCTTGAACACGGGAAGCCTTGTGTGTTGCACGGAACGAATCTGCGCGACGATGTCCTCCATGTCGTCTTCGATATCGATACCTACAATTTCCGTTCTCGGAACCATGATGTCGTCCACGGTGACTTTTTCCAGGTCGAGCACGCCGAGCATCATGTCCTGGTGCTTACCGGCAACCTGGGAACCCTCGTGCACGACTGTCCTGAGTTCTTCGATGCTCAGGTGATCTTCACCAGCCTCGTCGTGGCGTACGCCGAACAACTGCAGCATGCCGTTGGCGATACCGTTCACCAGCCATACGAACGGGTAGGTGATCCAGAGCAGCGCCTGCAGCAGGTAGGAACTTGGCATTGCGATCTTTTCCGGATAGATAGCTGCAATGGTTTTTGGTGCTACCTCAGCAAAGATCAGAAACACGATGGTGCAGATCACGGGCGCAACTGCCACACCGGCATCTCCCAGCAGGTCCAGTGCCAGCAGAGTTGCCAGTGAAGCCGCTGTAAAGTTGGCGAGGTTGTTTCCGATCAGGATGACACCCAGAAGGCGGTCCGGCCTCTCCAGGAGTTTCTCAGCACGACGGGCGCCGCCGTGACCTTCTTTACTCAGGTGTTTAAGGCGATACCGGTTGAGAGCCATCATGGCGGTCTCGGAACCGGAGAAATATGCGGAGACAATAACTAGCAGGACTATGGAGCCGAATAAGACCCCGGTCGACGGATCGTCCAAATATGGAGACCTCGCAGTTGTGTGGGAATGCAGTTGTACGAATTCAGCGGGGGAGTGTCAAGCTCGACCCAAAATGACTTCGAGTACCAGTTTGCTGCCAAAGTATCCTAGCGCCAGGAGAATGAATCCGGCGAGTGCCCAGCGTGAAGCAATGGCGCCGCGCCAACCCAGCTTATGACGACCCCAAAGCAGAACGATGAATACAAGCCAGGCCGCCAGGGTGATGACCGTGTGGTGAACCAGCCCTGGTCCTGACAGGTTTTCCAGGAAAACGAAACCTGACACGATACTGAGTGTCAGGAACAGCAGGCCACCCCAGAGCATTTCGAACATAAGCTGTTCCATCGTTTCCAGCGGCGGCATGTTCCTGAGTACGACGATTTGATGGTGTCGCAGCAGGGTGTCGCCAAAGGAAAGGAGAACTGCCTGGACCGCCGCGATAGTCAGGATGGAATAGGCGATCACTGAAAGAACGATGTGGCTGAGTATCCCGGAGGTTATCTGTCCCCTGGGCGTGTAATCTCCGGCAAACACCAGGTCCATTAATATCGTGATGATTGCGATAGGAAAGATCACCAGGAACAGGTTGTCCAGCGGGCGCCTCAGGCTGCTCAGAAGTACCATCGCAACAATGGTTAGCGCCATCAGTGACAGCATCGGGTACAGACCCAGGTCATAGCCGCGACCTTCACCGACGAACCCGCTGTAGGTGGCAAACCCATGGCAGATAATTGCCACAGCAGCCAGGCCCTTGATCAGCCCGGCACTGTGCCTGCCTCTCAGGATGCTTTGCAGCTGCAGGCCCGTGGCGAGCAGGTAGCAGACGCAGGCTGTCGCACTTACGATCAGCGTGGGCATGTGTGGCGTATTTCCGAACTGTGGGATTCGTTATACTAGCCCACCCAGCGGTAACTTTCAGGTAGTTCAGTGTTTGAATCCCTAACGGAGCGTCTGGGCAAGACGCTCTCCAATATCACCGGCAAGGCAAGGCTGACTGAAGATAATATCTCTGAGGCCCTGCGTGAGGTCCGTGTGGCACTGCTTGAAGCAGATGTGGCACTGCCTGTCGTTAAAGACTTTATTGCCAGTGTGAAGGAGCGGGCACTGGGTACTGAGGTATCTTCCAGCCTCTCACCAGGCCAGGTCTTTATCCGCATTGTTAATGATGAGCTGGTGTCCATCATGGGTGCCGGGGAAGGTGACCTGAACCTGGCGGTTCAGCCGCCGGCCGTCATTCTGATGGCGGGTCTGCAGGGTGCTGGTAAAACAACGTCCACCGCCAAGCTGGGTCGGTTTCTGAAAAACCGTGTGCAGAAATCCGTCATGGTCGTGAGTACCGACGTCTATCGACCGGCGGCCATCGATCAGTTGCGCACCCTCGCTGAACAGGCGGAACTGAAATTCTTTGAGTCCAGAACTGACCAGAAACCGCTGGACATTGCCAAAGCTGCACTGTCCGAAGCAAAAAAACAGTTTGCGGATGTGCTCATCATCGATACCGCAGGTCGGCTGGGTATTGACGAGGAAATGATGCAGGAGATCAGGGATCTTTACGTGACCGTGTCTCCTGCAGAGACATTGTTCGTGGTCGATGCCCTGACTGGCCAGGATGCGGCCAATACGGCGAAGGCATTTTCCGATGTGTTACCCCTCACCGGTGTTGTCCTCACCAAGGCGGATGGCGATAGCCGGGGCGGTGCTGCACTCTCCGTCAGGGCGGTCACCGGTAAACCCATCAAGTTCATGGCGGTGGGTGAAACCATCGAAGACCTGGATGTGTTCCATCCCGATCGTATTGCATCACGGATCCTTGGCATGGGTGACGTGCTGTCCCTGATTGAGGAAGCCGAGCAGAAGGTCGACCAGAAAAAGGCGCGTAGGCTCGCCACCAAGCTGAAGAAAGGCAAGAGTTTCGACCTGGAGGATTTTCGCGACCAGATTCAGCAGATGAACAACATGGGTGGCCTTGCAGGCATGATGGACAAGCTGCCAGGTATGGGGCAGATGGCGCAGGCAGCGCAGCAACAGATGAGCGACAGGACTTTCGTCCAGATGGAAGCCATCATCAACTCCATGACGCCGGGAGAGCGGCGATTTCCTGACAGGATCAACGGCTCCCGCAAAAAGCGTATTGCAGGTGGTTCGGGCACCCAGATCCAGGATGTGAACCGACTGCTGAAGCAGCACAAGCAGATGCAGAAAATGATGAAGAAACTGGGCAAGAAAGGGGGCATGGCCAATATGATGCGTGGCATGGGTGGCATGATGCAGCCACCGGGCGGCGGATTCCCCGGGCGTTAAAGTCAAATATCCCTTTATAAACAGTAAGTTAAACTCGGCCTGAGGCGCCCCCGCCAGAGATGAAACTCTGGTTTTATTTCCGGATTCTTTCCCGTACAATACGGCCCCTTTCGGCCTGCCCGGCAGCCAGATCGTGCTCGTCTGGCAGGCTTTCGAAGCAAAATTATTAAAGGAAAACAAATAGATGGTCACTATTCGCCTGGCGAGAGGTGGTAGCAAGAAGCGTCCCCACTATCACATTAATGTGGCTGACCGACGTGTGTCCCGTGATGGCAGGTTCATCGAGCGTATTGGATTCTTCAATCCGATCGCACGTGGTGCTGAAGAAGGTACTCGAGTTGATCTGGAAAGGTTCGATTACTGGGTTCGCCAGGGTGCGCAGGTATCAGATCGCGTGAATAAACTGGTTAAGGATTACCGCAAGTCAACCGCGGGTACCACCAGCGAGGAAGCGGCGTAACTCTTTCCAGCTCACTAAAAGGGGCTCACGTTCCGTGATGGAAGAACTGCGTCTTGGCAGTATCAACGGCAGTCACGGGATCAAGGGTTGGGTAAAGGTCTTTTCCTATACCGATCCGATGGAAGCAATTTTCGATTACTCCCCCTGGATTCTTAAGAAAGGGAGAGAAATCAAAGAAGTTAAAGTCAGCAAGGGTCAGGTCAGCGGAAAACGCCTGATCGCCCAGTTGGAAGATGTGGACTCAAGAAGTGCAGCTGACGCGTTGATTGGGTATGAGATCCATATTGCGCAGGACGCGCTGCCCGGGCTGGAAGAGGGCGAGTACTACTGGTACCAGCTGGAAGGACTCAAAGTCAGGGACGAGAGAGGTACGGTGTTTGGCCAGGTTGACCATATGCTGGAAACCGGCGCCAACGACGTCATGGTGGTGAAGCCAACGGACGAAAGCGTGGATGATCAGGAACGGCTGATCCCTTTTGTATATGAAGGGGTCGTGATTGCGGTCGATCAGGCAGCTGGAGAGATAGTGGTCGACTGGCAGGTCGATTATTGATCTTTAAGTAGAAGGGGAGAGAAGGCCCATGTGGATAGGTGTCGTCTCATTGTTCCCCGAGATGTTTGAAGCCGTTTCTGGTTCAGGGATCACGCGCAGGGCGATTGAAGGCGAACTTCTCGAGCTGCAGACCTGGAACCCGAGGGAATTTGCCACAGACAGGCATCGAACCGTGGACGACAAGCCTTACGGCGGCGGTCCGGGGATGCTCATGAAAGTGGAGCCGTTGAAAGCGGCTATAGACGCAGCGAAAGCGGAAGCGAGGTCGACACCCTGCAAGGTGATCTACCTGTCTCCCCAGGGAGTGCCTTTAACCCAGGCAAAACTGGAGGAGTTGGCCATACAGGAATCATTAATCCTGGTGGCTGGAAGATATGAAGGTATCGATGAAAGACTGCTTCAGTCGGTCATCGATGAGGAAGTCTCCATCGGTGACTATGTCCTGAGTGGAGGTGAGCTGCCTGCAATGGTGCTGATTGACGGAATAACACGTCTTTTACCCGGCGCAGTCGGTGACAGGGAATCTGTCGAGCAGGATTCGTTTTCTAGCGGTCTGCTGGACTATCCCCAGTACACCAGGCCCGAGACAGTTGATGGCCTCGAGGTACCTGAAGTACTGATGAGCGGCGATCATGAAAAGATTGCCAGGTGGCGCAGGATGCAGGCGCTGGGCAGAACGTTTGAACGACGACCGGATCTTGTGTCTGATCGATCGCTCACCGATGAAGAGCAACAGTTAATAAGAGAGTATCTTGCGTTAGGCGAGACGAAAGGAACTTGAAATGAAAAACAAGATTATCGAACAGATCGAGAATGCACAGCTGAAGGCTGATGTGCCCGAGTTCAGTGCCGGGGATACCGTCGTGGTGCAGGTTCGTGTTGTGGAAGGCACCCGCGAGCGTCTGCAGGCATACGAGGGTGTGGTTATTGCCAAGCGCAACCGTGGCCTGAATTCAGCGTTCACCGTTCGCAAGATATCCCACGGCGTTGGCGTTGAGCGAACTTTCCAGACACACAGCCCGCTGATTGACAGCATCACGGTTAAACGCCGCGGTGATGTTCGCAAGTCCAAGCTCTATTACCTGAGAGAGCGCAGCGGACGTTCAGCGCGAATCAAGGAAAAGCTGAACTAAAGTCAGTTCCAGTGACACAAAAAAGCCCGACCTATGTCGGGCTTTTTTGTGGGGACAGTTTACTTTTATCGCTTTTTGGGGACAGTTTACTTCAATGAATCCATCAAAAAAGTAAACTGTCCCCAATGCCGCGGCCCGATGACCACAACCAGGTTCTGATAGAACGATTCCTTGATTCTCTCTGGCTCGAAAAAGGGCTGAGTGAAAATACGCTCAAAGCCTATCGCCAGGACCTGCAGGGGTTCACAGCCTGGCTACATGAATCCGGAGCCCAGATAGACAAGGTCAGACGAGAGGACGTTCTGCGTTACCTCGCTTACAGGATGGAAAGGGGGCTGAAGGCTCGCTCCACAGCACGGAGCCTGTCCTGCCTACGTGCGCTCTACCGGTATCTGCTGCGCGAAAAAGTCCTGAGCGAAGATCCTACCCTGAGAGTGGAAAACCCAAAGCTGGGCAGGCCACTTCCCGACACATTAACGGAACAGGATGTGGAGAGACTCCTGGCAGCACCGGATATCGATACTGCAATCGGTATGCGTGATCGCACCATGCTGGAAGTGCTGTACGCCTGTGGGCTTCGGGTCAGTGAACTGACGGGCCTTCGTTTAAGTGAAATCAACCTGCGCCAGGGTGTGATCAGAATCATCGGCAAGGGGTCCAAAGAACGCCTGGTTCCTATGGGGGAAGAAGCCATCGACTGGCTGAGCCGTTATCTGGAGGGTGCCAGGCAAGAACTGTTGAAGCAGAACCTGATTGAGGACACGGTTTTTCCGTCGAATCGCGGCGTGCCTATGACGCGCCAGACTTTCTGGCATCGCATTCGGCAACATGCCCGGACCGCAGGTATTGAGAAGAAACTCTCTCCGCACACGCTTCGGCATGCGTTTGCCACCCACCTTCTGAATCATGGCGCAGATCTGCGCGTGGTGCAGCTACTGCTTGGTCACTCTGACCTGTCGACGACCCAGATCTATACTCACGTGGCACAGCACCGGATGAAAGAGCTGCACCAGATGCACCATCCACGGGGGTAAATGCCCCAACTGAGGGAACCTTTCGTTGCAGTGTCGGGTCTGTTCATGCAGACTCGCACCAAATTACCGTCAGAAAGCACGAGATTTATGCAAAAACTTTTCCTATCATCCCTGCTAGCCGGGTTCCTGATGCTGCCTCTGGTGCCAGCATTAAGTGCGGAGAGCGCTGAGAGCAATTCAGGCATGCTGTCTGTTGAAGCCGCGAGAGCGAAATTGTTGCATGCTAGACCTAACCTGCGGATTAGTGACATCAGCATAAGTAGCCTTCCTGGTTTCTTTGAAGTCGTGATCCAGGGCGGCACGATCCTCTATATGGATGGCCAGGCGGATTTCTTTATCGCTGGTGACCTGTTTTTCGTTCGGCCCAGTGGCCTGGTGAATGCAACGGAACTAGCACGAACCGACAAGCGTCGTCAGCTGCTGCAGTCCCTGGATGAAGAAGATATGGTGGTTTTTGCGCCAGTTGAGGGTGAAATCAAGGCAACCATTACGGTGTTTACCGATATTGACTGCGGCTATTGTCGCAAGCTGCACCAGGAAGTTCCCGAGCTGAACGATCTCGGTGTTTCCGTTCGCTACCTGGCCTATCCCAGGGCGGGAGTGGGGTCAGCTTCCTACGATAAAATTGTTTCCGCCTGGTGTGCGGATAATCCGAAAGTGGCGCTAACTTTGGCCAAGGCGGGTCAGGAAATTTCACCGAAGACCTGCGAAAACCCGGTCGCAGCGCACTACAACATGGGTGGTGACTTCGGTGTTTCAGGAACGCCGGCGATCATTTACGAAGACGGTACGCTTCAGCCTGGATACCTGCCGGCAGCCCAGCTGGCGCAGCGACTTGGTATTAACTGATCAATCCTGAGACATGAGCGACTCGCGGGCTGCTCGTCACGCCGAGCAGCGCTACGATATTTTTGTACAGCGTAACCTGACGCGTAATTTCTTTACGCTGCTTGTACATGGCATGCTCGGCCAGACCGGTTTGCGGTTTATCAATGCACCTACCTTTATTCCCGCCTATATCCTGATGCTGTCTGGTGGGTCCAATTTCATGGTAGGGCTCGCGCTCTCCCTGGAAGGCCTCGGCATGATGCTGACACCCATGATCAGTGCCAACCTGATATCACACCGTCGAAGAGTTCTACCCATAGGATTCGCAGTTGGCGCATCCATGCGGGTCTGTGTCCTCTTCATGGGCCTGGCTGGTCTATTTTTTACTGAAAACACCACGCTGATCATCGTCGTCTGCCTGATGGGGCTTTTCGGTATCTTCGAAGGAATGCAGGGAGTGATCTTCAACTACCTGATGTCAAAGACAATCCCGGTGTCCAAGCGGGGTCGACTCACGGGCATGAGAAACTTTCTCGCTGGCATCATTTCCGCTGGCGTTGCCTACATCGGCGGTACCTTCCTGATCGGTGAAGAATCCACCATGGCAGGCTACTCATGGACCTTTATTCTCGCCTTCGTGTTAACGGCCACCGGTCTGGCAACGCTGTTGGCGATAAAGGAGCCAGAGCCACCAACGGTACGGCCACCGACTTCACTAGGACAACAGCTTCGCGAGATTCCTGAGTTGCTTCGTTCGGACCATACCTTTACCCGTTACTTCATTGCCCGGGCCATCGCCACGATGGGGCGCATGGCAATGCCGTTTTATATTCTCTATGCGGGAGCCTCGATTGGCCTGACGGGTGTCACGCTGGGTATTGTGACCTTTGCATTTACGATATCAGGGACCATATCCAATCTCATCTGGGGTGTGATTGCTGATTCAAAGGGTTTCAGGCTGGTGTTCCTGCTTTCCTGTCTGCTCTGGATCTTGTCATCCGCGTTATTGATGGTGGCGCCAACATTTATCCTGACAGTCATTGTGTTCGCGGGTATCGGTGCTGCTCACCAGGGGTTTGAGAATTCCTCGCGTAATATTGTTCTGGAGTTCGGCGACCGTGAAAACCGGCCGACCCGGATTGCAATTGCCAATACGGTAGCCCAGATTGCCGGCGCTATTGGTCCTCTGCTGGGCGGGGTCATGGCAACAATGCTGGGTTACGAGTCGGTGTTTGTTACAGCCATCGTCTTCCTGTTTATAGGTGCCATGATGGTTCAGGTTTATGTTCCTGAACCAAGGCATTCTGCTACCGGAACCTAGAACAGGAACTGCTATCGACGTAGCCATATCACTTGGGTAATATGTCGCCCCATGAATTTTCGAGCTTTGGATCTGAACGCAATCGCAACCGTGGTTACCGCTGCGGCTGCGGCGGCGTGCGTCTAAATCCCGATTGGAGTGCCGGGCCTGCACTCTGGTGCAGGCCCGGCTTTTTTTTGGGTGGCCGTTGGCCACCTGGCTGAGGACTCTTTTTTGGGTGGCCGTTGGCCGCTCGCTGAGGGCTCCTTTATGCCCAACAAATAACTGGCGAATTTAGAAAATGGACGATTTTCCGCGAATCAAGCGACTACCCCCCTACATCTTCAGCATTACTGACCAGCTGAAGAGGGAAGCGCGAGCGCGAGGGGAAGACATTATCGATTTCGGCATGGGTAACCCCGACCAGCCTACACCCCAGCATATTGTCGACAAGCTGGTCGAAACCGTGGAACGTGGTGATACCCACAGGTACTCGCAGTCGAAAGGTATCCCCAGGCTGCGACGCGCTATCTGCAACTGGTACAAGAACAAGTTCGATGTTGACCTGGATCCGGAAACCGAGGCTATTGTGACCCTCGGCTCCAAGGAAGGGATTGCTCACCTTGCGATGGCTGTACTGGGGCCGGGTGACGCGGTGCTGGTGCCAAACCCTTCTTACCCGGTGCACCCCTATGGTTTCGTTATCGCAGACGCAGACGTGCGTCATGTACCTCTCACCAAGGAACTGGATTTCTTTGATGAACTCGAACATGCCATTGTTAACTCATGGCCCAAGCCGAAAGTCCTGGTGGTGAACTTTCCTGGAAACCCCACCACCGAATGTGTTGAGCTGGATTTCTTCGAGAAGCTGATCGCCATCGCCAAGGAACACGAAATCTGGGTGGTGCAGGACCTTGCCTATGCTGACCTGGTGTTTGATGGCTATGAGGTGCCCAGCATCCTGCAGGTGCCGGGTGCAAAAGATATTGCGGTTGAGTTCTTCACCATGTCAAAGAGCTACAACATGCCTGGCTGGCGAGTCGGGTTCTGTGTTGGCAACCCGACGTTGGTTGGTGCGCTCGCCCGGATCAAGTCCTACCTGGACTACGGCACTTTCACACCCATCCAGGTTGCGGCCATTGCTGCGCTGGAAGGTGACCAGACCTGCGTCGAGGAAATTCGGGAGATGTATCGCAAGCGACGTGATGTGCTGTGTGATGGCCTGAATGCCATTGGCTGGGAGGTAACACCACCCAAGGCAACCATGTTTGTCTGGGCGAAGATCCCTCCGCAGTTTGAAAACATGGGTTCACTGGAGTTCAGCAAACACCTGCTGAAAGAGGCCAAGGTAGCCGTCTCACCAGGCATTGGTTTTGGCCAGTACGGTGATGATCACGTGCGTTTCGCATTGATCGAAAACGAACACCGGACACGACAGGCACTGCGTGGTATTCGTAAAATGTTCAAGAATTATTCCGAAGGGAGCTGATTGTGCGAGTAGGCATCTGTGGCCTGGGAACTGTTGGGTCGGGGCTGTTCAATCTGTTTGCGACCAACCACGATGAGATTGGTCGCAAGACAAAAGATGCACCGCAACTGGTTCAGGTAGGTTGTCGCCGCGATCACCCGGACTGTGACCTGTCTTCGGTTGATGTGACGCGCGACGTTTTTGAGGTCGCCAGAAATCCTGGCATCGATGTGCTGGTTGAGTTGATTGGCGGAACCGATACCGCGAAGGATCTGGTCCTTGGAGCGATCAATCACGGCAAACATATCGTTACCGCGAACAAGGCGCTGATTGCACTGCATGGGGATGAAGTGTTTGCAGCCGCGGAAAAAAAGGGTGTTTCTGTACGCTACGAGGCTTCGATCGCCGGTGGTATCCCTGTCGTCAAAGCTATTCGTGAAGGCCTGGCTGGTAACCGCATCGATTGGGTAGCTGGCATGATCAACGGCACGACCAATTTTATCCTGACTGAGATGTCTCGACCGGGCAGCAATCGATCCTTTGATGATGTCCTGAAAGAAGCCCAGGACCTGGGCTATGCCGAGGCAGATCCAACTTTTGATGTTGAAGGTATTGACGCAGCCCACAAGCTGACCATCCTGGCGTCAATTGCTTTCGGGATTCCATTGCGATTTGACGCCATGTATACAGAAGGGATCTCCAGGATTACGTCAGACGACATTCTTTTTGCTGCTGAACTTGGATACTGCATCAAGCACCTGGGCGTTGCGCGTCGCAGTGGCAGGGACGTGGAGCTACGGGTACATCCGACCCTGATCGCCAACGACCAGATGCTAGCCCAGGTGAATGGTGTAATGAACTCGGTCATGGTTGGCAGTGATGCAGCAGGTGCAACCATGTACTACGGAGCAGGAGCCGGTGCGGGACCCACTGCGTCAGCTGTGATGGCGGACATCATTGATACCGTTCGTGGAACACAGGTACCTAACCTCGGTTTCAACGATTTGTCTGAGCCCAACTTTACGCCGATATCTTCCATCAGCTCCTCCTACTACCTGAGATTAGGCGTGGAAGACAAAGCCGGTGTGATGGCTAATGTGTCAACTGTGCTGAGTAACCATGGGGTCAGCATTGAAGCATTGATCCAAAAAGATGCGAGAGTTCGCGATGCGCAGATCGTCATTCTGACTGACGAGGTTGTAGAGTCAAAAATTGATGCTGCGATCAGTGAGCTCGAATCCCTAGATGCAGTCACATCTTCAGTTTCTCGTATCCGGGTTGCGAGCCTCTAACGAAACCGATGAAAAAGCGCATTGTCCGTCGTGAAAGTCCGGGTGACCCGGACTTTTCGGCGCCTCTGCTCGCTCGTGTACTCGCAGCTCGCGGTGTGCACTCTGAAGACGACCTTGATCATTCCCTGGGTGGTTTGCTGCCGCCAGACCTGAAAGGTATTGATGCAGCAGCAGACATTCTGGTGCGCGCGGTGATGGATAACGAGTCCATCCTTATCGTTGGCGATTTTGACGCTGATGGAGCCACAAGCTGTGCGCTCATGGTGACGGCACTGAAGACCATGGGTGCCGGGAAGGTTAACTACCTAGTGCCCGATCGATTCAGATTCGGCTATGGCCTGACTCCTGAAATTGTTGAGGTTGCGAGGGATTTCCAGCCGGAGGTTCTGGTTACCGTGGATAATGGCATCGCCAGTATTGACGGTGTAGCGCGTGCCAACCAGCTGGGTATGACGGTGGTCGTCACTGATCATCATCTTCCAGGCACCCAGCTGCCCGACGCCGGGGCTATTGTTAACCCGAACCAGCCTGGTTGTTCTTTCGCCAGTAAATCCCTTGCAGGAGTCGGTGTGTCGTTTTACCTGCTCAGCGTGGTTCGCCGAATGCTGCGTGACCAGGGCTGGTTTGAATCCAGGGATGAACTCAATCTGGCGGATTTCCTTGACCTGGTTGCCCTTGGCACCATCGCTGATGTGGTGCCCATGGACCAGAACAATCGCCGCCTTGTGTCTGAGGGTTTGAAAAGAATCCGTTCGGGCCGGATCAGGCCTGGATTACTTGCCATGCTCAGGGTTTCCGGTGTTGATCCGAGGTTTGTCACCAGTCGGGACCTGGCATTTTCGATTGCGCCGCGGCTCAATGCAGCGGGCAGGTTACAGGATATGACGATTGGTATTGAGTGCCTCATGGCTGTTGGTGAACGGGCGCAGGAGCTGGCTGAGCATCTTGATGCCCTGAACAAGGAACGTCGTGAAATCGAAAGCGACATGCGCGACAAGGCGATGTCTGTACTCGCCGGTATTTCTGTCGACAATGCGGCTGCCGCGGGTATCTGTCTGTATGACGAAGCATGGCACCAGGGTGTCGTTGGAATCGTTGCCTCCCGGATCAAGGAAAAGTCTCAGAGGCCTGTCATTGCTTTTGCCGATGCAGGCAACGGCGAATTGAAGGGCTCCGGGCGATCAGTACAGGGTTTTCACATGCGTGATGGCCTGGATGCTATTGCTACCCGGCATCCTGGATTACTGAACAAGTTTGGAGGACATGCCATGGCTGCGGGCCTCAGCCTCCGCCAGGAACACTATGCACGTTTTACCGAGGCGTTTGATGACGAGCTGCGGCGCGTGCTCGGTGAAGCACCGATTGAACAGGTTGCAATATCAGACGGCCAGGTCACTGAGCCCGTCACGGTTGGTCTGGCCCGGCAGCTGGAATCGGCGGCACCCTGGGGTCAGGGATTTCCTGAACCGGAATTTGACGGTCGATTTGAGATTCTGGAACAACGACTGGTCGGGGAGCGACACCTGAAACTCCTGCTGCAACCTGAAGCAGGTGGGCCTGTGGATGCCATCTGTTTCAATCACCCTTTCCTTGTGGAAGGGCGTTACATCGATTGCGCCTTTCGAATAGAGGTGAACCGTTATCGAGGGTCTGAAAAACCGCAGTTGCTGGTGACGCTCATTCTCTAAACATATACAATGCCGCGTCCAATATTCACTGCAAAAAAAAGCAGCAAAACCAATATGTTAGAAACCAACGCCATTCACAGCCGAATCAAGGACCTCAGGGAACGCACGGAAGTGCTCAGGGGGTATCTTTGACTATGAAAATCGTAAGGAACGACTGGCTGAAGTAGAACTGGAGCTGGCTGACAACAAGATCTGGGATGACCCCGAGTACGCCCAGAAGCTGGGGAAAGAGCGCTCCACGCTGGAAAATGTTGTCCACACGATTGACAGGCTGGACTCAGGACTTGGCGATATTGAAGACCTGGTAGAGCTGGCAGCCGAGGAACAGGATGAATCCCTGCTGGAAGAATCCGTGCTGGATCTCGACCAGATGGAAAGCCGGCTGCAGGGCCTGGAGTTCCGCCGCATGTTCTCCGGTGAAATGGATCCCAACGCTGCCTATCTGGATATTCAGGCAGGTTCCGGCGGTACCGAGGCCCAGGACTGGGCAGAGATGCTGCTCCGCATGTACCTGCGCTGGGGTGAAAGCCACGGCTTTAAAACCGAAATCATGGAAGTCTCTGACGGTGATGTTGCAGGCATCAAGGGTGCAACCATTCATTTCGAAGGTGAGTATGCTTTCGGCTGGCTCAGAACCGAAACCGGTGTTCACAGGCTGGTCAGGAAGTCACCGTTTGACTCCGGTAATCGACGGCACACGTCGTTTGCTTCAGTGTTCGTCTCACCGGAACTCGATGATGATATCGATATTGACCTGGATATGTCGGATGTCCGTGTTGATACCTATCGCGCAAGCGGTGCCGGAGGGCAGCACGTCAACAAGACTGATTCCGCGATCCGCCTGACGCATGAGCCCAGCGGCATCGTTGTTCAGTGCCAGAAAGAGCGTTCCCAGCACAAGAACAAGGACCAGGCGATCAAGCAGTTGAAAGCAAAGTTGTACGAACTGGAAGAACAGAAACGCCGGGCCGAAATGCAGGAAATTGAAGAAAACAAATCTGATATCAGCTGGGGCAGCCAGATTCGTTCCTACGTACTGGACTCAGCGCGCATCAAGGATCTCAGAACCAATGTGGAAACCAGCAGCACCCAGGCTGTGCTCGATGGTGACCTCGATCCCTTTATTGAAGCCAGTTTGAAGATGGGCTTGTGACATGACAGAAGACAACAACGAACAACAGGACGAAAACGAGATCATTCGGCTGCGCCGTGAGAAGCTCTCCGCGATCCGGGAAAAGGGTATCGCCTTCCCGAACGATTTCAGGCGCCAGCACCTTGCTGAAGAACTGCACGAGCTCTACGGCGAGCAGAGCAAGGAAGAACTCGAGGGTGCAGATGCCACAACCTCTATTGCCGGTCGCGTGGTATTGAAGCGCCTCATGGGCAAAGCCAGCTTCCTTACTGTCCAGGATGTCTCCGGTCGCATCCAGCTTTACGTGACGCTGAACGCTCTTGGTGAAGATGCTTACGAGGAATACAAGCACTGGGATATCGGTGACATCATTGCAGCCGATGGCTCCATGATGAAGACCAACAAGGGTGAACTGACGGTTAACGTGTCCAGCATTCGCCTGCTGACAAAGTCACTGCGCCCCTTGCCTGAAAAACATGCCGGCCTGACAGATACGGAAACCCGCTATCGCCAACGCTACCTTGACCTGATCATGAATGAGGAAAGCCGTGATCTGTTCCGCAAGCGTTCGGCTATTGTTGATGGTATTCGTCGCTTCCTGATCGATCGCGACTTCATGGAAGTGGAAACACCCATGATGCTGAACACCCCGGGTGGGGCGACAGCTTCCCCTTTCATTACGCATTATAACTCGCTCGGTATTGACATGTTCCTGCGCGTTGCCCCGGAGCTGAACCTTAAGCGGCTTGTGGTAGGGGGTTTTGAGAAGGTCTTTGAGATCAACCGGAACTTCCGTAACGAGGGTATGTCCACGAAGCACAGCCCGGAATTCACGATGCTTGAATTCTACTGGGCTTACGCTGATTACAACGACCTGATGGATATGACCGAGGAGATGTTCCGGGACCTGGCCACCAACGTCCTTGGCACCACCGAAATCAAGTTTGAGAATGTGACCATTGACCTGGCCAAACCTTTTGCGCGCAAGACGATGCAGCAGGCTATCTGTGAGTTTAATGATCATGTCAGCCCCGATGACTTGAATGATATCGTTCGGGCCAAAGCGCTCGCGAAGAAGTCCGGCATTGAGGTCAACGATGCCTGGGGACTTGGCAAAATTGTCATGGAGCTGTTTGAGGCGCTGGTTGAAGACCGGATACAGATGCCGATGTTTATCACCCAGCACCCGACAGAGGTGTCGCCGCTGGCGCGCCGAAACGATGACGAGCCGGACATCACCGATCGATTTGAACTGTTCATTATGGGCAAGGAAATCGCTAACGGATTCTCCGAGTTGAATGACGCGGAAGACCAGGCGTCCCGATTCCATGACCAGGTTGCAGCGAAAGAAGCTGGTGACGACGAGGCCATGCATTTCGACGACGACTACATCACGGCACTGGAATACGGATTGCCACCCACTGCGGGCCAGGGCCTGGGTATTGATCGCCTGGTTATGCTGTTTACGGATTCGCCATCGATCAGGGATGTAGTGCTGTTCCCGCATATGCGTCCCAGAGGTTGAGGGAAAGGGTTTTGAAGGAAAAAGTCCTGAAGGAAGGGGATGGCTGAAGTTTCCCAGAAGGTGCAGCTGGAACCTGGCTGGCTTGACCAGCTGGAGTCGGAGTTTTCCGAACCTTACATGCAGGCCCTGAGGCAGTTCCTGGTCCAGGAGAAGTCGAAAGGCAGTGTGATTTACCCCGCCGGCGGCGAATACTTCAACGCGCTCAACACAACACCGTTTGAAAAGGTCAAGGTTGTGATACTCGGTCAGGATCCCTATCACGGTCCCGGTCAGGCTCATGGCCTGTGTTTCTCTGTCCGGGAAGGTGTCGCGCCACCACCATCACTGGTTAATATCTTCAAGGAGATCCAGTCAGATCTCGGGTTTCCGCCTTCGGATTTTGAACACGGTTGCCTCGAGCACTGGGCGCAGCAGGGCGTGTTGCTGCTAAACAGTGTGCTCACCGTTGAGCGGCACAAGGCGGCTTCACACCAGGGCAAAGGCTGGGAGCAGTTCACCGACAGGGTTATTGAGAAGCTGTCCGCACGCGAAAAACCTTGCGTGTTTCTATTGTGGGGCAGCTATGCACAAAAAAAAGGTGCCGTGATCGACAGTACCAGGCATCGGGTTTTTAGGGCGCCACATCCATCACCGCTGTCTGCACATCGTGGTTTTTTCGGTTGCAAACATTTTTCAGCCTGCAATGAAGCGCTTGTAGCGATGGGTGAGTCACCCATCGACTGGCGCGTTCGAGATTCGAGTACAAAAGGATAGGATGCCCATGGAAGACCTGGTCACATTTGAAACCCTGGGGGAAAGATCCGGGATTGGTGTTGTGCGCCTGGTGCGCGAGAAACCGCTGAACAGTCTTTTGCTCGAAACTATCGAGCTGCTTTCGGACCGGATTTATACATGGCTCGAAGATGACAGCATCAACTGCATTATTCTCGATTCCTCCAGTGATCGAGCGTTTTGTGCCGGAGCAGACATTACCGCGCTTTATCACAACATCAGGGAATCTGACGGGCCGAGTGCCTATGCTGACAATTTCTTCCTGCATGAGTACCGCCTGGATCATGCCCTGCATACTGCGCGCAAGCCGATCGTTGCCTGGGGTAATGGTATTGTCATGGGTGGAGGCCTTGGTCTGCTGGGTGGCTGTTCCCATCGAATTGGCACGCCGACCACGCGCATTGCGATGCCGGAGATTACCATTGGCCTCTTCCCGGATGCCGGTGGCACCTCCTTCCTGTCGCAGCTACCCGATGGCCTGGGTTACTATGCCGGACTGACCGGCTGCCAACTCTCAGCCGCGGATGCACTTGGTCTTGGTCTGCTTGATGTCGTGGTTGATGCTGAAGCCAAAGATAAAATATTTGCATCGCTTGCAGAACCACGGTTCTCGGGCGATGCGGACAGGGATCGCGAACAGGTAACCGGCGTCCTTGAAACCTTCACTAGTAATGAGCCTTTAGTCGAACAGTTGCTTGAGCACCGAGCGATCATCAAGGAGATGATTTCTGCCTGTGAATCCAGCGACGATTTTCTTGCGACCTTTGAAGACAGGCTCGAGAAGCTGCCGGCTGATGAATGGCTTGCAGGGGCAGCAGCGACTTATAGGAGTGGTTCTCCCCTGACTGCCAGAATCTTTGTTGAGCAGATGACAAGGGCCAGGGGCATGACGCTGGAAGACATGTTCAGGATGGAGCTGATGATTGCGTACCGTTGTTCCCGTGGTCCCGAATTTCCCGAGGGTGTGCGAGCCCTTCTGGTTGATAAAGACAGGAATCCTCAGTGGCAGTACTCAAGTCATGCCGAAGTGCCGCAGGAGATTGTGGAAGAACATTTCAGGCCGTCCTGGGAAGGCGCTCATCCGCTTGCAGACCTCGGTGCCTAGAAAAGCCTAGTCTCCACGAATCGGGATAGCGGTAACGCTTCCGTCGTTACCAGCCACCTCAATGGGCTCGTCTGTCGTGTTGTTCAGGATGACAAGACAGTCAGTTGAACCTGATGCGACAACATCACCTTCGCTGACGGTTCGGCTGGTTCGATGCAGCCGTCGTTTCAGCTCACCCCGGTACTGCATGCGGGCAACGATCTCCTGACCCAGGTAACAGCCCTTGTTGAAATTAATGCCCCCCAGAAGGTGGTAGGCAAACATCTGTGGCAGGAACTGTTCGCTGGTCGAGTCGTTGACCCAGGCGATACCCGCAGCAATCTCAAGGTCCTGCCATTCAACATCGGCCTGGACCGCGTTTTTGATATCGGCTGGTTGCCAGATCTCGCTGCGGTTTGCGAGGTTGATGCAAATGCTGTCACCGTCTCGGTCGACCTCAGCACCGCTATCGCTTACATCAGTGGAGCCAAAGCAGTGAAGTTCATCGGAGATGTCCTGCAGTTCCGCCTTGGAGAACACGATATATTTGTTCAGGAATTGCATGGTGCCCTCGACCAGGGAACGGTGCATGCGCAGGATGAGATCGTTTCCTTCCCGGATCACGAGGAAGCTGGTTAGCATGCGTCCCTGGAGATTGCAGATAGCGCCGAGTTGAACAGATGACCCGGTCAGCGCATTCAGGTCACAGGTGGTGTAACCTTGCATGAAGCTGATGGCATCTTTCCCGATTACTTTGAGAAAGCCGAATTGTTCGAGGCGATATGTCATGGGCGGTATTCTACATCACGTGCATCATATGCATCCTGGACATTACCAGCTTGCTTAAGGAATAGGGCTTATGCCGCTCGACGAAATGCAACGCAACCGTCTTCGATGGCGCTCCCGCAGGGGAATGCTGGAGCTCGACCTGTTGCTTCTACCCTACTTCGACGAGGTGTTTGACTCGCTGCCTGACGATGAGCAGGCGATTTTTGTTCGCCTGCTGGAGCAGGACGATCCGGATCTGCTGCAGTGGTTCTCGCGTAAGGGTGTGCCTGACGACCCGGAACTTGCTGCACTTGTAGAGCGAATCCTGGACAGGGTTCAACCCTGATCTGATATGGAGTTTGCGGCTCGCCCCTCGATGGGACTGCGCTCGATGAATTTTTTTGCCCATGGTGTGGCGCTTCTGGCGATCCTGGCCGGAAATGCATCTGATCCAGGTCCTGCATCCCTTGCAGCGATCCTGGTCTGCCTGTCTGCTTTTCGACAGGTATCTCTTTCAGGCCTGTTTTTGCTTCGCACCTTTGAAGATCGCTGGTTTGTTAACGGCGGAGAAGCCGAGCGACTGCTTGCACCGGTGTTTGTGGGACATTGGTTCCTGGTGTGTCGATTCAGCAGGACCGGTATCGTGTGCGTCGGGCGTGACAGTCTGCCGGATGATGACTTTCATAAACTCAGTTCGCTGCTTCGGATCAGGGCTAACCGAATGATGGCGGTGTCAGGATAGTATCCTCAGCCTTGTCGTTCAGGCCCGGATAATCGAGTGTATAGTGCAGGCCGCGGCTCTCTTTCCTGCGAAGGGCGCATTGGATCATCAGGTCGGCCACCAGGATCAGGTTTCGCAGCTCCAGCAGGTCGCTGCTGATGCGATAGTTGCTGTAGTACTCGGTGACTTCCTGGTTTAGCAGCTGCACCCTGCGCCTTGCCCGTTGCAGGCGCTTGTCGGTTCTGACGATACCGACGTAATCCCACATGAATCGCCTGAGTTCGTCCCAGTTGTGGGAGATGATGACATCCTCATCCGAGTTGGTGACCTGGGTATCGTCCCAGCTGGGAATAGCCAGGGGTTCATTTGAAGCTTCCGGGTGGGAATCGATATGTTCTGCAGCAGCGTGAGCAAACACTATGCATTCCAGCAGGGAATTACTTGCCATTCGATTGGCACCGTGCAGACCCGTAAAACTTGATTCCCCAATGGCGTAAAGAAACGGCAGGTCCGTTGTTCCGTATTTTCCCGTAACGATACCGCCGCAGGTGTAGTGTGCGGCCGGCACGATAGGAATGGGCTCCCTGGTGATGTCGATACCAAGGTCGAGACACCTGGAATAAATGTTGGGGAAGTGTGATTTGATGAACGCCTCATCCTTGTGACTGATATCGAGATACACGCACTCACAACCGAGTCGTTTCATTTCATGGTCGATTGCACGGGCAACAATATCCCTTGGGGCCAGCTCCGCCCGTTCATCAAAATCGGGCATAAACCGGGTGCCATCGGGCAGGATCAGTTTTGCACCCTCTCCCCTTAAGGCCTCCGAGATCAGGAAGGACTTGGCCTCAGGATGATAAAGGCAGGTCGGGTGAAACTGGTTGAACTCGAGGTTCGCCACCCGGCAACCTGCACGCCAGGCCATGGCGATGCCGTCGCCTGATGCCGTGTCCGGATTACTGGTATAGAGATAAACCTTGGAGGCGCCACCCGTGGCAAGAACCACATAGCGAGCCCTGAACAGCTCTACTTTGCCCGAATCAAGGTTGAGTGCATAGGCGCCGACACAGTCTTTGCCCCGCAGGCCGATCTTGTCCCTCGTGATAAGGTCCACCGCCACGTATTTGGGGAATACGGTGACATTGTGCAGTTCCTTAAGGTGATCGCTCAGGGTTTCGGCGATTTCCCTGCCGGTTGCGTCCGCCGCATGAATCACCCGTCGGTGACTGTGACCGCCCTCGCGGGTCAGGTGAAACTCGGTGCTGCCATCTCCTGCGGTTCTCGTATCAAAATTGACGCCGAGTTCCACCAGCCACTTGATGATTTCCGCGCTGCGCTCCACGGTGAACTCGACGACATCTTCATGACAGAGTCCGGCACCGGCGTTCAGCGTGTCCGCGATATGCGAGGAAACTGAGTCGTATTCGTCCAGGACCGCAGCGACACCACCCTGGGCGTAGTAGGTGGATCCCTCTGTCGGATCGTCCTTGCACAACATGGCGATGCGATGGTGGCGACCCAGTTTCAGGGCAAGCGTCATCCCGGCAGCGCCGCTACCGATGACGAGAACATCATATTCGTGCCTGACCTCTGACAATTGCTGATCCTTGCCGGCAAGTGAACCAAAAATGAAGCAAAGCAGGTTACACCGTCTGTTCTAACGGGTCTATTTGGTATGATGCGCTTTTTTTGGACAAGAGTAGAACTTGAGCGGCGCCGAGGAAAATGACAAGCAGCTGGTCGAGAGGGTGCAGCGTGGGGACAAGCGCGCCTTCGATCTGCTTGTGCTCAAGTACCAGCACAAAATCGTGTCACTGGTGGGAAGGTACGTGCGTGATTCCGATGAGGTCCTTGATGTCACCCAGGAAGCCTTTATTCGTGCCTATCGCGCCCTGCCGCGATTCCGCGGAGATAGCGCCTTTTACACCTGGCTCTACAGAATAGCGATAAATACCGCCAAAAATTACCTGGTTTCGCGCTCTCGGAGACCTCCGGACACAGATATTGATATTGATGGGGAATTTCAGACGGATTCTGCTGTCTTAAGAGATGTTGCGGGCCCCGAGAGTCGCCTGGCGACAGATCAGCTTGAGCAGGTGATTTTCGATGCTATTGAAAATCTGCCTGAGGAGCTCAAGGTAGCAGTCACCCTCAGGGAGTTCGAGGGAATGAGTTATGAAGAGATCGCAGAAGTGATGGAATGCCCGGTTGGGACTGTTAGAAGCCGCATTTTCAGGGCCCGGGAAGCGATTGAGAAAAGCATTGCAGCAATTGGATGATGGCCATATATTTTCGCCGGCCTGAGGGAGAAGAGTGACAGAAGTAAGAAGAGAATCCTTGTCCGCTTTGATAGACGGAGAAGCGAGTGAAATCGAGGTGCACCGACTTGTTCGGGAGTTTCGATCTGACAATTCCCTGACCACCAGCTGGGGTGTCTACCAGAAGATACGGACAACAGCCCGCCGGGATGTTGACCCTCTTTCCATTGAACATCACCACCGGCTTTTTGAACGCATCTCTACAGCAATTGATTCTGAAGACGTCCACGACGTGGTGGCTCCTGCCCAGGCATCGTCTTCGCACAAAGTCATCTTTGGCAGCCTGGCGCTGGCTGCCTCGCTGGTGGTGGCAGTGTTTATCGGTGTGCAGCAGCCTGACCAGGGCACGCCGCTGGCTGAAGCAGATCCTGCTGCGATTAACGTAACGCCTGTATCCGTCGCAACGAACAACCTGCCTGAACAGGGTGCCGCTGAGCTCATCGAGCTGGACGAAGAAAAGCAACGAAGGCTCAGGGCCTATCTGCAACAACACGATCGCATGTCCCGAATGAACCCTGATAAGCAGTTTGTGAACTACTCAACAGGACCAGAAAGGGCAAGTGCCCAAAAGTGAAACGGTAAGTGAGAACAGGATTCAGACAATGGCTAGCCTTACCAGGCTTGCTGGCATGCAGCCTGGTTTTTCCTGGCGGTCTTCTGGCGCAAACGCCTGAAGGTACTTCGCCGGATCCCGTCAGCTGGCTGAAGAAAATGCAGGAAGCACTGCAGCACCAGAATTATGATGGCATTTTCACCTACATGCGCGGCAGCACTTTTGACACGGTCAGGATTGTTCATGTCGCCGATGACGGTGCTGAAACGGAGAGACTGTTTAACCTGAATGGGGAAGTGCGAGAGCTTTATCGTGAAGATAATGAAGTGCACTGCTTCCATCCTGAATCCCAGGGTGATCTGGATGAGATAGCGGACCACAGTGTTCATATCGGTCCATTTTCCCCGGTGTTCACGCAGCGTGTGCTTGCGGCCAGGGATCTCTACAACCTCAGCATGCATGGCGAAGACAGGATCGCGGGCAGGTCCGCTGTCAAACTTTCGGTTTCCCCCCGTTACAACGATCGCTACGGTTATCGCCTCTGGCTTGAGGAAGAAACCGGTTTGCTGCTTCAGTCTCATCTGATTGATCGCGGTACGGTCCGCGAGGTTTTTCAGTTCACCAGTCTCGAATTGGGTGATGAGGTTTCTGCCGCTGACCTGGAAACCCGCATTGCAGGTGCGACCCAGTCGCATCAGTTGGCGCTTGAGGGTAATGACGCGACCGAGCAACCCGTAGTCAGGGTGAAGTGGCTGCCGGATGGATTCAGGCCGGTGCGCGCCCAGGGAAACCGGCTGCACTTCTCAGACGGGCTTGCGAACTTTTCAGTGTTTGTTGAAAAGCCTGACGCAGCGGCGTTACCCGAGATGACGACTACCGTCGGCGGTACCGTTGTGATTACCCGTCGTGTCGCCAAGACCGGACCACAGGTCACCGTGGTGGGAGAAGTGCCCATACAGACGGCTCGCAGGGTCGCCGATTCGGTTGAACCGGTCATTTACTAGAGCTCATTTACCGCAGTGAGTGTTATCCAACTCGAACGACTCAGTTCAGATCAGCCTGTTTATCGGGCGAACGGTGAAGCATGTGCCGGCTGCGCGGGTTGTGGTGTTCGGGCTCAAAACATCAGGTTACCGCAGCTGTCGGGCAGTCGAGCGAGTATTGAGATGTCCTCCGCTGATCAGTGGCGTATGCTGGTTAACAGCTGGCTAAAACCGCTCGTAATGCTGGTTGCGGCGAGTCTGGTTTGCAGTATTTTTTCCGTGGGGCCCATGATTGAAGGTCTGCTTCTGGTTACCGCGTTTGTTGCCGGTGTCCTGATCTGCCGTAATGTGCCTGCTGAAGCTCTGGTATGTAATGAAGAAGTTTGAAGGGAAGCATGAGATGAATAAGTTTGTGTCACTGATCTGTCTGTCGCTGGTTGTTATGGTACTCAGCCCGATCGCCAGCGCCAGTTTCCCTGAGTTTACCGAGCTTGTTGAAAAGGCCTCGCCCGCCGTGGTCAACATACGAACCACCAGGGTTGCCAGTTCGGGTCTTGACGGCCTTGATGAGCAGGAGGTGCCGGAAATTTTTCGCCGCTTCTTTCGCGATATGCCTGACAGGCGGCAACCAGGACCCGGTGCAGGCTCCGGATTCATTATTGACTCCGACGGCTACATACTGACCAACAATCATGTCGTTGATGGTGCAGAAGAGGTGATCGTGGCGCTCAGCGACCGGCGCGAGCGTGAAGCGAAGATTATTGGTCAGGACGCCCTGTCTGACCTGGCCCTCCTGAAGATAGATGAAAAAGACCTGCCGGTGGTCAATATCGGTAAATCTGAAGATCTGAAACCCGGCCAGTGGGTGGTTGCCATCGGCTCACCCTTTGGATTCGAACACAGTGTCACGGCAGGTATTGTCAGTGCCACCGGACGCAGCCTGCCGGAAAACAATGGCAACTATGTACCCTTCATTCAGACTGATGTGGCGATCAATCCGGGTAACTCCGGTGGTCCGCTGCTCGACCTTGATGGCAAGGTGGTCGGTATCAATTCCCAGATATTTACGCGATCCGGTGGATTCATGGGGCTGTCTTTTGCTATCCCGATTGATGTAGCCATGGAAGTTACGGAACAGCTTAAGGACAAAGGCTCTGTTTCCAGGGGCTGGCTGGGTGTATTGATACAGCGAGTGGACCGTGACCTGGCTGAGTCTTTTGGTCTTGATCGACCATCTGGAGCGCTGGTCACACAGGTCTTTGCGGACAGTCCGGCAGAAGCGGCGGGTCTGCGTGAGGGCGATATTATTGTCTCTTTCAACGGCAGGATGATCGATCTTTCGTCCGACTTACCGCATATGGTCGGTCGTACACGTGCAGATACTAAAGCAAAGGTGGAAATCGTCCGGAATGGTGAGAGTCAGACTCTTGAGGTTGTTATCGGCAAGCTGGATGACGATGACCTGAACGGGCCGAGAACACCCTCAGCTTTGGCATCCAACGGCAATCGTATTGGTATCAATATCGAAGACCTGGAAGATGCAGACAAGCGGCAGCTTGGTGTGGAAAGAGGCGTGGTCGTCAGTCAGACCTTTTCAGGACCTGCCAGGGAGGCAGGCATCCAGCGTGGTGATGTGATTACTGATTTTGACGGTGAAGCGATTGACAGTGCTGCGCAGCTCAATCGCCTGGCGGATGCGCTACCAGCTGGAATTACCGTTCACGTTCGAATTGTCAGGAACAAGCGACCACAGTACCTGGCAGTTAAAGTCCCTGACTAGGCACGGGTAAAGCCGCGTGTTCAGGTGTCTCTAATGGCGCCTGAACACGCTTTCCTATAGACTTCACCGGCTTTTTTCGACGCTCCGAGCGCAACCCTTTGACAGACCCCGCACATATCAGAAACTTTTCGATCATTGCCCATATCGATCATGGCAAGTCGACGCTGGCTGACAGGTTCATTCAGCTTTGTGGTGGCCTGACTGAGCGGGAGATGGAGGCCCAGGTCCTGGATTCGATGGACATCGAACGGGAGCGAGGGATCACGATCAAGGCCCAGAGCGTGACCCTTTATTTCAAGGCTGAAGACGGTGAGACCTACCAGCTGAACATCATTGATACTCCGGGGCATGTGGATTTTAGCTATGAGGTATCACGGTCCATGGCGGCCTGTGAAGGAGCGCTGCTGGTTGTCGATGCAGCCCAGGGTGTTGAAGCACAGTCAGTAGCCAACTGTTACACAGCGATTGAACAGGATCTTGAAGTCCTTCCCGTACTGAACAAGATCGACCTGCCACAGGCAGAACCCGAGAGGGTGTGCCAGGAAATTGAGGAGATCATCGGCATTGATGCCACCGGCGCCATGCAGGTCAGTGCCAAGAGCGGTCTTGGTGTGAACGAGCTGCTGCAGCAGATCGTCGATGTTATCCCGCCACCCGAAGACAACAGGGACAAGCCGCTGCAGGCGCTGATCATCGATTCCTGGTTCGACAACTATCTCGGTGTCGTGTCACTGGTTCGTGTTGTGCAGGGATCCATATCAGTGAAAGACAAGATCGTTGCCAAGTCGATTGGCAAGGCGCACCAGGTAGATTCGGTAGGGATCTTCACGCCACATCGAAAAGAAACCGGTGTATTGAGTACCGGGGAAGTGGGTTTTGTCGTCGCTGGCATCAAGGATGTCAGAGGTGCGCCGGTAGGTGACACAATTGTGCTCAGCAGCCAGATGACGGAAGTGGGAGCACTGCCCGGGTTCGAACAGGTAAAGCCGCAGGTCTATGCTGGTATGTTTACCGTCAGTTCGGATGACTTTGACAACTTTCGTGATGCCCTTGAAAAGCTGACACTGAACGACGCTTCGCTGGTTTATGAACCGGAAAGTTCTGATGCGCTTGGCAGCGGATTTCGCTGCGGATTTCTTGGCATGCTGCATATGGAAATCATCCAGGAACGCCTGGAGCGTGAATACGACCTCAACCTGATAACCTCTGCGCCTACGGTGATCTATGAAGTGATCACCAAGTCCGGTGAGGCGATTAAAGTTGATAACCCTTCACAGCTGCCGGATACGTCAATCATTGACGAGATGCGTGAACCCATTGTTCGCGCCAATATCCTGGTGCCGTCTGAACACGTGGGAAATGTCATCACCCTGTGCGTGGAACGACGCGGTATCCAGAAAGATATGCAGTTCATTGGCCAGCAGGTTTCACTCACCTATGACCTGCCAATGAGCGAGGTGGTGCTGGATTTCTTCGACAAGCTGAAGTCAGTGTCCCGTGGTTACGCATCTCTGGATTATTCGTTTGATCGATTTGAAAAAGCTGACCTGGTTAAACTGGATGTATTGATCAATGGCGACAAGGTCGACGCCCTGGCAGTGATCGTGCATAAGGATGACTCCAGGTCCAAGGGATTCGCGCTGACCAAAAAGATGAAGGAGCTGATTCCCAGACAGATGTTTGATGTGGCCATTCAGGCGGCTATCGGGGGGCAAATCATTGCGCGCCAGACGGTTAAAGCCTTGCGCAAGAATGTGACGGCAAAGTGTTATGGCGGGGATATCACCCGGAAGAAAAAGCTGCTCGAGAAGCAGAAGGCAGGCAAGAAGCGAATGAAACAACTGGGTAGCGTGGAGATTCCGCAGGAAGCATTCCTCGCGGTTCTTAAGGTGGATAAATGAGCATCAATTTCCCGCTTATCCTTGTACTGGCCACCGCAGTCACCGGCTTAATCTGGCTGTTGGATATCCTGCTGCTGAAACCGAGGAGGCTTGAGAAACTCGAAGGCGCGGGGGATGTTGATGAGGAGGCGCGTAACCGGTTACTGGCAGAGCCTGCGGTTGTGGAGTACTCCATCTCCTTTTTCCCGGTACTCGCCATTGTTCTGGTGATCCGCTCGTTCCTGTTCGAACCCTTCCAGATTCCCACTGGCTCCATGATCCCGACCCTGCAGGTGGGTGACTTCATCCTGGTTAACAAGTACACCTACGGCCTCCGTCTACCGGTAATCGGCACCAAGGTGGTTGATATCAATGAGCCACAAAATGGCGAGATCATGGTGTTTATCCCGCCTCACCAGGATGAGTATTTCATCAAGCGTGTCGTGGGTATCCCCGGTGACAGGGTTCGATATCAGGACAAGACGCTGTATATTAATGGCGAGAAGCAGAACCAGACGTTTGTTGCGCAGATTCCGCCGGTTAACCCAAGGTACCTGGTGTACCGGGAAAAGCTGGGAGACACTGAGCACCTTATACAGAGAAACCCGTACCGCGAGACTCGCGTGGACGAGTGGGTTATCCCGGAAGGTCACTACTTTATGATGGGTGACAACAGGGACCAGAGCAGCGACAGTCGGTATTGGGGACTGGTATCCGAGGAGAATATAGTTGGAAGGGCAGTGGCTATATGGCTGCACAAAAAACCTGGACTTCGCCTTCCCGAGTTATCCCGGAACGGCTGGATTGAGTAGAAAGTAGAACATAAAAGGGCCATTGACTGTGATGAACACGAGCAGATACCGACAGAACGGCGCGATGGGCAGCCTGATTTTTGCCATCCTGATTTTCGGTGGCATGATCAGCCTCGGTGCGAAAGTGGTACCTGTCTACATGGATCACAACACCATGTCGACAATCCTGGACAAGATGGCCGAGGAACCTGGTATGGGGTCCCGCGGAGATGGTGGTATTCGGGAGGAGATGCGCAAGCGTTTCAAGCTTAACAACATTCGTGATTTTGACCTGGGCAAACATGTCTCTATCGAGCGCCACGGTCGCGGTACCGACGTAATGCTCGATTATGAGGTCAGGATTCCCCTGGTCAGTAACCTGGACCTGCTAGCCAGCTTCAACAAAAAGGTAGAGCTGCGAGACTGACGGGTGGCCCGATTAAACCGACTTGAAGACAGACTCGGTTATCAATTTCAACAGCAAAACCTGTTAACCCAGGCGGTGACGCACCGCAGTTTCAGCGAAGCAAATAACGAACGCCTCGAGTTTCTTGGGGATTCCATCCTGAATTACCTGATCGCAGCGGCGCTGTATTCACGATTCGACCAGGCGGCGGAAGGAGAACTGTCGCGGCTGCGTGCCCGCCTGGTGAAGCAGGCCACGCTCGCCGAGGTTGCGCGGGAAATTGACCTTGGTGACTACCTGAGCATGGGCAGTGGTGAATTGAAAAGTGGCGGGTTTGAGCGCGACTCCATACTGTCTGATGCCGTTGAAGCCATTATCGGGGCCATCTACCTCGACGGTGGCATCGAATCAGCTTCTGACTGTGTTTATTCGTTATTTGCGTCCCGCCTGGATAACCTCTCTGAAACGGATCTTGAAAAAGATGCCAAAACCCGTCTGCAGGAGCACCTGCAGGGAATTGGCGAATCGGTTCCAGAGTATGAGTTGTTAAAGATGAAGGGAAAGTCGCCGAACCAGGTGTTCGAGGTCGAGTGCCGGGCCGCGCCGCTTAAATCTGCGATTCGTGCATCCGGTTCCTCACGGCGCCGGGCTGAACAGACTGCTGCAAAGCTGGCTTTGCAGCAACTCGTTGACGAAGGGCAGGAGTCTTGAACACCCGCTGTGGTTACGTTGCGATCATCGGTCGCCCCAACGTCGGCAAGTCGACTTTACTGAATCGCCTGCTCGGCCAGAAGATCAGCATTACTTCAAAGAAACCCCAGACGACTCGCCACAACCTTCTTGGTATCAAAACCACTGGTGATGCCCAGGTGCTGTTCGTGGATACGCCGGGTATTCACTCAAACGAACCGAGGGCGATCAATCGTTACATGAACCGGGCAGCGCTATCGGCGCTGCGTGATGTTGACGTGGTGCTTTTCCTGATTGACCGTGAAAAGTTCTCGGAGGATGACGAAAAGGTCGCTGAACTGTTTCGCAATGCTCACGGTCACAAAATCCTGGTCATCAACAAAATTGATCTGATGTCTAACAAATCCACTCTGCTGCCGATGCTTCAGAAATTACAGGTTGCTTTCCCGGAAGCCTCGCTGGTTCCTGTTTCTGCAGAGAAGGGAGTCAACCTTGAAGAACTGGAAAAGGTTATTGTCAGTGGGTTGCCGGAATCACCTTTTTACTATGATGAAGACCAGGTGACTGATCGCTCTGAACGATTTCTCGTGGCTGAGGTAATTCGGGAAAAACTTATGCGACAGCTTGGGGATGAACTCCCGTATTCGCTGACCATCCAGGTCGACCGTTTCGAGGAAGATGAGAAGATTGCACATATCGATGCGACCATATTCGTCGAGAAAGATGGGCAGAAACGTATCCTGATTGGTAAATCCGGTGAGAAGCTAAAACGTGTTGGCACTGATGCACGAACGGATATAGAAGAACTGCTGCAGAAAAAGGTCATGCTGAATACCTGGGTCAAGGTGAAGAGTGGTTGGTCCGATGATGAACGCGCCATCAAGAGTCTTGGTTACGATGATGTCTAGGAACCAGGGCAATTGGCGATGGTGCTTGTGAATGAGTACTTTTGACAACAGCAACAGGGGTGTACTTGAACCAGCCTACATCCTGCACAGCCGGGATTACCGCGACACCAGCCTGATCATCGATGTGCTCACCCGGGATTTTGGCCGTTATTCCCTCGTGGTACGCGGTGCGCGTTCATCAAAGTCGAAGATCAGGGGAAGGCTGCAACCATTCACGCCGCTTCTTGTTGGATCAACAGGGCGTGGTGAATTGAAAACTGCGACAACAATAGATTTTCCCGGTGCAGCCTGGCGGCTCCAGGGCCAGAACCTTATGCTCGGACTTTATGTTAACGAGTTGCTGTACCGTCTTCTTGGAAAGTTTGATCCTGTTCCCGAGATCTATGAATCTTATGAAGACTTGCTGCAGGCGCTTCAGTCTGCGGCTGGCGGGGTACTTTCAATCAGGTTGTTTGAGTTGACGCTTCTGGAGGCGCTCGGTTACGGCATCAGTTTTGAATATGATGCAGGCAACGGAGAACGCGTGACAGAGCGGTTTCGCTATCGCTTTATTGTCCAGGAAGGTTTTCGAAAAACGGCGGCCGACGATCATGAAACTTTCACCGGTGCTGAATTGCTGAGCATCGCGGCCAGGGAACTTGAGCATGTAAGCGACGCGAAGCTTAAACAGGTAACCCGCAGTTCTCTTGGAGTGCTCCTGGGAGAGAAACCCCTAAAATCAAGATCACTGTTCAGGAGCAGTAGCTGATGATCGTCAGCGTGGGTACGGATATCGTTGACTCCCGGAGAATAGATCATTCCCTGCGCCGTTTTGGCATGAGATTCCAGAATCGAATTCTGGGCAAGGATGAACACCGGGCTTTGGATGAACGGGAACTGGCTGCTTACTTAGCGCGCCAGTTTGCAGCCAAGGAAGCGGTGGCGAAGGCGCTGGGAACGGGGATGCGGCAGGGTGTCAGTTTCAGGTCCATTCGTGTTTATCGCAATGAACAGGGAGCACCCCTGGTTTCACTCGTTGATGGGGCTGATCAGGTCGCCCGGAAGCTGGGTATCACCAGGATTCATATCAGCCTTTCGGATGAACGCCACTATGCGCTGGCGTTCGCAGTCGCGGTAAACGATCCAATTTAGTCGCGGTCGTCGCGCTTTACCTTGATTCCAGAACGTCGGGATTGTCCCGACGCCAGTTAACCAGTGCGGTGATTTCTCCATTCAACAGGTTGAGTAACAATGGAATCTGCTGGGCATCGTCCTGTTTCAATGCCGTTTCAAGTTTCTCTATGGCGCGATTGAGCCTCGGAACACCGCAGTATCTGACCGCCCCGTGCAGCTTGTGCACAGCTTTTCTGAGCGATGGATAATCTGCAGCTACATCGTTTTTGGCTTTCTGGTCCTCGGGCAGCCCGGCAATCAGTAGGTCAAGCAGTTCTGCAGCCAGTTCAATTCGCTGGTTGGCATTGGCAAGAGACAGATCCAGGTCGAAAACAGGAATCCGATTGCTCGCAGCGGCAGATAATGGCGGGCGAGGTGAAGCTTTACCCATCCGGTGGATCACAGATTTCAGGTTCTCCATCCGCACGGGTTTGATCAGCACATCATCGATTCCCGCATTGTTGTATTCCTCTTTCTCCTGCGCTGTGGCGTGGGCTGTCAGACCCACTATGGGTAGCTTCTGGTTAAATGTCCGGATCTGGCGTGTTGCCTCTGCACCACTCATGTCAGGCATCTGGATATCCATGAAGACGAGGTCAAAATCATTTTCTTCAACCTGCGCAAGTGCCTCGCTGCCGGACCTGGCGATGGTGACAGTGTGACCGAGTTCGGTGAGCTGCATCTCAAGTAGCTGGATGTTTGCCTGGCTGTCATCCACCGCCAGTATCTGCTTGTGAGCCGTTTCATCCTTGACGACAGCGATATCGTGGATCAGCTCGTTGAGTCGGGCCTGTGTTATAGGGTCATCTACCTGGACCCACAGCGGGTTCTGGTGGAGGGTCCTGTTGCCCAGCAGGAGGACGTAGGTCGAATCGGACGGGTAAGGGTGCAGTGCGCGAAAAGACTCGCTGGTTTCATCAGCTACGACACAGACATCAACGAAGCCTGAATCGAAGTCAGTGGTAGTCTCGAGACCGAGCAGGCTAAGTCGACCAGTAATACTCAGGCGTTCCAGTTCTGAATCAGCAACAACCAGGGCGCGCAGTCCCGTTTCCCGTGCAAAGGTACCCGGGTGCGGTCTTACTGGAAACTCGAGCTTACGAGCCGTCCAGCGAGCGCCGCTGTTGGTCAATGCTTCATCCAGCCTGATTGAAATGACCGGATCGAATTCATCTTTCGACTCGTTGTTGAATTCCAGCATGGCACCGTTATCACTGAGGGAGAATTCGATATCCACGGTGCCGGGCGAATCATTCGCCAAATGTTGCGCGAGCAGATGAAACAGAATGTCCTGAAATCTCGGCGCGTTGATTTCAACATTGGGCAGACTGGCGTCAGTTGGTATCACCCGAAAATGAACACCCTTCCTGCCTGCTGCGGGTGCTATTCGAACCAGTACCTCATCTATCAGGTCGAGCAGGTTATGGCTCCCGATACTGCTTGCCTTAAAGGGCTCTCGCAGCAGGGCAGTGAGGTGTGTGGCGATTCCTATGGCATCATCGTGCTCGCTTTGGTTTATGGTGTTCACAAAATCCCGCCCGAGAGACTGCGCACACTCTCGCAGTACAAGCTCCCAGCGCTGCTCATCTTCCAGTTGCGCGTACAGCGTTTCGAGGCGCATCGCCTCGTCCCTCAGCTCCGATCGCTGTGCTTCGACACGCTGTTCACTGGCAGCCATCTCCGCCTGCAACTCTTGAAGTCTGGCAATCGCGTCCAGGTTTTGTCGACGTGCGTGAAAGTCGAGGGCCCGTCTCAGGGGATCCTCTGGCGAAAGCGTCTCGCCGCGGATAAGGCGATCAATGGCCTGTTCCAGCGATCGGCTGGCCGCGTGTCGTGTCCAGTAGATAGTGAGCGGAATACCCACCAGCACAACCAGGAGAAAGACTGACCACTCTATGGATGGCATCGAAGGAACTTATGACGTGAATGAATTTGGTTAGTCATTCCTGATATTATAGGAATCGCTAACCATCTCCTATCATGGCGTCTTTTCCAGGAATACATCACCGGGCTTTCAGAACAATGGCCGACTATCCAACAATCGAAGACTGTATCGGCGAGACACCTCTCGTCAGGCTACAACGCATACCAGGCAACACCAGCAACACTATTCTGGCGAAGCTCGAAGGAAATAATCCCGCTGGATCGGTGAAGGATCGCCCGGCAATGAGCATGATCCAGCGGGCAGAGAGGCGTGGTGACATTAAACCGGGTGACACGCTGATCGAGGCGACCAGCGGTAATACCGGGATCGCGCTTGCGATGGCCGCAGCGATCAAGGGTTATCGCATGGTACTCATCATGCCCTCGCACATGAGTGAAGAGCGAAAAGCCGCTATGGCTGCCTATGGCGCTGAGCTGGTGATGGTAACCCAGGAAGAAGGCATGGAAGGAGCGAGAGACCTGGCAACACAGATGCAGGCCGAGGGAAAAGGGCTGGTACTTGACCAGTTCGCCAATCCGGACAACCCGATTGCACACTACGAGGGAACTGCGCCTGAGATATATCGTCAGACTAATGGAGAAATCACCCACTTTGTCAGCTCCATGGGTACAACCGGAACCATCATGGGATGCTCCAGGTATTTCAAGGAAGTAAAACCGGAGATAGAAATCGTGGGTCTGCAACCGGTGCAAGGTTCCCAGATTCCAGGTATTCGCCGCTGGCCTGAAGCGTATCTGCCGAAGATTTACAAGGCTGATGACGTTGATCGCGTGATAGATGTAGAGCAGTCTGTGGCAGAAGTCATGATGCGTCGCCTTGCCAAGGAAGAGGGAATCTTCGCAGGCGTTTCTTCAGGGGGTTCGGTGGCAGGTGCAATGATGCTCAGCGAGGAGGTTGAGAACGCCACCATCGTTGCTATCGTCTGTGACCGTGGTGATCGCTACCTCTCTACCGGGGTATTCTGCTGAAACGAGATGAACCCATAACCGTTCAGGTTGCGAAGGTTAAGGTGGATGGCTTTGGCTATTCTGCTGACGGACGTTTCGCAATCAGCGGTGCTCTGCCGGATGAAGAAGTTACCGGCATGCCGTTTTCGAGGCAGCGAAAAAAACTGTTCCTGAGGCCGTCAGATATTCAGAATGCCTCACCTGAAAGGGTTCAACCTGCCTGCGGTGCCGCGGCTTATTGTGGCGGTTGTAGCTTTCAGCATGCCAGTCATGACTATCAGTTGTTCCTGAAGGAATCGTTCCTGAGGGAATGTCTTGTGCCACTGACACCAGAAAAATGGCTACCCGCGATTTCTGGAAAAGACCATCACTACCGCACAAAAGCGCGCCTGGGTGTTAAGTTCGTTGAGAAAAAGGGCAAGGTGCTGATCGGATTCCGCGAAAAACTGAAACCATTCATTGCAGAAACATCAGCCTGCACGATCCTCATTGAGCCGGTTGCCAGTCTGCTCGAGCCAATGGGGCAAATGGTTGAAAAGCTTTCTGTGGCGAAGAAGATTCCACAGGTGGAACTTGCTGCCGGCGACGAGGACGTGGCCCTGATATTCCGTCACCTGGAGGAGATGAGTGAAGAGGACCTGGCACTGCTCAAGACGTTCGGGGCTGAGCACGGTCTCCAGATTCTGCTGCAACCCGGCGGGTTGGATTCAACGCATCGAATCTACCCCGAGCCAGGTGCTCTGACGCTGCATTATACTTTACCCGCCCACCAGCTGATTTTTGGGTTTTCCCCCCAGGATTTCACCCAGGTCAATCTCGAGGTAAACCGCATGATGGTTGACCGGGCACTGGATCTGCTGGACCTCCAGTCAAAAGACAGGGTGTTCGATGCCTTCTGTGGAATCGGAAACTTTTCTCTTGCAGTTGCCAGGTATGCGGATCACGTGGTGGGCGCCGAGCAGTCGGAATCCAGCATCGACCGTGCCAGGCAAAATGCTATTGATAACAAGGTAGTGAATGCCGATTTCCAGGTGGTCGATCTGCATGATGAAACCAGGGAAATCAAAGGGTTAGAAGGTGTTAATAAAGCTCTGCTTGATCCGCCCCGAAGTGGTGCAGAGATGCTCGTCAAAAAACTTGCCAGTAGTGATATCGAGAGGGTAGTGTACGTGTCCTGCAACCCGGAGACGTTGGCGCGAGACGCGAAAATACTGGTCGAAGCAGGTTTTTCGCTCCGCTCTGCAGGAGTTATCAATATGTTTCCCCATACAACCCATGTAGAATCCGTTGCGCTTCTCGTCCGGGAAGGCAAGTCCAAATAAGACCTCAGGTCACACGCAAAACAGTTCATGGTTAAGGTCAGACAAGAACAGCCGCTGCTGGTTGATGGTTCGGTCAACATTGAGATGTGGCTCTGCAAGATTGGTGACAGTCGACCTGAAATCAATCTCGCGCGGCTGCGTGACGTTTGTGAACTCTCCGAGCAGGCTGAAGAAAAGGCAATTGATGCCAGCACCATCTGGGCTGAAGGCCACAGCAGTTTTCGCACTGGCCTGGAAATGGCCGAAATACTCAATGAACTGCGGGTCGACGAAGATGCCCTCGTAGCCGCGATTATTTACCGCGCAGTTCGGGAAAACCAGCTGACGATCAACCATGTTCGCAAGCAGTATGGCGAAGACGTCGCGCGGCTGATCGAGGGTGCCCTGAAAATGGCTGCGATCAGCGATATTCAGTTCGGTGCCCGCAAGAAAGTACTTGGTGAGCGTTCTGACCAGATCGAGCAGGCGCGGCGCATGCTGGTATCGCTGGTGGACGATGTCCGGGTTGCCCTGCTGAAACTGGCAGAAAGAACCTGTGCCATTCGAAATGCGGCGAAAACCGCTAGCCCCAAGGGGCTCAAGCTGGCCCGGGAAGTGGTGGAAATTTATGCCCCCCTCGCACACCGGCTGGGAATTGGTCACCTGAAATGGGAACTGGAAGACCTGGCGTTCCGAATTCGTGAACCGCTGCCTTACAAACGCATAGCCAATCTGCTTGATGAGAAACGAACCGCTCGACAGGATTACATTGCCCAGGTCGTAGAGGAGATTAATCGGCGTCTCAGGCAGTTTGGCATGGAGGCTAATGTCTCCGGTCGACCGAAACACATCTACAGCATCTGGCGCAAGATGCGCAGGAAAGGTATTCCGTTTTCAGAAGTTTACGATGTGCGTGCGGTACGAATTCTGGTGAATCATGCCGATGACTGCTATCGGGTCCTGGGTGTTGTACACAACCTCTGGCGCAACATTCCCCACGAATTTGATGACTACATCGCCAATCCGAAAGAAAACGGTTACCAGTCACTGCACACGGCTGTCATTGGTCCTGAAGGCAAGGTCCTGGAAATTCAGATTCGCACCCACGAAATGCATGAAGAGGCAGAATTTGGAGTCTGCTCGCACTGGCAGTACAAGGACGGTGATCACAGGAAAGGCACGGAATCCTACGAGCAGCGATTGGCCTGGCTCAGGCAGATCATCGAGGGGCAGGAGGAAGATGACGAGGAACTGGACATCGTTTCGGAGATGTCCATCGATCGAATCTATGTATTCACACCGGATGGCGACGTGGTTGATATGACGCCGGGCGCGACGCCGGTGGACTTTGCCTACCGCGTACATACAGAGATCGGTCACAAGTGCCGTGGTGCGAAATTGAACGGTCGCGTTGTGCCCTTGAATACCGAACTGAATTCCGGCGACCGGATTGAAATTATTGTCGGCGAGGAGGCGGAACCAAGAAGAGAATGGCTGCATGGTCATCTGGGATATGTAGCAACTTCTCGCGCGCGAGCGAAGATCCAGGGCTGGTTTGCCCGTCGCGAACGCGAGAAGAACGTAGATGAAGGCAAGAAGATGTTGATTGAGGAGCTCAGTCACCTGGGTGTGGAGAACCTCGACTTCTCTGACCTGGTGGATCGGGTAGGTTATGAATCAGCCAACGACCTGTTTTATGCCATCGCCATTGGCAACCTTTCAGCTTACGAGGTAGTGGAAGAAGCAGCAGACCTCGTCAATCTCGATGTGGCAGAGCACCAGTTGACCCTCGGTATAGAAGAGCCCGATGGCGAAGCCTCGCTGATTGCAGGCCAGGGCGATCTGATCTGCACGATGGCCGAGTGTTGCCAGGCGGTACCCGGTGATCTTATTGTTGGCGTCGTTGACGATGATGACGTTGTACATGTCCATCGTCAGGACTGCCTGCAGGCGCTGCGTGCCGATGTATATGGGCGCCTGATGCGTCTGGAATGGACTGAGGCGAGGGAGGCGACTTTCCCAGTGAACATTGAGGTCGCGGCTTATGATCGATTCGGCCTTTTGCATGACATCACCGGTATCCTCATGCGCGAACAGACTAACGTCTTGTCCGTTGATACCAAGACAGACAAACAGAATAACCGGGTCAGCCTGAAGATGGTGATCGAGGTATCGCAGCTGAACAAGTTGCTGCAAACCCTTGAGAAAATTGAACAGCTGCCCAACGTGATGAGTGCGAAACGCACCATATCACCGACCTGATTTATAAAAGATACAGCAGGAGTTAAATGTGAAACTGATCTTATTGGGTGCCCCAGGCGTCGGAAAAGGAACGCAGGCACAATACATTGTCGAGAAGTATGGGATTCCGCAGATATCGACAGGAGATATGCTGCGAGAGGCTGTACGTGAAGGCAGTGAACTGGGGAAACGCGTAAAGGAAGTGATGGATAGCGGCGCACTGGTAACTGATGAGATTATCCTCGACCTTGTGAAGGAGCGTATCCAGAAAGATGATTGTGCTAACGGTTTCCTTTTCGACGGTTTTCCTCGAACTATCCCACAGGCCCAGGCCCTGATTGACCAGGGTATCGATATTGATTGTGTTATTGAAATTAACGTACCTGATAACGAGATTGTGGCACGTCTTTCAGGACGAAGGGTCCATCCCGATTCAGGTCGTGTTTACCATGTCACTAACAACCCACCTGAGATCGAAGGAAAGGACGACGTCACTGGTGAAGATTTGATTCAACGTGATGATGACAAGGAAGAAACCATTGCTGAACGATTAAGTGTTTATCGTGAGCAAACGGAACCACTGGTAGCGTTCTACAAGGACTTGTCAAAGAAACAGGGCAGCCAGTTGAGTTATCACACCATCGATGGCCTTGGAGATACTGATGATATTAAGACGGTTATCTTCGACATAGTCGGTTCGCTTTCCTCAACACTCTGATTCGCAGACTATTGGCCTGAATCAATTTGTTAACGGTTAAGTTAGAGCGCAACTTAACAGCTCACCAAAAGTTAAATCGAAGTTACAAGTGGAAGCTTTGAAATTACTTTAAAAAAGGTGTGCAAATTGAAATTTTTTTTTCTAAACTTTGCAGCGTATTTGCACAGTATGTGCTGTGTTTACTATTTATTAGTAAGTAAATAGTAAGTTTCACCGGCGAATACATATGCGGTACAAGATACTTTTCAACGTATAACAGGAGCGATGAAAGTGGTTGCAAAGAGAAAGCCTGCTGCAAAGAAAAAAGCTGCAACGAAAAAAACTGCTAAGCGGAAAGTAGCGGCTAAGAAGAAGCCTGCTGCTAAGAAGAAAGCACCTGCAAAGAAAAAGCCTGCGGCTAAGAAAAAGCCAGCTGCTAAGAAAAAGGTAGCCAAGAAAAAGCCTGCGGCCAAGAAAAAGGCAGCTGCCAAGAAAAAGCCAGCCGCCAAGAAAAAGGTTGCCAAGAAAAAGCCTGCGGCTAAGAAAAAGCCAGCTGCCAAGAAAAAGGTAGCCAAGAAAAAGCCTGCGGCTAAGAAAAAGCCTGCGGCTAAGAAAAAGCCAGCGGCCAAGAAAAAGGTAGCCAAGAAAAAGCCTGCGGCCAAGAAAAAGCCGGCCGCCAGGAAGCGCAAGTAACCTGATTTAAAAGCCCTCCCTCGTGGAGGGCTTTTTGTTGCAGGACCTTTTTCGAAGCCGGCTTTAGGGCAGGTCGACGTTTAGTCGTTGCCTTGCCGGGCGTGCTTCCATAGCAGAGCAGCCCTTGCACCAGGGCTACTCCAGTTGACTGCCCTCATTGATGTTGTGCAGCTGCGTGCCCGTAAACCGGGCTCTTGCAAGCGATTGTCTTTCAAGCCAGCCGTGCACTGACCTACCTCCTTCCTGCAGGTATGCTGCAATAGTGCCAAGGCACTGCGTTTTAGCCAGCATGATTAACGGCTGATCCCGATCTTCATCGACGGCAATACACACATCTGATCCCGCAAGGTTTGTTTTCAGAACCTGGACCAGGTCCTCAGGCAGATTGGGTGTGTCGCAGGGAACAACCAGGGTGAACGGGGTTTTCACTCCGTCCAGGCAGGCTGCGATTCCCGCAAGGGGACCGTCGAAGTTACTGTTTTTGTCAGCCATGCAGTTGAAAGGCAAATCATCGTATCTTGGATCCAGCCGATTCCTCGACACCAGGATGCCTGACACCTGTGGTTTCACCTGATCAATCACATGCATGATCAGTGGTTTACCGCGATGAGTCACCCATGCTTTTTCTTCAAAATTCATTCTTGAACCCTTGCCACCGGCCAGTACGATGGCGGTAGTGCCTGAAGTCACTGAGTCATTCAAATTTTTGTCTGCAAAACTTTCCATGAACGAAGGCTAACGCCATGCGGCCTGTAACTGAAGTCTTCGATAGACTGTCTGAAGTATGGCAGGGCTATGAAGTGCGACCGGGTCAGCTGGAACTGGCTGAAAACATAGCCTCTGTTATCCAAGCGGGTGCAACCGGCTTGTTTGAAGCAGGCACAGGCACGGGCAAGACACTCAGTTATCTGATTCCTGCATTGCTTGCCGATGGCCAGGTGATCGTGTCCACAGGAACCCGGTATCTGCAGGATCAATTGTTCCTCAAAGACATTCCGATGTTGTCAGGTTTGTTTCCTGATCGTCGCGTGGCATTGCTTAAAGGCCGCGCCAACTATCTTTGCCCTTATCGATTGGGCCGCAGCCTAAAAACCCGGCAACAGTCTGATGTAACTGAAGCCAGGTTGATTGAATTGAGGCAATGGTCTTTGCAGAGCCGTACCGGTGATCTCAATGAATTCCTTGATATGGAACAGGCAGGTCCCCTGGTACCACTCGTAACCAGTACTCGCGACAATTGCCTTGGATCCCGGTGCCCGGACTTTTACCAGTGCCCGTTGTACCGGGCACGCCAAAAAGCACTTGAGGCAGATCTGATTGTCGTCAATCATCACCTGCTCTTTGCCGACCTTGCACAAACTGACGATCACGTCAGGAAACTGTTGCCTCATGCCGCAGCGGTGATTGTGGATGAAGCGCACCAGATCACGGAAACAGCAAGGCAGTTTTTTGGCCAGAGACTTTCCAGCGGTCAGTTCATTGACCTGGTACGTGATGTTCGCACGGAACTGTTCCTGCTGGGCAATGATGATCCTGTAACTCTCACTCTGGTTGATGAATTCGAAAAGATGATGAACCTGCTGCGTCGGGAAGTACTGTCTATCAATGCAGCCCGGTTCACTACCTGGCTTCAGGCTGAGGGCCGTCAGGTGTTGCATGATATGGATGATGCGCTTGCTGATCTTTCGGCGGGTCTGCGGGTGATTGCAGATCGAAGCGAGGGCCTGCGTTTGAGTGCGGAACGCGCCCAGCGACTGCTCGATCACTTTGCCCTGATTACGGAAGCTGCACCGGAAGACGGTGATTTTGTTCAATGGTTGGACCAGCGCGAATCAGGTTACACAGTGCACCTCTCACCTGTTCGGATTGCAGACGAGCTGTCGCCGTTGCTGGCTGACTCTGCGGCGAGTTGGGTTTTCACTTCTGCCACGCTGTCTGTTGCTGGCTCTTTTTCTCATTTCAGTACTGAGTCAGGTGTCAGTGATGAAATCTCTGCGATTTTCCCCAGCCCGTTTGATTACGAAGCCAGTGTTAAGGGGTATTTGCCAGCAGAGCTCCCGGAACCGGCCGATGAAAGACATACAAGATGCCTGGTAGAAAGTGTGCTACCTCTTATTCATGGTAACGGCGGCCGAACATTCTTTCTCTTTACCAGCCACAGGGCACTGCAGGAAGCGGCCTCGATACTTTCTGGTATTGATCGACCCTTGCTGGTGCAGGGCCATCAATCGAAGCAGGCACTGATGGCGAGCTTCAGGCAGCTGGAGCAGAGTGTTCTCCTTGGTACCCAGAGTTTCTGGGAAGGTGTGGATGTGCGAGGTGCTGGCCTGCAGCTTCTCATCATTGACAAACTCCCGTTTCCAAGTCCCGGTGATCCCGTGTTTGAGGGGCAATCCAGGAGACTGAGGGACGAGGGCGGCAACCCTTTCAGGGATCTGGCGCTGCCGAGGACGGCTATGAGCCTTAAGCAGGGCTTTGGGAGATTGATCCGAGAAGCGTCTGACGCGGGTCTGTTTGTGCTTGGTGATCCTCGGGTGTTCAAGCGTAACTATGGTGGTTACATCAGGTCGAACCTGCCGGTGGTGCACTGGTGTAATTCCGCAATTGAGGCTCGCGAGTGGCTACGCGAGTTATAATCTGCCTGTGAACCTTCTAATAGTTGATACATCCAGCAATGCAACCGTGCTGGGTCTCGCCAGGGGAGATGAAATCCTGGACCGTACGTCGGGGGATGTGAAAACCCACAGCCGGGAGATTCTCCCCTCCATCGAGTCCCTCCTGCATGAGGCAGGTGTTACCCCAGGTGAACTGGAAGCGGTGATTTACGGACGCGGTCCGGGTTCTTTTACCGGGCTTCGCATTGCCGTTGGTGTCGTGCAGGGTCTTGCCTATGGTCTTCAGATCCCCGCCGTACCCGTGTCTTCCATGGCAGCCATGGCACAGGCTGTAGTCACTGCCAACAGTCTTGAAGAGGCGCATGTGTTCGTCGGTTTGTTTGCGCGACTGCAGGAGGTCTACTATGGTGCCTACCATCTGCGTGCCGGTGCTTTTCCAGGAGAAATAACACCGGAAGGTGTCCTGGATGTTTCAGAGTTGCCTGCGCTTGAAAGTCGGAGCAAAGCGCCCTGGCTGGCGGTTGGTAACGCGTCCGAATTATGGACAGGCATTGAATCCTCAACCGGTGTGAAATTTGCCTCGGTGACTGAAAATGCGATTCCATCAGTGACCTCACTTCTTGTACTGGGCCGACAGGTTCTGGAGTCCGGTGGTGGCCAGGATGCGCGACAAGCGTCGCCAGTTTACCTTCGTGAAGAAGTCGCGGAGAAGCCCGTTCGCGGAAGACAAAAGTAGTGTCACGTTTCAGGCTTGCACGTGATGAGCAGGGCTACTACCTCGATGACATTTTCAATCGCCAGAAACCACTACGGGCGAACTTCATTGAACCTGCTTTGCTAACCCGCCTCGGCAGGGCAGGAAAAAAAAGCGAGCTGGTTGCTCGCGCGGTCAGATCGGAGTCAGGTCTGAGGGTCCTGGATTGCACAGCTGGTCTCGCAAGGGACAGCCTGATACTTGCATACCTGGGATGCCAGGTGACCTTGTGTGAGCGATCGCCGGTTATGCAGTGTCTTCTTGCAGATGCGCTCGAACGTGCCCAGGATCACGAAATGCTGGGCCCTGCTGTTTCCCGCATGACCCTTGTACCCTCGGATGCGATTTCAATGCTGGACAGCGGTATTGAACATGATGTGGTCTACCTGGATCCGATGTTTCCTGAAAAGGAAGGCAGCGCCGCTGTCCGTGGCAGCATGCAGTACCTGCAGAGGTTTCTTGGGGTGGATGAGGATACTGACCGACTGCTTGAAACCGCTCTTTGTATGCATTGTGATCGAGTGGTGCTTAAGCGTCCGGCTAAAGGAGGGACACTACATAGCGAGTTGCCGGAACCGATTCATGTATTCAAAAACCGCAACAGCCGCTTTGAGGTCTACTCACCTATCAGGAAAACAGGTCAGTCCTGATCAGTTGTAGTTTTCACATAGTGCCCGGCTGCCTGCAGAACGTTGTATCGAACATCGGCATCCAGTGACCTGGCGATCATGGATTCAACGGCTTCGAACCCCTCAGTCGCGACCAGTTCAGAATTGATGACTTTCTGGCGTTTTAAGGTTGCCAGGAAGGTTGAGAACAGGGACTTGTCAAAGAAGTCTGGTGAATTAATTCCGTAGAGCACTGAGAGCTGTTCTGCGATCCCGGCGGAAACCGTTTCGAGTTCTTTCGTCGATGAAGCCGGAGATGACCTGAGGAGTGCAAGAACAATAAAGAAGCGCTCCAGTGTCGCATCCGTGATTTGTGTGATGTCAGTGAGTGCGCTGTACTCGGTGGAGTCTGGCCTGGGTACGGTCAGGCTCGGACCGTACTGGTGCAGTACATCACAGTTGACCAGGGCATCAATGGTTCTGTCGATCATGTCATCAAGCTCACTGCGAGACCATGGCAGAAACATTTCGCTGCTGATAAACGGATACAGGCCCGCGAGGAAAGCTTTAACATCGGCCCGGGTCGTATTGTTTTCAGATCGTACAAACCTTGCCACCAGGGACGGGAGGGCGAAAACGTGAGTTACGTTGTTGGCATTGTATGTCAGGCTGATGGTCTGCTCCGGCGAGGCTGATACGATGGTCCCAAAACGGTGACTGCGCCTGCTGAGGCCAATAATTTCAATAGCTGAGTCGAGGATTTCTTCCGGCGTTTCCTCCGCCACGGTGCAACCGTCTGGTCCGCAATGTCGAGCAAGCCGTCTGAGGCGCTCAATCTGGTTCAGGAGATACTGTTCCTCGATGTTCTGTCGCATCGTTGAAAGCAGTGCCACGGCAACCAGGTTGGTGGGTTTAACTGCGACCACAGAGTTGATTCTCGTGGCCAGAAGTTCTGCAAGATCCTGGCAGATATCTGAGAATGCGGCGGATGTGACACGCAGCGGTTCGTCCCAGTTCTCGAGCCTGCCATCCAGGAACTCACGTAACAATACAGGTTCACCAAAGTTCACTGTGACCTTGCCGAATTCACGCTTGAATGACGAAAAAATCCGGAAGACATCAAAGACGGACTCTGATTTTTTGTCCTTACCGGCAAGTTCTGCCATGTAGGTAGAAGACTCCAGTACCCGTTCGTAGCCGAAGTAAACAGGCATAAAGGCAATGGGTTTGGTGGAGTCCTTCTGGAAGCTCCTTACAGTCATCCTGAGCATGCCGGTTCGCGGTGGCAGGGTCCGTCCGGTCCGGCTTCGTCCACCCTCAATAAAGTACTCGACTGAGTAGCCCTTGATGAACATCTGGTGCAGGTACTCATCGAACACTTCCTTGTACAGCGCATCTCCCTGGAAACTGCGTCGCATGTAAAAAGCACCGGCACGACGCAGTATCGGGCCTATAACCGGCAGGTTGAGGTTTCTACCTGCAGCAATATGGGGCGGGGTCAGGCCATTGTGATAAAGCACGTATGAAAGCAGCAGGTAATCAATGTGGCTCCGATGACAGGGGATGTACACTATTTCATGTGATTGCGCATGTTGCTTGACCACTTCGACGTTGTTCACCTCGATACCGCCATATAGGTTGTTCCATAACCAGGTCAGCAGGGCATCGAAGAAGCGGATAATCCGGTAAGACTGATCCGAGGCAATCTCCTTCGCATAGTTCGTTGCTTTCTTTTCAATGGCCGCGTAGTTGTTGTTTCCGCTTCTTGCCTCGCGCTCTATGGCGTCCTGGACACCTCGACTTTCAAGAATGGTATTGATCAGCGTTCTGCGATGCGACAGGTCAGGACCAATAATGGCCTGCCTCTGGTTGTTGAAGTGCACCCGCAATAGTCGCATCAGTTTACGAATCTGCCTGGGACGATCTTCCTCGGAAGCCATGAGTTCATCCAGGTGGATCGGTGTGCCGAACTGCACGAGGATATGATTGGGGTGAAACAGGCCCGCAAGGAATTTTTTCATACCACTGGTGGCACTCCAGTGCTCGGACAGCAGGATCTTGAACAGGGATTTCTCGCGATCCGGCTGATGCCCCCAGAAAATGGAAATCGGGACAATCTTGATGCGCTTTCCGGCTTGTCCCGCCAGAACGGACTGGTGTTCGAAAAGACGAGTCATGCGCTCTGACTGCTGGCGCTGTGATCGACGCCCCAGGGTACCTTCCGGTCTGCCGAGGAAAAACACCGCTCGATCTTCAGAAAGTTCGTCTATGGGGTCTGCTGGTGCCGGTAACCCACCATACTCACAGGCCATGTCTGCGACCAGCAGGTCAGCCGTGGAGCGGAAAGGCAGGACATAGCAGAGAATATCGTCGTCTTCGATACCCAGGTCACCGGTTGTCCCACCCAGGAAGGTGGGTCGAATCCAGGAAAAAAGTACTTTCCGTGAGAATGAGAACCGGACGTTCTTCAGTCGGCGACGAAGTTGATACAGTCTAGGGCGACTTTCCATTAAACAGTTCTGAGATGGCTTCCGCCGAATCTCTTCCCTCAATTTCTACTTCGTACACACTATCAAACTTTCGGGTAGTGACGTCACTAATTGCTTGACGACTGTCCAGAACTGTTGGTTTCAGGAATACGAGCAGATTCTGCTTTTCCACCGTGGTGCTGGTGTTTCGGAAGAAAAATCCCAGTCCGGGAATGCTGCCAAGCACAGGTACCTTGGAGTTGCTTGCGGTCTCTTTGTCACGGATCAGGCCGCCAAGGATGATAACTTCCTGGTCGTCGACCAACACGGTTGTATCAATCGTTCGCTTGTTGGTGATCAGGTCTGAAGTGCCGTCTGTGCCAATGGCATTTAGAGAAGAAGGGTCCACCTCTGAGGTTTCCTGGTGCACCTTCAGTCGAACCAGATTGCCGTCATGGATGTGTGGCGTCACCTCAAGTGTCAGGCCGACATCTTCACGCTGGATCGTGGTGAATGGGTTGGTTGTGCCGTCACTCCCGGTTGCGGTTGATCCGGTTCTGAAAGGCACGTTCTGGCCGACGACAATTTTGGCTTCCTCGTTGTCCATTGTGGTAATGCTCGGCGTCGAAAGAAGGTTTACATCACCGTTGGTAGCCAGCGCGCGAACCAGGACGCCGAAACTGGTTCCTGTCTCATTGATACGTCCTCCAACCACCAGTGGGTTTGATCCAAGATTCGGGATACTGGGTGTTTCTCCATCTCCGTTCAATGCGATAGCTGACAGGATTTGCGCCAGGGTACCGGTGGGCGCGGTCAGGCCGAGTGGTACGTTTCCGCTGTCTGCGTCTGCTACAAACAGTTCAGAGCCCAGTTCCCGGGTGAAATCTGCGCTGACCTCGACAATCGCCGCTTCAATCAGCACCTGCAGGCGCCTCACATCGAGACTTGCCACGATATCCTTGATTTCCAGCATGGTTGAAGGGTCGGCCCGAACAACCAGCGCGTTTAATGCTTCGTCCGGCTGGATGCTAACCTTGACTGAGTTGCTTGATTCCCCGCCCTGGTCCCCCTCACCGATTATGTTTCTCAGTATCTCCGCAAGTTCTGTTGCGTCAGAGTGGGCGAGTCGGATTACCTGGGTTGAGCCTGACCGATTTGCAGGAACGTCCAGGCGCTCAATGAGTATCTTTACCCTGCTGACGGTTTCACGTTCACCTTTGACCACGAGGGAGTTCGTTCTTTCACTGGCGACAATTGTGACGCGATTGGGACCTTTTGCACCTTTGCCGATCTGGTCAGGTGCCAGCTGTTCGAGCAGCGCCACCATGTCTTCCACCCACGCGTCCTTGAGATCAACGATTTCGACAGTCTGGTTGTCTGCGACGTCGATTCGTTCAACGATCTGGGTCAGGCGCTCAATATTGGAGGCGTGGTCGCTGATGATCAGTGCGTTTGGTGATTCAATACCGGCTACATGTCCATACTGTGGAATCAGCGGGCGCAGGATCTTGACCAGCTCCGATGAGGGTGAGTTGCGTACCGCTATCACGGAAGTCACAAGCTCTTCGGAGTCCTGGTTAACAAGGAAGTCTTTCGGATTGCTGCTTTGTTTTGCCAGTACCTGCTGTACTACCTTGGTCACGCTGCCAGCGGGAACGGCAGCGTAGCCATGAACTCTCAGCACAGAAAGAAACAGTTCGTAAACAGCATCCTGGTTCATGGAGGCGGTTGAAATCACGGTGACATTACCCTTCACACGTGGATCAACAACAAAACTCCTGCCGGTGATCGCAGAAACCTGGGTAACAAACTCCCTGATGTCAGCGTTTTTCAGGTTTACTTTCCAGGTTTCCTCTTCCGCAGAGATGCCAGCAGAAAAGCATAACGCCGCAATGGCGATCATCAGGAATCGTTTCGTCTTAACAAGCATGCAGTTGAAATCTCACTATACTTCGATGATATGCGAGTGCCTTTCGCAATCCCAGTTTATTTGGGCACCGGAACCGTCAGGAAGAAGCGGCGGCTGCCGCGTTGCACCTCTACCCGCACCCGAGATGATGCCATAACCTGATCCATCAGGGCTGAATCATTGGCTGCGACACCCACAGGGCGCCCATTGACAGAAAGCACCACATCCCCGGGCTGAAGGCCGGCCTGTTTGATCGCTGCCTGTGCGTCAGAACCGATGCGATATCCCTTGGCATCTCCCTCTGAAACCGGTGCGATGCCAGCCTCACTGAATGCACCCTGGGCGTTGGTTTTTAGCCTGTCCTGGAAGCTCTGCAATTTTGTGCGCGCCTCGCTGTTGCTGCGTGAAACGGCAGGTTCACCTTGTAATGCTTCAGGATTGTTGCGCAGGCGGTCACGAATCCGTTTCAGGTTCGCTTTCTGCTCATCTGTGGCACCTGCGGCATGCTGGTCGCGAACAGCGGCAGCTGAGGCATTTTCTGAAACTACCGTTCTGAATTTGTTGTCGGAGAACATGAGTTTCTCCATCCGTGTGCCACGCTTTAACAGCACGTGATCTTCGAAAACTGCTGACAACGTTGCGTTCCCGGGAAGTTTGTCGCCGATGGCATAAAGTTCACCGGTCTTGTTTTTCTGGCCTACGATTGCTGTGGATCTTTCATCGTCCTCGGCGATGAAAACACCCTGTAGTTCCAGATTCAGCTTGGTCTCGGGTGCGTCAATAACTTCCTGGACTGTCACTTTTTCTTCAGCTTTACCAAAGAGTTCCAGGTTTGACACCTTGAAGGTTCTGCCGCTTTCACTGCGTGCGGCAGGTTTGTTGTTCGTTGGGATGACACTGGGAGGATTCATGTTCTCCAGTACGAACAACACTGTATTGGCTACCGAAAGGCTCATAAGAATCACCAGGACCACGCAGATGCCGGTTGCGATTTTCCGGTTATGTTCACTGATGAGGTCGACGATCTGGTTCAACGGGCTACCGATTCAGTTTGGATTGGCTTTAGGAGTCGATTGTAGGGTGTAAAAGTACCATAGAAGCATTAACCCAAGATTAATGTGTCAAAGCACTTTCTCTTCGATAAGCAGGGCAGGTCCTGCCACGTCTGTTCTGGCGTCCAGCGGTATAGGCAGACCTGCCAGCTCGATAAAGGCGAAGCTGACGCCAACAGCTGCCCAGCCACTGGGTTTAAGGCTCAGGTCAATCAGTGGTGTGTTCGTGTCGTTGATGGCCAGCTTAACGGAATCACCGTCCATGGAAAGTTTTCCTCGCAGCGGCGGCAGATCGACAGTGTGTAACCGTTCAGGTGTTTCAATGTGAACAATCCCACCAGGCCAGTCGAGGTCTCCGGTTGCCGCGGTGATCCAGCGACGATTGAAGGAGATTTCATCAGAACTAAATGAGAATTGCCCCGAAAGATCGAGACCGTATCCTATCGATACCTGGTTGATATAACGTGCATCCACAAAGGCTGTTGCACCCGTGATGCTACCTTCGTTGCTGTTGGCCGACACATGGAAAGCAGCGTCCAGGCCATCACCAGCCACTTCAACGTCGGCAGATATTCTGCCCAGTGCCAGGGGTAGCGCCGCCAGATTCCATGAAACCAGTGCCGGGAAGCTCTGGTACTGAAGCTCTGCAGCGCCCGCCCAGATGCGACCTTCCACACGACCGACCTCAAGATCAGGAACTTTCTGCAAATTGTCCCCGGCCAGTGAGACCAGCAGACTGGCAGGTGCCATCACGAGGATGAATACAAGAAAAGTGATAATGCCTGCGGCTACGTAAAAGAACTTGTTCATGTCAGCCAGTTAACAACGCTTCGCCCATTCTCGGTAAATCGATACCAGCCGCCTTCTGAAGGTGAACTGTTGGACCAGCCACCGGTAATACAGCGAACCTCCAGCTGGAAAACTTCAAATGCCTCTGCAGCGCAGGCTTCATCGTTATCCCAGGGAGTGTGGTTTGGCTCGAACATGACGGATGTGTAGCCTCCCTTGGCTGCGTTCTCATAGATGGTGCAGGTCAGAGGTTTGCCCTCCCGCTTTAGCTGTAGCCTCAGTGTTTCTCCCGCTTCCTGCTGCTCACCCACGGTGAATCGCTGATCCAGCCACTGCAACAGGTCTGCCAGTGGGACGCGCTTGATGTATATCTCAATGTCCGGGTGTCGTTCCATCAGGTGAGCAGGCGGTTCATGATCTGTTCGTAGACTTCAGACAACTGGTTCAGGGAAGTGATCGAGACCTGTTCATCGACCTTGTGGATTGTGGCGTTACAGGGACCCAGCTCAACAACTTCGATGCCCCTGGGTGCAATAAACCGGCCATCAGAGGTGCCACCTGAGGTGGATAGTTCTGTTTCCACCTGCATGCATTCCCTCAGCACTTCCTGTACTGCCGGGATCAGGGTACCACCTTCCGTCAGGAATGGAGGCCCTGACAACTTCCAGCTTATTTCGTAATCCTTGCAGTGTTTCCCGACAATCTTTTCGGTCCGCGCGCGAAGCGATTCTTCCGAGGATTCCGTGGAGAATCGAAAGTTGAATTCAATCGCCACATCGCCGGGAATGACGTTGTTGGCACCGGTGCCGCCCTGGATGTTTGATATCTGGAATGAGGTGGCGGGGAAGAACTCGTTGCCCTGATCCCAGTGCGTTTCAGTCAGGTCGGCAATCACCTCACCACACTCGTGAATCGGGTTTCTTGCCTCGTCCGGGTAGGCCACGTGCCCCTGGATACCTTTAATACGAAGTGAACCGTTCAGCGAGCCGCGTCTGCCGACACGCACGACATCACCAACGACTTTGGAACTGGAAGGCTCGCCAATGACGCAGTAGTCAATTTTTATGCCCCTGCTGTCCAGTTCATCCATCACCCTGACGGTGCCGTCGGTGGCAACATCTTCTTCATCCGAGGTGATGAGGAAGGCCAGGGTACCTTTGAATTCCGGGTTGCCGGCCAGGAAACGTTCGCTTGCGGATAACATGGCGGCCAGTGAGCCCTTCATATCGGCAGCGCCTCGGCCGTGCAGTACATCCCCTTCAATGACACCTTCAAACGGCGGATGCTGCCACTTGTCTTCCGGGCCAGTGGGTACGACGTCGGTATGTCCGGCGAAGCACAGAGTGGGACCCTCGCCGTTGGTTCGGATTGCCCAGAGGTTGCTCACCGGTCCGAATGGCAGGTGTTCAACGGTAAAGCCGAGTTCTTCCAGGACACCCGCCATGATCGACTGGCAGTGACCATCCTCCGGAGAAACGGATCGCTCCCGGATCAGCGACTGTGCGAGGCTGATCGTATCGATACTCATATCAGTTGTAGACACTCATATCAGTTGTGGCTGTGCAGGGTCGTGTTCAGCTCAATAGCCTTGCGATTGGTTCGACACTCGACCACACCGTTCTGCGAATTACGGATAAACAACAGGTCTGACATGCCTGCCAGCTCTCGTGCCTTGACCAGTCGGAGCGCATTGCGCTCTTCGTCAAGAATCTGCACTACGGTACCAGGCGTAATGTAGAGACCGGCTTCAATGGTGCAGCGATCCCCAAGCGGGATACCGGTACCGGCGTTGGCGCTTATCAGGCAGTCCTGGCCAATAGATATTACTATGTTGCCGCCACCTGACAAGGTTCCCGCCGTGCTGGCGCTGCCGCCGAGGTCTGAACCGCTACCCACGGTGACACCCTGCGATATCCGGCCTTCAACCATATTCGGGCCGATGGCACCTGCATTGAAGTTTATGAAGCCCTCGTGCATGACGGTTGTGCCTTCGCCCACATAGGCACCCAGCCGAACACGACCCGAATGAGCAATACGGGCGCCTGACGGCACTACATAGTTGGTCATCTTGGGGAACTTATCGACCGCCGCTACTTCGAGAACACGACCCTCAAGGCGTGCTTCGATCTGAAGATCCTCCAGTTCCTCGAGGTCCACCGCGCCCTGTTCTGTCCAGGCCACGTTTGGCAGAAGCGGGTAGATACCTTCCAGGTTCTGTTCGTTAGGCAGCACGAAACGATGCGACAGCAGGTGCAGCTTTAGATAGGTTTCCGGCGTCGACTGAAGCGCTGAATCCGTGTCCAGCATGGTAAGGACCAGCGGCTTTGTGGAACCGGCCATCCTGCGCAGCAGGGATTTCTGGCTGGCATCGGAAACCTTGTCGCTAAGTGCAGCAACGGTTGCCTGATCCAGGTCGATATCTTTGTTGCCACCCGAATAACCCGTGACAGAAGCGATTTCATCCACCAGGGTCTGATCTGGATGGAAGACGGGACGAGGGTAATAGACCTCAAGCCATTCATCCTTGCGATTCCTGGTACCAATACCTAAAGCCAGCGCGTACATGTTTCTTCCGTATTAACTAAAGTGCGAGGGCGCACATTATAGGCGGTTTTCTACAGGCGTTCCCAGACCTGGACTATTCGCCCGGCTGCTTCGATACATTCTTCCAGGGTGGCGACCAGAGCCATGCGGACTCTCTGCTCGCCGGGATTACCGGATTCGGTCATCCGGGAGAGGAAACTACCGGGCAGGACCTTGACGTTGGCGAGCTCGATCAGGCGCACAGCGAAGTCCGTGTCGGCCATGGGAGTCTCCGGCCAGAAATAGAATCCGGCATCGGGCCTTTCCATGTGCCATACCGGCTCAAGAATCTGTGCAACAGCATCGAACTTTTCTCGGTAGAGGGTGCGGTTCTCAATGACATGCTGTTCATCGTTCCAGGCCATTTCTGACACCAGCTGGTGATGCACAGGCATGGCGGACCCGTGGTAGGTACGATAAAGCAGGAACTTCTCCAGTATCTGCGCATCACCGGCAACATAGCCGGAACGAAGTCCTGGCAGGTTGGATCGCTTTGACAGTGAATTCACCGCGATACAGTGGCGGTAGTCGGACCAGCCCATGGCGTCGGCTGCACCGAGTAATCCCGCCGGAGGGTTGCCTTCAGCGAAATAAACTTCTGAGTAACATTCATCTGACACTATGACGAAATTGTGCCGGTCGGCAAGCTGGATCGCCTTCTGCAGGCTTTCAGTGCTCATCACGGCGCCAGTTGGGTTCCCAGGCGTGCAGAGATAAAGGAGTTTACAGTCCTGCCAGACATCTTCAGGAACGCTGTCGAAGTCAGGCAGGAAGTTGTTCTCTGCAGTGCAGTTCATGTAATAGGGCTGGGCACCCGCGAGGATCGCTGCCCCTTCATAAATCTGGTAGAACGGGTTTGGCATCACCACGCGACCGCCATCGGCAGCGCTGATCACGGCCTGCGCAATGGCGAAAAGCGCCTCTCTTGTCCCGGTTACTGGCAGCACCTGGGATTCCGGGTCCGGTTTTTCTTCCAGGTTGTAACGTCGCTGAAGGAAGGAGGCGATGGCATCCCTGAGTTCAGGTATACCCCTGGTTGGCGGGTATGTACCGAGGCCTTTGCGAATGAGTGTCTCGCTCTGCATGGCTTCTACCAGGAATCCTGCCGCCTCGTGCCTGGGTTCTCCCATGGACCAGGCGATCAACGGTGCGTTTGTGGCCGTCTCGACGTTTTCCAGTAGTTGGTTAAATCGCTGGAAAGGGTAGGGGTGCAGCAGTTCTAGCTGTTTGTTCATGTCAGACCGCGAGTTTCTCGACGTGTTCGTCGAGTTCCATGCAGATGGCAGACCGGACTCGCTCCAGCTGGCCCTCGTCGACCAGAAGTTCGCCCGCTTCGTCGGTGACAAAGAAGGTATCTTCGATCCGATCGCCAAGCGTGGTGATTTTTGCGGACACCAGGTTGATGTTGAAGTCAGCAAGTACGCTGGCAATAACCACAAGCAGTCCGGGCCTGTCGGCAGAGATAACTTCAAGTGCAGTGACGCCACGTTCTGTGTCCTGGGTCACATTGACGCGTGTTTTGTGTGTGAACTGCTTCAGGATACTTGGCATACGCCTTGTCTGGACCTGCCTGACTTCTTGCCGCTCCAGGTTGCGTGTAATGGTTGCCTTGATCTTCTCTACCCGGGAAGTCTTGTTGCCAACCGGTTGCCCATCGCTTTCCAGGACGGTAAAGGTATTGAACGTTAGATCTGACGCAGAGGTGGCGATTCGTGCATCGACAATCATCAGGCCCAGTTCGTCGATGGCAGACACGATGGCAACAAACAGGTCCTTTCGATCCCGGGTGTGCACAAATATCTGTGTAAAACCTGTATCGGTTCTTCGAGACATATCATCCTGCACAAGAATGACGGGACCTGCTCCATCACTGCCCAGGATAGCTTCGGTATGCCAGACGATGTCGTTGACGCGTTCCAGCAGGAAGTACTCGTCGTCCACCTGGTTCCAGAGTTCTTCGATCCTCGATTCACCAAAGTTGTGTTCCGTCAGCTTTTCTATGGCTTGCTGTCGTATGTCTTCGACGTATTCATGGCGGTCCACAGGTTCTTCCAGGCCATGGCGAAGAGCTTTTTTGGTCTCCGAGTACAGTTGGTTTAGCAATGCTGCGCGCCAGCCATTCCACAGGGTAGGATTTGTGGCGTTCATGTCCGCAACTGTCAGCGCATACAGGTAATCCAGGCGCACCTTCTCACCCACAATCCGGGCGAAATCATGTACGACTTCCGGGTCCTGGATATCCTTGCGCTGTGCGGTGGTCGACATCAACAGGTGATTCTGGACCAGCCAGCAAACGAGGTTTGTGTCCCAGGTGGGAAGGCCATGCCGTTCGCAGAAATCCCTTGCAATACCGACGCCCAGTTCCGAGTGATCACCGCCCATACCCTTGGCTATGTCATGGTAAAGCCCGGAGATGTAGAGCAGTTCGATTTTCGGCAGACGCGAGTGTATATGAGCTGCGATAGGGAACTGCTGGGTATTGTTCTTGTAGCGAAAGCGCCGCATGTTCCTGACTACCTGCAGGGTGTGTGCATCGACGGTATAGATGTGGAACAGGTCAAACTGCATCTGGCCGATAACGCGGCCGAATTCCGGCAGGTAACGACCCAGGATACCCCAGCGGCCCATGCGCCTTAGTTGCGTGAACAGGTGGTTGTTGCAACCAAGCAGTACCATAAAGAGTCTTGTGTTCTCGGGGTCTTCACGGAATCGGTCGTTGATCAGGTATACATGGCGCTGCGCCAACCGGATGGTTGAGGCGCGAAACCCCTCAATGGTTTCATCGGAACCAATGATGACAAACATCTCGAGCAGTGATGAGGGTGATTTCACGAACACATCGTTACTGATGACTTCCAGCATGTTGTTAACCAGCCGGAACCGATCATTCACGGGTTTTACCTGGAGCCTGGAGCCAGCTTGCACGATCACTTCATCGAAGTGCTGCATCATTGTTTCATTGATCGTGTTAACCCGGAGCGCCGTGCGGTAGTAGTGCTGCATGAACTGCTCGACGGCGAGTTGGTCGCCATCTTCGTAGCCGAAGAGTTTGGCGAGCTGCTGCTGGTATTCGAACAGCAGGCGGTTCTCGTCACGGTCAGTGATGATGTGCAACCCGAAACGAATTTTCCACAGTTCCCTCAGGCTCTGGGTCAGTGCCTTGCTCTCTTCGTCGGTCAGGATTTCCTGTTCAGCCAGGTCGGCAAAATGTTCCGTGCCGTACTGCCTTTTCGCGACCCAGGTAATCGTCTGGATATCGCGCAACCCACCGGGCGAGGTTTTAACGTTGGGTTCGAGTGACAGCTCAGTGTGATCCGAACTTTCATGTCGCTCTCTCTGTTCATTGCGTTTGGCGATAAAGAAGGCTTTCGGGGCCCAGACTTTGCCTGGCGCTATCCGTGTCTGCATCCTTTCCAGCAGTTCGTCGTCGCCAATGATCGTCCGGGATTCCATCATGGCGGTCAGTACGGTGACGTCGTGCGCGGCCTGGGCCTTGCATTCGCCAATGGAGCGAACACTGTGGCCCACTTCCAGACCAATATCCCAGAGCAGCGTTGTGAAGCTCTGGATATTGTTGCGATGAGTACTGTGACTGTTTCTTTCCAGCAGGATCAACAGATCAATATCGGAGTTCGGCAGCAACTCGTGTCGACCATAGCCGCCAACGGCGATCAGAGAAATACGGGATTTGCGCCAGGCGCGTCGATTTTCCTGCCAGTCGAAGCGGCTCCACGCCAGGCACATGACACCGTCCATGAACTGCGAGTGTTCGGCAATCAGGTCTTCGGTGTCTTCACCAGCATTGAAACGGTCTGTCAGTGAGGACCTTGCATCAGCGAGGGCACTCTTGAACACAGGGATGATTCGGCTGGATTCTTCCAGGTCGGATTCAAGCTGGCTGAGAATAGAATCCAGCATGCGATTCAGGTGCACCTCTCGATGGTGTCATCTTTCCTGTACGTGAGAATCTCGTAACCGGTCTCTGTGACCAGGATCGTATGTTCCCACTGTGCGGTGAGCTTGTGGTCTTTTGTCACCACCGTCCATTGGTCTGGCAGCAACTTTACGGCAGCTTTGCCTGCGTTAATCATGGGCTCGATGGTGAACGTCATACCGGGTTTCAGCTCAGGTCCGGTACCTTTCTTGCCGTAGTGGAGTACCTGCGGCTCGTCGTGGAACACCTTGCCAATGCCATGGCCGCAGTATTCACGAACAATTGAGAAGCGCTGCTTTTCGGCAAATCGCTGGATAGCGTGCCCGATATCTCCGAGGTGGCCTCCCGGCTTTACAGCCTGGATACCCAGGTACAGGGCTTCCTTGCAGGTTTTGGTCAGTCTTTCCGCCATCACGTTCGCTTCGCCCACAATAAAGGTTTTGCTGGTGTCGCCATGATATTCGTCTTTGATCAGGGTCACGTCGATATTTACGATATCGCCGTTTTTCAGGACCTTGTCGTTGCTGGGAATACCATGGCAGACCACGTGGTTAACGGACGTGCAGATGGACTTCGGGAAGCCCCGGTAGTTCAGTGGGGCTGGAATGGCGTTCTGCTTGTTCACGGTGTAGTCGTGGCAGATGCGGTCCAGCTCCCCGGTGGTAACACCCGGCTTTACATATTCCTCGATCATTTCGAGCTGTTCAGCGGCGAGGGCCCCCACAGCACGCATTTTTTCGATGGCGTCCGCGTCTTTGATTTCGATCGACATTAATTTCAGGTCAGATTTTGCGAGCAGCGAACTATAGCAGAAATGGGCCTCGCAATGCCTGTGACGTCGTCTCGACCACCGCGAAGAGATCTCGAGACTCAGGGTTGTGCGGGCGGCTCCGACCCTGGCACGACCTGCTCGTCACCGCTCAAGCGGAACGCCGCCCGGTACATCCATTAGCGCTGACTTTCGGGCTGTCCCTGCCCTCTAGTCTGCCGAGCAGATGTCCCGGGATTCTCCCAACCAGAGATCCCTCCTAGGGTGTGGGAAAAGGCCAGATGCGGAGAAAACGGCGGATTCGGCTCGAAAAATGACGGAGAGCATGGTATAAAGCGCCGCGCTACGGGATGTCCCCGCAGCGAAAACTTAAAAATACTCACACATACCGACACATAGTTTGGGTGCTGATGAAAGCCAAGTGCTTGATTTGGTTGGATTATGGGGTGTGTGTAGGCGTAACCCAACACAATTCGGAGAGACTATGTCTAGCGTATCCATGCGGGACCTGCTGGAGGCAGGCGCGCACTTTGGTCACCAGACCAGGTACTGGAACCCCAAGATGAAACAATTCATCTTCGGAGCCAGAAATAACATTCATATCATCAACCTCGAGAAGACCGTTCCAGCACTGGAAGAGGCGCTCGATTACGTTCGCGGCCTGGCTGCACGTCGTAACAAGATCCTGTTCGTCGGCACCAAGCGAAGCGCAGGTAAAGTCGTAAAGGAGCACGCGGAACGCTGCGGTATGCCTTATGTCGACAAGCGCTGGCTCGGTGGCATGCTTACGAACTACAAGACCATCCGCCAGTCTATTCGTCGTTTGCGTGACCTCGAAACCCAGTCAACTGACGGCACATTCAGCAAGCTCACCAAAAAGGAAGCATTGGCTCGCCAGCTTGACCTGGAAAAACTCGAATCTTCCCTGGGTGGAATCAAGGACATGGGCGGTCTGCCTGACGTGATATTCGTTGTTGATGTGGACCACGAAGACATCGCTATTACCGAGGCCAGGAAGCTCAGCATTCCCGTCATCGGTATTGTCGACACCAACAGCTCTCCGGACGGCATTGACTATGTTATTCCTGGCAACGACGACGCCATTCGCTCAATTCGTCTGTTTGTTTCTGCAGTTGCCGATGCTGTGCTTGAAGGCAAGGCTGAAGCACAGGGTGATGTGAGCCCGGACGACTTCGTCGAAGTGGAGGCAGCAGCTGAAGAAGCGCCTGCGGCTGAAGAAGCACCCGCGGCTGGTGAAGCGCCTGCGGCTAGTGAAGCGCCTGCGGCTAGTGAAGCGCCTGCGGCCAGTGAAGCGCCTGCGGCTAGTGAACAACAGCCCAAGTCCGAATAACAGAACCCTTTTTAACGTAGATTTACGGGTGTCTTGCACCCGCGATTGAGGATGAACGATGGCTGACATAACAGCAGCAATGGTTAAGGATCTCAGGGAACGTACTGGCCTGGGAATGATGGATTGCAAGAAGGCGCTGGTAGAGGCAAACGGCGACTCAGAACTTGCTATTGAAAACCTGCGTAAATCCAGCGGTATGAAAGCGGCCAAGAAGGCTGGTCGAATTGCTGCCGATGGCCTGCTGGGCTGCAAAATTGACGGCACCACTGGCGTGATCGTTGAGGTCAACTGCGAAACTGACTTCGCCGCCAAGAACGAAGACTTTGTTGCCTTCGTAGGAACGGTCACCGACAAGGTGTTCGCAACCGGCACAACTGATGTTGCTGAGCTGGATCTTGAAGCAGAGCGCGAAGCACTGGTTCAGAAGATTGGTGAGAACATCGCTATCCGCCGCGCTGAAGTTTTCAAGGATGAAGGTCAGGTGGTCAGCTACATTCACGCCACTACCGGCAAGATCGGCGTTCTTGTTGCCATTGAAGGCGGCAACGAAGAGCTGGGCAAAGACATTGCGATGCATATTGCTGCCTCCAACCCGTCAGTTGTCAGCCCTGAAGATGCGCCTGCAGACCTGATCGAGAAAGAGCGTGAAATCTACACGGCCCAGGCGCAGGAATCAGGCAAGCCGGCGGAAATCATCGAGAAGATGATCGACGGTCGTATCCGCAAGTACCTTGCCGAGATCAGCCTGGTTGAGCAGCCGTTTGTTAAAGACGCTGACATCAAGGTTGGTGCTTTGCTCAAGAAGGAAGGTGCTACCGTAAACCGCTTCGTTCGTTACGAGGTTGGTGAAGGTATCGAGAAAGAAGAGGACGACTTCGCAGCTGAAGTCCAAAAACAACTCGGCGGTTAAACCTGACGATCGGAACCTGACTCATGCCCAAATCCAAGAAAGGCACACCTAAGTACCAGCGGATCCTGCTGAAACTTTCCGGGGAAGCCCTGGGTGCCGGTGGTGTGGGTATTGATCCCAAGGTCCTGGACCGAACTGCGCTCGAAATAGGGCAGCTTGTAGGTATCGGCGTCCAGGTTGGCCTTGTAATCGGCGGAGGCAACCTGTTTCGAGGTGCTGCGCTGAGTGCAGCCGGTCTCGACCGGGTCACCGGTGACCATATGGGCATGCTCGCCACGGTGATGAATGCGCTCGCCATGCGCGATGCATTGGAGCGGGCCAACATTCACACCGACGTTATGTCTTCCATACCCATGAGCGGCGTGGTTGAGCATTACGATCGCCGTATTGCCATTCGTCATCTTGAAGCGGGCAACGTCGTTATCTTCTCGGCGGGTACAGGTAATCCATTTTTCACCACGGACTCTGCAGCCTGTCTGCGTGGCATCGAAATTGATGCAGACATTGTGCTCAAGGCAACAAAAGTAGACGGTGTTTATTCAGCAGATCCCATGATCGACAAGACGGCAACCAGGTACGATGTGCTGACCTATGACGAGGTGCTCGAAAAGCAGCTCGGCGTCATGGACCTCACGGCCATTTGTCTTGCCCGTGACCATGATATGCCGCTGCGAGTCTTCGCGATGGAGCAGACAGGCGCGCTACGTAATGCAATCGTTGGCGACGAGGAAGGCACTCTCATCGTAAATAGTCTATAGTCGGCAGCTATTGCGAGGGAACACATGATTGATGATATTAGAAAGGATGCTGAAGAGCGGATGAGCAAAACGCTGGTCTCTCTGGACGCAGCCTTCGCAAAAATCCGTACCGGGCGGGCACACCCGAATCTGCTTGACGGTATTACCGTCGATTACTATGGATCGGAAACGCCACTGAACCAGGTTGCCAATATCACTGTTGAAGACGGCCGCACGCTGGTCATTTCTCCCTGGGAGAAACCCCTCATCCCGGCGGTTGAAAAGGCGATCCTGAAATCAGACCTGGGTCTGAATCCCAGTACATCCTCTGACAACATCCGTCTGCCCTTGCCACCATTGACGGAAGAAAATCGTAGAGACCTGACAAAAATCGCCAAGGGTGAGGCGGAAAACGCCAGGGTAGCTGTTCGCAATATTCGTCGTGATGCCAACAATGATCTGAAAGAGTTCCTGAAAGAGAAGGAAATCACTGAGGACGAGGCTCGTCGGGGTGAGGAGCAAATCCAGCAGCTTACTGACGCCAAGGTCAAGGAAATCGATTCAGCACTGGAAGCAAAAGAAGCTGACTTGATGGAAATCTGAGGGATCTGACCGGCCTATGCTGCGCCAGCGGATCATTACCGGCATCGTCATTGCGCCTATCGCACTCGCTGGCGTATTCCTTCTGCCACCTCTGGAATTTGCCTTTTTTGTCGGCGCCGTACTCGCGGTTGCTGCCTGGGAGTGGGCCAATTTCGCCGGTCTCTCCAGCATGCAGCGTTATGTTTATGCAGCTCTCATTGCCGCCAGTATGGCAGGTGTCTACTATCTGCCCACGATTCCGGTACTCGCTGTTAGCCTGCTGTGGTGGACAATTGCCTTTGTGCTCGTGGTCGGCTACCCGAAATTTGATGAACTCTGGGGCCATACGGCAGTCATAGTGATCATAGGTTTTGTGGTGATGTTGCCTGGGTTTGCGGCTCTGAACGCGCTTAAGCAGTTCCCGCAAAGCAGTTACTTGATATGCCTGCTGTTTTTCCTGATTTGGGGTGCTGATATTGGTGCCTACTTCAGTGGCAAGGCGTTTGGTAAGGCAAAGCTGGCGCCAATGGTCAGCCCGGGCAAGTCCTGGGCCGGTTTCTTTGGTGGAGTGGTAACCTCAGGTGTGATCGCCACCCTGATGGCCCTTTACTCTGGCAGTCCAGTAATGATGAGCTGGACGGGCCTGGCCTACCTCGCAGCCTGCATGGGAATTGCCGTGGTATCAGTATTGGGAGACCTGACCATCAGTATGTTCAAGCGACACAGGGACATTAAGGATTCGAGCAACCTATTGCCCGGGCATGGCGGTTTCCTGGATCGCATTGACAGCCTGCTGTCAGCGAGCCCGGTGTTTGCACTGTATCTACTGTTCGCCAGCTGGCTCTAAGACCCCTACAATACACTCGCTATGATTGAATTCCTGCAGACCGTTCTGGCGCTCATCGTCACCATATCCATCCTGGTGACTATCCATGAGTTTGGACATTACTGGGTTGCCCGCCTGTGTAACGTGCACGTCATCCGTTTCAGTGTCGGTTTCGGCAAGCCCATCTACGTTAAAAAAGGTGCGCTGCCTGAGTACAAATCTGGGCCTGTCTA